>JBLFWZ010000225.1:0-7530 GCA_047611905.1 Gammaproteobacteria bacterium | reverse complement strand
ATCGAATGATCGCCGATCAGGATCATCTTTCGCACTCTGCGGCAATATATTTGTTCGGTGCTTGGCCGGTTTTCTTCCATCGTTACGATGGTATGACCGGCGCCGACATGGAGTGGTTCGAGAAAAAATATCCAGGTTGGTACGCCAACTACGGCAGCTTTTGGGAAGCGTATAACGCCTGCACCGATCCTCGCGACCAGGCTTTGATCCTGAAAGAATTGGGCGGCTTACCGAATTTTTGCCAAGTGTGCCAATTACCGACGATATTTCCATTGCCCACAGCGAACACCGGTCGTTCGTGCATGCACGAAGGCAAGCGATTCATTTTTTGCTCGGAAGGATGCCAGGAAATATTTTTCAACGAACCACAGCACTACCAAGGCTTCCAAAGCTTCCTCGATCGTTACGATGGGTATGAGCTATCTGATGTGACGCGCGATATGGGATTCGTCCGTGAAGA
This sequence comes from Gammaproteobacteria bacterium, assembly GCA_047611905.1. Taxonomy (GTDB): domain Bacteria; phylum Pseudomonadota; class Gammaproteobacteria; genus UBA11873. Next base: position 7,070 of record JBLFWZ010000225.1, on the reverse strand, counting down.
CGGCAAGACACTCATCGCGCAGCCAAGCCTAGACATGAAACGCATGTGGACCTTGGACGATATTAAGCGCTGCGACTACGTGGTGCAGAAACCGCCACCGCCGCCATTAGTCGAGGTTGCCTGAGCGAATTAGGTTGAATCAGAGGCAGTTTACGTAATTCAAATAAATTCGGGGACAGTATATTTAATACCTTGCGTTGGATTGCAAAGCTTCCGCGCTCCGGGGAACTAAATATACGATCCCCGAAATTCCTATCGATATCCGAATCCACCACGTTGAATTACGTATATTGTCCGCAGTTCCGTGCGGCTTAAATCCACTTTCCGTTATTTAACGTTAAGTACCTCATCGGCGACTCGGGTAAAATCGCTTGGTGCCTGTTTCCATAACTTTTCGAAAACTGCACGATAGGCTGGAACGCTCAACAAGACTGTAATTTCTTGTTCAAACTCTAACCACGACTCTTCCGTGACCAGTCCTTCTCGATAGTTTTCGTAAGTCATCTCGCCATAGGTTAACCATAGCAATGCATCCATTTCGGTAGCGGCAATTTCAAGTTCACTCAGCTCGCCAGGGTCCCACGCTTTAGTCGCCCAAAATTTGTAGTGCATAGCGAGATACGCGTCACTGCCTAGCCCCGCAGTCATACGCGAGGCGTACATCTCTAGCTGCGTTGTATTTAATTCCGCTATCGCGATCTTTCGATCTTGTTGCATTTGATACGCTACGAACACGAGCGATGCGGCTAGCATCGCCAGCCCTAAAAACTCGTATAGTCCGCGCCATTTTTCAGTCATGTCGGTTCCTGTTGTGAGTGATCGGTCTGAATGTCTTGCGCTGGTCTAGCTTCAGCCGGCAGCGGTAACGAACGATTGGGCGGATGCATCTCGACATGATCTAATGAGTCGCGCGTTGTTAAGGAATGCCGCCGGACTTCCGGGGGCAGTTTCTTTTACTCCCATAATTTCGGGGACAGTATATTTAATAACTTGCGCGGGATCGCAAACCGGTCGAGCTCCGGGGAGTTAAATGTACTGTCCCCTAAGCATTCATTGCCCGCACACAAACACATTCTCACTGGTGAAGGGGCCTATGTCGCTTTCGCAATATGCAATGGGGAAGGGTAAGTCGGCGCTACCAAGATCATTTGTTTCGGCTAAGTCGATGGCGCGGAGCCACTATCCACGTTTTCCAGAAATTGCGCGATTAGATCATCCGGCGCCTTGATGATATGTTCGCTCGCCGGGAACTTCTTATTCTGAACATCGTGGACGAATTCAGTGAAGCCGGCGATCCTTTCAAGTTGCATCTCTTCTTTCATCTTGTACATGTTTCGGTACTGCTTTGAGTGACGCGGATAAGGCGGTGGATTGTTGCCGAGAATATCTTCGGCAAAGAGGAATTGGATGTCGCCGCCACTGCCGCCGCCGATGGATGATGTGAGCAAGCTCGTGCGCTTGCTGATCTCGGCGAGCAATTCTTCCGGAACGACTTCAACCTCGACCGCGTAGGCGCCGGCCCGTTCCATCGTCTTAATTTCCTCGTAGATCCACATCGCTTCGTCGAGCGTTTTGCCGACGGCGCGCAACCCGCCCGTCCAGGTGCTTTTACGCGGTACAAGTCCGGCATGACCTTGTACCGGAATTCCAGCTTCGGCCGCAGCTTCGATGAAGCGCGGGCTCCATTGGCACATGATCGCATCGGCGCCGAGCTTCATTGCTTCATAACCGAGTCTCACTGCTTCCTCTGGGCTGGCCGCTGCAACGAGGGGCACCGAAAACGCCATGAAGGTATTTGGCGCGGCTTTCCGGATAGCAATTGCCAGCTCGGGTTGGGTAGGATCGAAACGCACTTTCAGGGTGTCGATTCCGGCTTGTTCCGCAGCAGCGGCTTCTTCGGGTGAAAACGGCAGCGTTTCGACGAGAACGCGCTTGCCCTTCTGATCGCGCAGACCTTTGACCGTATAGTTGCGCGTGCCGTAAGCCCCACCTAGCGTCATCACCCGTGTTAATCCGCTTTTACTTGCGTCTCTGGGCGGGATGCCGCCGTCGCCTCTAACGTGATCTGCCATCGCTCTGGTCTCGCTTTGTGCTCGAAATTAATTCTAAGTAACTATACAAGGTCCAATCGAACGATCTCTAGAATTTCGGGGACAGAATTTCGAATTTCGGGGACAGTATATTTAATACCGTGTGCTGGATTGCAAACCTTCCGCGCTCCGGAGAATTAAATATACTGTCCCCGAAATTCGGAGAATTAAATATACTGTCCCCGAAATTCCCTGTCCCCGAAATTCCAGCTTGTTGCACGCTACCGGCTGACGACATTGTTGATCGGACAGCGTGAATTAGGTGCGCCGCAACTTCGGAATTAACGCCACCGCGCTAGGTATGTTCGATAACGACAGAGACATGTAGCACGTTGAATACCGCGGTCTACAGATTCAATGCGCTCGAAGGCAGCATCCATTTCTAGATGCTTTGTTAGTGACGGCCGCCAAAGCTGCGATGGCGAACTTCGATACAGATACACGTCGATCTTCGAGGACTATTTGCCCAACTCCCGCATGCGATTCGTATTCATCGTCGAATGTTAAATTGCCGGCCTCGGTTTCTTGGTGGTAGCCATTAGAAATCAGCACCAATACTATGAGACTTCTTAAGGGATTCGATAAACCGGATTTAAAGAGGAACGGACGATCATGACTAAGCCCAACGTCCTGCAAGGTGCGGAGAACTCGCCCGATCTCGCCGCGACCCGAGCCGAACTACTCTCCCGCATCGACGCGATTTTGCCTGGTCTCGAACGCAACGCTGTGCAGGCGGAGACGGACCGCGATCTCGCCCCCGAAAGCGTCGATGCGCTAATCGAATCTGGCGCATTACGGCTCTTTGTGCCGCGGCGATTCGGGGGCTACGAGGCTGGTTACCGCACCTATGTGGAGGCGACCATCAAGCTTGCCGCTGTGTGCGGATCGTCCGCGTGGTTGTCTTTCATCACCAACCATAGCGATTGGCATATCGGACAGATGAGCCAAAGCGTGCAGGACACGGTTTGGGCGAACGGCCCAAAGGCAAAGGTTGGAACACCATTGACTCCCAACCCTGGATGGACCGCGAGCTACGTCGATGGCGGCATCAAGGTCAGCGGCGAATGGCCGTACACGTCCGGCAGTACGTTCGCGAAGTGGTCGCTGATCGCGTTTCCAAAGATCGCTGAGGACGGCATACCAGTCGATAACATCCTCGGCCTTATTTCAAACGACGGTGTAGAAATTAAGGATACTTGGCATGTCACGGGAATGGCGGCTACCGGTAGCAACACGATTGTGGTGGAGGACGTGTTTATCCCCGACGAACACACCATGTTGATGTCCGACATGCTCGCCAATAGATTTCCCACGCCGCACAAGAGCGAATCCATGTACCAAATGGACATCGGCGCGGTATTCCATCTTGCGACACTCGTGCCTTGCGTCGGCCTCGCCAAGGCGGCATTGGATCTCACACTCGCACGCATCATGACCAAGCCGAAACCAATGACGTATACCTTTTATCACGACACAACCAAGGCACCGGCCACTCAGTTCGCGATGGCGAAGGCCGCGTGGTTGATCGACACCACACTCGAGCAGGCGCGCGCGACCGCCGATGCGATCGACCGCCAAGCCCGTACCGCTCAGTCATTCTCCGGCATCGAGCGCGGCACATTCGCGATGCGAGCTGCGATGGGCCACCAGATGTGTCGTGAGGCGCTGGATCTCCTGTTGGACGTGTATGGCGCCGGCGCCTTCGCCCTGACTAACCCGATGCAACGTATTTGGCGCGACTTCCATATTGCGAGTCGCCACGGCTTGTCCGTACCCGGACTCAAGCAGGAGATCTACGGACGCGCGTTACTTGGTGCACAAGAACAACACATGACGCCGCTCGTGTGATCGCAACCGCGGCCGGCTTACATCGCAAGACCTAGGTGTCAGGTCTTGCTTTCTACCTTCGCCACAGACGTATCGCCGACGTACTTCGCTAAACAATAACTGCGCACAAAGGTCGTTGCCGGTCATCTTTTACGAAACGCGCACAACACGACCGCTCTGGCGTCGGAATATCGCATCTCAAAGTTTTGTTTTGGTCGGGTCGAGCGTACTCAAGCACGCTCTTACCGAGTTTCGATTTTGCTCACGCGTGACGTTCACGCTAGGGCAGAGAAGATCCTATCCGAGCGTATTCGCCGCAGAAGGGAAATTATTGATGCCCAACAGTTCACGAATATCGGCCGACGGCTTCACCATCATGTCATCGAGACTGATGCCGATGGCGTTCGCGATGCGGTCGAGCATACTGAAATTTGCCGCGATGATTGATGCGGTAATTATTGCCGGTGTACCCATTTTACTAACTAAGGCCTCTCTGGCGACGTTGAGAGTATCGCCGTCAACACCGGTGATAGCATCGGCGAACTTCACCAACTCCTGCCCATTTTCAACACCACTGTCGATACTTGGGTTGATAGCACCTGCAAGCTTATAAGTCTGGCCTGACATCTTGCCGCTCTCACGGAGCATGAATGCGTGTGCAGTTGTTCAGTAAAAACACTGATTATGTTCAGAGACCTTGGTGGCGACAACTTCAACTTGCGCTCGCGACAAAGCGTGTCCATTGTCGTAGCTTAAATCCATCAACTTGGAGCCCGGAAAATACTGTTGTTCGATCAAAGCAATGACATGTCGTGCTTCGTCTGGCACTAAGCTCACTGCACGAAAAAGGTTGATCGCCCGATAGTTACGATAGAGCGATTCGGCGACCGCGCCGCCAGCCGGCGCGTTTGGAACGGATGCAGTGAAGAATCCTTCGCCAGTCGCCTCGGCGGGTCGCTTTAACGACGGCGCTTTATCCTCGACTGGGGCGGCGAGCGGCCGCGGCGCAATACCGAGGCCGCGGGCGAACACATCAAGATTCGAGAGTCGTGAAACAAGCGAGACGATCTCGACGTAAGCCCCTTCGGTGACGCCTTCAGACTGGATTTGTTGGCAAAATTGCCGATCGACGCCGATGCCGCCGAAGGCTACTTCGCGGATCAAGCGCAGAACGGGTTCCGGAAGTTTTACACCGTCCGCGAGTTCTTCATCTCCACTCGATCGCTGTAGGCCAGCTTCCACCCAATGCTTTCGAGCCGTGGCAACTACTGCGCTGCGTTGCGCGGCACTGCCCCAGGTTCCCGCGCGCGCAAATGATTTTATTTCGTCGCTGTGAAGCACCTCGATCGCCGCAGACGGTGGGTGCGGGCTGTCGCTATAAAGGGCCATATAAAATTCTCCTGGCAAGAACGAGATAGGTTCCAGCTTAATCGTTTAGATTCAGCAATCCAAGATTTCTGCTGCCAATTTCAGCACCTTTAGCAAGCGGTGTGCTGCGATCATCGGGATAATATTATCAGTCTGGCGCATTCTTCCTGCTTCCTCGAGCGTGGTACGGATCGTTCGCGCGTGTGGGCGCGCGACAAATGCGTCGAACAGTTTCCGGACTTTCGGGGATCGGGCTCACGCCGAATCCGTGATCACATCACCCGCCGCATGGGAAACGAATCCATGAAATTTCCGGAGGTATCCGAAACGGAACTGCTTGCCGCAATGGTACCGTGTTTCCCTGCGCACGCACCAAGAACTTCCGTTGACTCTCGGCGGAAGCATTCTATTGCCGGCTTCTTCGAATAGTTGTTCGTCGTTGAAAATCCGTCGGCGAGATTCGCACAGAAAAATACGTCCGGGGCGAATGCTCTGTACGAGTGATTAAGTAAGTCTACCAAGCCGGCAACATCTTCGGCGTACTAGCGGCTCCCTGTCATTTTCTTTGCATTAAAAACAACCAATTGCCGACTAAAAATGGTCACCAGTGACCGCGATAAAACATCACATCCCCGAAATCAGAAGTTAAACCGCTCGGTAATGAGGAGCTGCTACCAATGAGCTTAAGCGCAACACCGAGCGGCTTTTTCCAGGCCCCAGGATCTTTCTCCCATAAAGTTGTCTGGTTTCAGATCGAACTCTAGGGGAACAGCGTTATATTTTTATACACTGGTCGGTATATATTGAAGCAACAACAATTTGGTAGCTGATATGCCTATCGTGTTCCATCCGAAAAATCATGCACGCGCGACTCCGGATAAGCTCGCCTACGTGATCCCTGACGATAACGTGGCCGTGACCTATCGTGAACTTGATGAGAAATCCAACCAGCTTGCACATGTCTTTCGAAAACTTGGCCTCGAGGTCGATACCGGAATTGCGTTTCTGATCGAGAACCGCCGCGGCTTCTTTGAGATTTGCTGGGCCGCACGACGCTCAGGCCTTCATTACACCGCTATCAGCACGCATCTAACCGAGAACGAGATCGCCTACATCGTGGCGAACTGCGAGGCTAAAGTTTTCGTAGCGTCCGCGACTTTCCGAGAACTCGCCGTCAAACTTGGCGGACTGTTACCGGCTAGCACACAATTGCTGTCGCTCGGCGGGGACATCGACGGCTATCAGCGCCTCGAGGATCTTGTGGCGCTAGCGCCCACCGATCCAATTAACGATGAAACCACTGGCAGTGCCATGCTCTACTCGTCGGGTACCACCGGGTACCCAAAAGGAATTCGACACCCGTTAACCGGCAAGTCGATAGATTTCTGCGCGCCGCGATATGAAGAATTTCGCGCGCGTTACACGTTCGATGCCGACACGATTTATCTGTCGCCGGCGCCGCTTTACCATGCCGCACCGATTGGTTTTACGATGGCGACGATGGCATTCGGCGGTACGTGCATCGTGATGAAACGCTTCGACCCCGAAAACGCACTCGCGCTGATTGAGCGATATCACATAACCCATAGCCAGTGGGTGCCGACCATGTTCGTGCGGCTGCTGCGGCTCGAAGAATCTCTACGGCACAAATACCGATTGGACAGCCACCGTTTTGCCTTGCATGCGTCGGCGCCGTGTCCGGTTGAAACCAAGGCTGCCATGCTCGACTGGTGGGGACCCATTGTGTACGAGTTTTACTCCGGCTCTGAAGGTGTCGGCACAACG
>JBLFWZ010000224.1:0-7540 GCA_047611905.1 Gammaproteobacteria bacterium | reverse complement strand
GTAACGTTTCATAATCAAGGAAAAGTTTACGAAATCTACGCCCGGAAAGTGCACCAGAGCGGACTGTTCGGTTTCATCGAAATCGAGGAGCTCGTATTTGGCGAGAAATCGTCGGTGGTTGTCGATCCTTCTGAAGAGAATCTCAAGTCCGAATTCAATGGCGTCCAGCGTACCTATATTCCGATGCATTCAATGATCCGGATCGACGAAGTAGAAAAAACCGGACATCCGAAGATTACTGACGCGACAGACTCCGGCGGCACAATTTCGCCATTCCCGGTGTACACCGGCTCGCAAGACTCGCCGAAAAGCTGATCTTCGCGAACTGCGGCGATCGGCTAAAATGCGCCTTCGGCGAACGGATCCATGCCCTCGCCTAGTTATGTTAGGATTTTGCGACCGCATTCATGATGAGGCCGACGAAAATGAAATGGCAATGGCCGCTCGCGTCCCTTGAGATAACCCGCCATGGTACGGCGCTTCGCATGCAACGTGTCGCTACGGTCGGCATTCTGATTTAAGTGCGAATGGCGACGTTTGACAATCGCTCGATCTCAGCGAAACTTACCTCCGAGTGGACTCCCTTGTGGCTTGCCGCGTAGTGCGCAATTGGTAGTTACGATGATCCACCGAATTGTCTTATTACTAAGTTGCGTGTGCTGCTCGTCGACTGTGTTCGCCACGTGGTCGGTATCAGAAGGGGATGATGCGGGATCCGTCGTTACCGCATACAGTGAAAATTCTGGTCGGCAACGGACCGAGATCTTTCTCGATGATCGCAACAGCGTCTATCTTCGTCTGCAACTCGGCGCCGGATTCGAGACGCTCGCGAGGTCGAGTTGCCCAACGTTCCAAATCGACAATCGCGTGCCGTTGCATCACTATGAGGCCGGCACTCAATGTACGATCGAGGCTAAGGCTGCGACAATCACACTCGGCCGGATCAGTGATAAAGCCATTCACTCCCTAGTGCTGCATCGATTTATGAACGGCAACAACGTGACTTTTCGCTACACGATCGAAAATGGGCAGTACCGTCAAGCAGAATTTTCATTGAGGAATTCCAAGCAAGCCTTGAAGCGCGCCATCGGCGCCGACACGCAAATCACCGTTGATTAAAAACTTGTGAACGTAGACATCATTGCGTCGCTCGCCGACGTCGACCCCGCGCACTGGAATCGACTCAATCCAAGCGGCGATCCGTTTTTGACGCACGAATTTCTCTACGGATTGGAATTGCACAATTGCTTGAAACCACAGGGTTGGTACGGTTCCCACTTACTCTTGCGTGCACCCGACGGCAATTTAGTCGGTGCAATGCCGTTGTATTTACGGACCAATTCGTACGGTGAGTTTGTTTTCGATTGGGCATGGGCGGATGCCTATGAGCGGGCTGGCGGAAAGTACTATCCGAAATTAGTCTCGGCCGTGCCGTTCACGCCGGCGACGGGAAATCGATTACTTGCCGCGAATGCCGAGGATCTTGCGGTGGCGTTGCCGGTACTCATGAACGTGGCGATAGAACTCCTCAATGAACATCAAGCATCTTCTCTGCATTGCTTATTTCCGACTCTCGAGCAGGCTGAGCAATTCAAAGAACATGAGCTTCTAGTACGCACGGGTTGCCAATATCACTGGTATAACCGCGATTACACTTCTTTTGACGATTTTCTCCAGGCCCTAAATTCAAAACGCCGGAAACAAATTAAACGTGAGCGGCGCGACGCCAATGCGCCGGGAATCGAAATCGAGGTTCTACATGGTGGCGCCATCACGCCAGAACACTGGCATGTGTTTCACGAGTTTTACTGCTCAACGTTTTACCGCAAATGGGGCGAGCCCCGCCTCACTGAGTCGTTCTTTCGCTATTTATCGCAAGCACTGCCCGACGCGCCGCTATTGGTGCTCGGAAAGCACGAGGGAGAATACGTAGCCGGTTCATTTTCTATGCGCGGACTAGACACGTTATACGGCCGTCATTGGGGATGCTCACAGCACTTTAAACAACTGCATTTTGAATTGTGCTACTACAAGACCATTGAGTTTTGTATCGAAGAAAAACTGGCTCGGTTCGACGCAGGCGCGCAAGGTGAACACAAGATGACGCGGGGATTCGAACCGGTAAAAACTTGGTCCGCGCATTGGATCGCGGATCCCCGGTTTCGCGATGCAATTGCCGAATTCTTAGAACGCGAGAGCCAACATATAGACCATTACGTCGATGAAATTTCGAGCCACAAAGCTTATAAGCAAGAACCGAGCTTCGATGATACGATTCATATTTCTACCTAACGAACCGCCGGCTAATTTTTCGTGCGCTAATTCGCCGTGCAAGATTTTTCAGATCAACGGGTAGATTGCCGCAAAGGGCTGCAGCGATCCGCCGCCCGGCGGGCCCGAATGGCGCTGCGCCGAAGTTGGCGTTCGACGAATAAGTGAACGGTTTCCTGAGCTCCTGCGGCAATGCATACACCACTATATTGGGTTCGAGACGAACGGTTTGCGGATCAATTCCCGGCTACCGAGCACGCATTAGAGGAACCGAATGGTTTACTCGCGGCCGGCGGCGATTTATCCGTCGGTCGAATACTCGAAGCCTATAAGCAAGGAATCTTTCCCTGGTTCTCGGATGGACAACCGATCTTATGGTGGGCGCCGGATCCGCGATCGATTCTGCACCCGGACGGGCTCAAGGTTTCTCGATCGCTACGCAAAACGCTCAAACGGGAACCGTTTGTTGTAACCTTCGACGAAGCATTTGGTGAAGTTATTCGTGGTTGCGCGGCTCCACGACGTGACGCTGCCGGTACGTGGGTAACGCAGTCCATGATTGATGCTTACGAAGCACTTCATCGTCACGGTCATGCCCACTCGATAGAATGCTGGCTTGCCGAAGAACTCGTTGGTGGACTTTATGGTCTCGCCATAGGCAAGGTATTTTTTGGCGAATCAATGTTTAGTCGGGTTACGGATTCATCGAAAGTGGCCATGGTCAACTTGGTCGCGAGACTGAATGAATGGGGATATCAATTGATTGACTGCCAGGTGCACAACCCCCATCTCGTTTCACTCGGCGCGAAAACAATTTCACGCAGCGAATTCGACCGTATGCTGGCCGAACATTGCGCGGCTGAACCTAGCGCACTCGCTTGGCAAAAAGAACCAACGCCGTGACAGAACCACCGCGCGCGCAATCGCTAGGATTTTTTACGACGCCACCGCATGACTGTGGTTACTTACCGAACCGTCGGGCCGTCACCCTATTCGTCGATCCTCGTATCCGGCCGGACCGCACGACCTACTCACTTTTGTCACAGCATGGCTTCAGACGTAGCGGCGGTCACGTCTACCGACCGAAGTGTCCAGCTTGCGAAGCCTGCGTCCCAATTCGCATCCCGGTGGAAGATTTTAAGCCGCGGCGCGCGCATCGTCGAAATTTAAAGCTAAACGCAGATATCCGGACTACGCCCCGAGAGGCGGCGTTCGATCCAGAGCATTTTCGCTTGTACTGCCGCTACATTAGCGCGCGCCACACGGGTGGCGGCATGGAAAACCCTGATCCAGATACCTATATGGATTTCCTTACTGCGAACTGGGCTTCCACCACATTTTACGAGTTTCATCGCGGCAAGGATCTCGTCGCTGTAGCCGTTGTCGACCATCTTGATGATGGTTTATCGGCCGTCTACACGTTTTTCGACCCGGATTTGTCGTCACTCGGTCTCGGGCGATTCGCCATATTGCGAGAAATCGAGATCGCGCACTTAGCAGGGTTACAGTGGCTGTACCTCGGTTATTGGATCGCAGAATGTCGGAAAATGACGTACAAAACCGAGTTCGTTCCGCACCAGTACTTCATGAATGGTATTTGGCGCGACGGCACACCCTAAAGGAATCTTCACGCGCTGCTTAGATCCAATTGGGCAGCCCAATCGCTCGATGCGATGTGACGCATTTTGGGTTGAACCGATACGAAAGATGCGATTTAAATTGCACACCGGCGGCCCTGATTAGGCGGAAAATTTCTCTGCTTTACGCTTCTCCACACAATAAGGCACAATGGCGCGCTGAATTAGCCGCCGAGCGGCTCTTGATCAATTGCAATATAAAGAGGTCGCATGGCGAAAGAAGAACATATTGAAATGCAGGGCACGGTGGTGGAAACGCTGCCCAATACGATGTTTCGGGTCGAACTTGAGAATGGCCACATCGTCACTGCCCATATCTCCGGAAAGATGCGCAAGCACTATATCCGTATCCTGACCGGCGACACCGTTACGGTCGAGCTTACCCCTTATGATCTCAGCAAAGGCCGAATAAGCTACCGCGAGCGCTAACGTCGGGCATCGCATTGTGCCGGGATGAGCGTCAGCAAAGTTGCTCCATTAGTCGGCCGATACCGATATTAATTAGGCGCGCGCAAAACTCATACTCACCTCGGTCACGACGATAGGGATCGGGCACCTCAAGTTTCTTAAATCCGCCCACGTCATCCAGCAGCAAGCTAATATTCAACGTGCTTTGCGCTGGATGCGTTGCTTGGAGGTAATCGAGATGACCAAAATCCATCGCAATGAAATGATCGAATTTTTCGAAATCTGCTAGTTCGAATTGACGCGCCTGCAAGGTGCTAATGTCGGCCCCGTATTCTTGCGCTAATTCGATAGCGTAGGGCTCTGGTGGTTGGTCAACCATTGCATGCATTCCTGCCGAATCTATCACCGCGTGCTGGTCGAACCCTGCTGCGACAAGGCGGGCTCTAAAGAGGCCCTCCGCGATCGGCGAGCGACAAATGTTTCCGGTGCAGACAAAAATTACCCGCAACGGAGATCGAGTGTTCATTGGGTCTCACCCCACTCCTGAAGGAGCCGCTCATAATCCGCTTGAGTATCGACGCCGACACCGCAGTCAGCGACCGCGTCTGCAACACTAATCACTGCATCGTTCGCTAAGGCGCGTAACTGCTCCAGCTTTTCGAGTCGCTCTAGCTCCGCAACCGGGGTCGCGACGAATTTCTTGAGGTAGCTGGCGCGATACGCGTAGATTCCAACGTGGCGCCTATACTCAGAAAATGTCATCGACCGGCTATCGCGCAAAAACGGGACCGCAGCGCGACTGAAATATAATGCTCGCTGACTAGCGGCACGCACAACTTTCACAATATTGGGATCATTGACGTCGCGCTCGGACAAAATAGGTTCGCAAACACTGGCGATGTCGACATTCGAATCAGATTCCAATATTGCGGCGACTTGCCTCATCACGGCGCCGGGCAGTAAGGGTTCGTCGCCCTGTACATTGACGATTATCGTGTCTGCGGGCTCGTCTCTGTTTGAAACCGCCTCCGCGATCCGATCGGTTCCAGATTCATGAGTGTTGCGTGTTTTCGCCACGATCGCACCGAAACTTGTCGCCATCTCGGCAATTCGATTATCGTCAGTCGCGATGACAACGGCCTGCGCGCCACTCGCGATAGCATTGTCGTACACATGTTGGATGATCGGTTTGCCGTGGACCATAAGCAGGGCCTTGCCCGGCAGGCGAGTCGAACCGTAGCGCGCTGGTATATAGACCTTAAATAGCATATCGGTCAATGACTAAATTGATTCCTAGATTTGAGCGCACCGATGCCCGAAATTTCGTCCGCACATCAGTTGAAACAAGCCTCACCCCTTGAACGTGTCCGATCACCATCTTGAATCTTGAGACTAATTGTGCCGTTCAAGTTCTTCGTCTCTAAGCTCACGTGCCTCGTCTTCCAACATGACCGGAATGTCGTCCCTGATCGGGTACGCCAAACGTGCCGATTTCGAGATCAATTCCTGAGCCGCTTTATCATAAATTAGCGGTCCTTTCGTGACTGGGCAAACAAGCAAATCGAGTAATTTTTTATCCATCTTCTGCTCCATCAAAAACGATCGACAGGCGTTTTTCAAAAACCGCCGGAAGCTCTGCCGCAATGGGAACATACCAACATCGCGAGAGCCCAAGATGTTCACACTTGACCGCGTCTTTCTCGGTCATAAGTATTGGTAGATCATTGCCAAATTCAAAGTCCTTTTTTCGATACCGCGCGTGATCACGAAACCGATGTGCTGTAACGCGGAAGCCTTTCGACCGCAACATTGAAAAAAATCGTTCGGGGTTGCCAATTCCGGCAACGGCGTTTACTTCTTTCGGCGAAAATTCGGATAATGCCACCTGTTCATCGGTGTCCAACTTGCAGGCAATCGAAGACACATATTTCATGCTAAATTCGCCGCGCCCGGCAATCCCATTCGTGACAACCAAATCGACGGAGTTAAGCCGATCAGCGGGTTCGCGTAGCGGACCGGCGGGCAACGGCCGACCGTTGCCAATCCTGCGGACACCGTCAAGCACGGCAATTTCAAAATTCCGCTCGAGTGCATAGTGCTGCAGTCCGTCATCAGAAATAATGATGTCGCACTCCGAATGCTTGAGCAGTCCTTCAACCGCGTCGCCACGACGCGGCCCAACCGCTACAGGACACAATGCGCGGCGTGCGATGATGATTGGCTCGTCGCCGACCACTGCAGGGTCGCTATCCGGTCGAACCTGCTGGGGCCAACGTTTCGCACGACCTCGATAGCCTCGTGCAACAACCCCCGGATGGTATCCGAGGGAGCGGAAGTAACTGACCAACCAAATCACCAACGGCGTTTTCCCCGTTCCGCCACTGGTAATGTTGCCGACCACCACGACCGGCACCTCGGCCGTATAGGACGATAGCAGACCGCTTGTGTAAGCCAATTTTCGCAAGCTCGCACAACCGCGATACGCCCATCCTAACGGCATTAAGCCATATGAAGCCGGATGGCGCGCGTACCAAACGCTTTCCGTAAACTCTTCTAGTGACTTCACACTAACGAACCACGAGACCAATGACGGGCTGTCATTGATCTTCGGAAATTTTTGTCGGGAATGTAATGCGGTTTAAGCCCACTTGGCGGGCAGCGTCCATCACGGTGATGACGGTTTGATGGGTCGCCGCGGCGTCGGCGCTAATAATAACCACCGGTTCAGCGTCCGCCGGTCGCACATCGTTCAATGCTTGTCTGACGGTGTCGAGTTGTGTGTTGATTAACGCATTCCCATTGACGAAAAATCGCCCCTTCGCATCGATCGCAACCTCGATTATGTCGATCGGATCCTCGCGCACTTCGGCGCTTGCTTCCGGCAACGTCAATTCGATCTCGGACTCGCGAATAAATGTCGTTGAAACCATGAAGAAAATCAGCAGTAAAAAAACGACATCGATCAGCGGCGTCAAATTGACGTCGACTTCTTCTTCGCGTTGCGGTCTAAAATTCATCCGTCGGTGGCTTGTTCGGATTCGTGTTCGCGCGCGCCGTGCAAGGCTTCGACGAGCTTGAGCGCCTCTTGTTCCATCGCAACCACCAGCCCTTCTACCCGATTACGGAAGTATCTATAGAGCATTAAGGTCGGGATCGCGACCGACAATCCCGCCGCCGTCGTGATCAGTGCCTCGGAGATTCCACCCGCCAAAATCGATGCATCG
>JBLFWZ010000223.1:0-7541 GCA_047611905.1 Gammaproteobacteria bacterium | reverse complement strand
GACGATGGCGGTAATGATTTCGTTCCGACCCACACTAAAGCACGAGCAGACCGTCGCGCCTGCATCAGCGACATCGGCCGGCGCCCGCCCTGCGATGACGCTTATTGCCGAGTCGCCCGGCGAGGACAATTGATCAACCGCCCACTGCCTAGAGACACAAACACGGGATGTCGCGAAATAGGCCATGGCAACAATGCGGCCTGCTTCAACGATGATGTAACGCCGAGCCCCTCTTGCCGCGTCGAAGAACTGCACATGGTCCGTTGGCAGATCACCAGTGCGATTCAATAGCGAATTGAGCATTACGTCCCAATCTCGCGGCACTTGCAGCCCGGCCAGTTCCGCGCGCCAGCCGCCGTTAGTGACACAAAGCGCCCAATAGTCCGAAGACACTAGCGACGGCAAATTCTCGGTGACTAAAAATCCGTACCAAGTAGCGGCGAACACACTCACGCCGACAGCTGCTGACTTCAACGCCGGCTGACCCGAAATCGGATCGACAACGTCGGATACTAATCGATTGAGCCGCGCTGAAGAAGCGTACTGATCCGACCAATGCATCGGCACGAAAATCGAACCGCGCTGCTGTCGCTCCGTGACTAACGCACGTACAACGACCGTGGCGTTCGGGTTTTCAACGGTGATTAAGCTAGCTGGCTCAATGCCGAATTCGGCCGCGTCGCGCGGATGAATTTCGGCGAACGGTTCGGCGTAGTGGCTGCCCAGTCGGGGCGCCCTGCCCGTCCGGGTCATCGTGTGCCATTGGTCGCGCACCCGACCGGTGTTCATGACCAAGGGATACTTTAAGTCATTCTCGCGGATCGCTGGAGTTGCAACTGCGACGCAATTCGCGCGCCCCGACCTCGTGAAAAATTGACCGTCGGAGAACAATCTCTTTTCGCCGACCGCTTGCTCAGCAAGTTCTACCGGAACTGGCCACTGTATTGGAGTGAGATCCTCATATTGAGCGTTACTCAGGACGCCCAACCCGCCAATGTCGAAATCTCTCGTGCCATTGTTCTCGAATGTCGATAAATGGGCGTACTCGCGAAAAATTTCGGCTGTACAACTATAGTCAAACGCATCAGCAAACCCGAGGCGGACCGCGACCTCCTTGATGATCCACCAATCCGGGCGAGACGCGCCGGGTGCGAGAAGGAAGCTTCGCTGGCGCGAAATCCGGCGCTCGGAATTTGTGACGGTCCCTTCTTTCTCTCCCCAAGCCTGGGCCGGGAGTAGAACGTTAGCGAAGCGACCCGTGTCCGTTGCTGCGATGACATCCGAGACCACGACGAACGGACAGACTTGCAGTGCTTGTTCGATCATCCTGCCGTTCGGCAAACTATCGACAGGATTCGTCGCAATAATCCATAGGGCTTTGATGCGGCCGTCGCGGCAAGCCTCGAATAGATCGACTGCCTTCAATCCAGGTCGCTGCGCAATGTTAGGCGAATTCCAAAAGCGTTGAACGAGATCTCTATGCGCCAGGTTATCGAGATCCATATGACACGCGAGTTGATTCGCCAAGCCGCCGACTTCACGTCCACCCATCGCGTTTGGCTGCCCGGTCACCGAGAAAGGTCCGCACCCAGGGCTCCCAATCCGCCCTGTCACGAGATGGCAATTAATTATTGCGTTAACCTTATCAGTGCCATTTTCTGATTGGTTAACGCCCTGGCTGTAGATTGTGACGGTTCGCTCGGTGCACGCGAATCGAGCGAAGAATTCCCGTAACAGATCAATCTCTAATCCGGTTCGAACGGAGACATCGTGTTCGTCGAGCACACCGGCACTAGATAACGCAGCGTCGACGCCAGTAACATGCTCGCGAATATATTCATCGTTCAGACTGCCGGTCTTTTTCAAGTGAGCTAAAAGCCCATTGAACAAGACCACGTCAGTATCTGGTTTTATCGCAAGATGCAAATCCGCGATTTCACACGTTGCCGTGCGGCGCGGATCGATCACGACGACGAATAGCCCAGTGCGTGCTTCTTTCGCCGCCGCGATCCGCTGATACAGAACGGGATGGCACCAAGCGAGATTTGAACCCGTGATGACGATCAGATCGGCAAGCTCCAAATCAGTGTAAGTCCCAGGCACCGTGTCGGCGCCAAAAGCGCGTCGATGACCCGCCACTGATGAAGCCATACACAGGCGTGAATTCGTGTCGATATTCGCAGTGCCAATGTAGCCTTTCATCAGTTTGTTGGCGACGTAATAGTCTTCCGTCAACAACTGGCCAGAGACATAAAATGCGACAGAATCAGGACCGTGCTGCTCAATCGCAGACGCGAATTCGCTCGCGACTCGACCAAGCGCGGCATCCCAATTCGACTCCTGCCCGTCGATGATCGGTGCAGCCAAACGACCGTCGGTGGCGACGGTTTCGCCGAGCGCCGCGCCTTTGGAACAGATCCGGCCAAAGTTCGACGGGTGCTCTGGATCACCTTTAGTTGTGACTTGCCCGCAACGGTCTCGGGTAACCAATAAGCCGCAACCGACGCCACAGTACGGACACGTGGTTGATGTTGTCGTGCTTTCCATCACTTCGTATTCACGCGGCTTGTTCGGAGTAGAACGGAAAGCGCAAAAGGATCCGACCACTGTCCTTACGCACAGGAATGGTCCGCACGCAGTCCGTATCAGAGCCGAGGACTTTGCCGCTCTCCACGCTAATCACCCAACTGTGTAGCGGACAAGTGACTGCCGTGCCGTGCACGATCCCTTGGCTTAGCGAACCGCCTAAATGGGGACACCTATCTTCTATTGCGTAAATTCGATCATCGGCGGTACGGAATATCGCGATTGCATAGTTGTTCACTTTTACCTGTCGCGAGCCGCGTCGTGGAATCTCGCGTAGGCCCCCGATGTCGACCCATTCAAACGTAGCCTCGTTCATTGTATTTTCTCCGCGACTTTAGTGAATTTCGCCAACGGTAAGAATTCGTGTTTGTGTTTTCCAATTGCGCGCTCCGCCCAAGGATCTTTTTGTCCGGTGCGCTGCGCAATCGCGAAGCGCTTGAACAATTCACTGCGACGATGTGGGTCCTCGACAATCTGCGCCTCAATCGTTTTCTTGCCGACTCTCGCCGCCCATTTGTGTACACGATCGAGGTAGTGGGCTTGCTCGCGGTACATCTGGATCAAGGCCGTGCAATATTCGATTACCTCTTGCTCGGTCTTGACCGTACACAGGATCTCAGTTTCGCGAAGCTCCATACCAGCCGCACCGCCGTAGTGGATCTCGTAACCTGAATCAACGCAAACAATCCCTACGTCTTTGCAGGTCGACTCCGCGCAATTGCGCGGACAACCAGACACAGCGAGCTTGACCTTATGTGGCGTCCAAGCCCCCCATAAATGCTTCTCTAGTCGAATCCCGAGCCCGGTTGAATCTTGTGTACCGAAACGACACCAATCCGTGCCAACACAAGTCTTTACGGTACGCAGTGCTTTGCCGTAAGCGTGGCCGGAGACCATGCCCGCATCGTTCAGATCGGACCACACAGCGGGTAAATCTTCTTTCCTAACGCCGAGCAGATCGATGCGCTGCCCGCCAGTAACTTTCACGGTTGGAATGGAAAATTTATCGGCCACATCGGCGATCGCGCGCAATTCATCAGCGCTTGTGATGCCTCCCCACATCCGAGGAACGACGGAGAAAGTCCCGTCCTTTTGAATGTTCGCGTGCGCGCGTTCGTTAATGAATCGCGATTGCTCGTCATCCTCATACTCGCCTGGCCAGGTCGCGAGCAAGTAATAGTTCAACGCGGGTCGACACTTCGCACAGCCGCAAGAAGTCTTCCATTCGAGTTGTTGCATTAACTCAGGAATGGACTTCAGCCGTTTGGCGATGATCAGTCGACGTACCTCGTCGTGGCCTTTATCAGTGCAGGAACACATCGATTGTACCGTTCCAGGCGAATACGTCTCACCAAGCGAAAGCATGAGCAATTGCTCAACCAATGGCGTGCAAGAACCACACGACGATGAGGCTTTCGTCGCACCACGAACGTCGTCGATTGACATGAGTCCCTGGTTTTCTATTGCCTTGAGAATCGTTCCTTTGCAGACGCCGTTGCAGCCACAGATGTCCGAATCATCCGCTAATGCTGCAACGGCCGCCGTAGGGTCCAGTTGCGTTCCTCCGGCGTAACTTTGGCCAAAAATCAATGTCTCGCGCAGCTCAGATACATCACTTGCATCGCGCAGTTGTTGAAAGAACCACGCACCATCACGCGTTTCACCGTACAGAACGACGCCGATAATTTTTTCGTCTTGCAACACGAGTCGTTTATAGACGCCTTTCGCCGCGTCGCGTAGGACGATTTCTTCACGACCTTCGCCGTCAGCAAAATCACCTGCGGAGAATAGGTCGATGCCTGTCACTTTGAGTTTCGTGGAGGTTGTCGAACCAAGATAGGTTGCATTCTCACTATCGAGTAGTCGCTCGGCGACAACCTTGGCCATCTCGTAAAGCGGTGCGACTAAGCCGTAGCATTGATTACGATGCTCGACACATTCTCCAACCGCAAATATTCGCTCGTCGGATGTGCGCATCGAATCATCCACGACGATGCCACGATTTACCGCTAGACCAGCCGCTTCAGCTAGTTCGGTATTCGGTCTGATCCCGACTGCCATCACGACGATATCGGCAGCGATCCGGGTACCGTCGTCGAGTTCGACAGCCACGACTTTATTGGTCCCGACAATGGCCCGCGTATTAGCCTGAGTGTGCAAGGCGATGCCGCGCTTCTCGATCGCTTGTTGTAGTAAGTATCCTGCCGCGCCGTCGAGTTGCCGGTCCATCAATGTGTCACTGAGATGAATCACGGACACCTGCATGCCGCGTGCATGCAAACCCGCTGCCGCTTCGAGACCGAGCAAGCCGCCGCCGATAACGACCGCGCAACCGCCTTTTTCTGATGCGGCCAACATCGCATTGACATCATCGAGATCCCGATAACAGAGCACCCCAGGCAGTTCACAACCCGGCAGCGGAATCACGATCGGATTTGAACCCGTGGCGATTAACAGTCGATCGTAGCTGGCCGAAGCACCATCGAGTGCGCTAACTCGTTGCGCTTGCCGGTTGATGTCAATTATCGGTTTGTTCTTGTGTAAAGTGATGCCGTGATCGGCATACCAATCATCAGGGTGGATGATAATGTCTTCGAACTCGCGCTCACCGGACAACACGGGAGAGAGCATTATGCGGTCGTAGTTGACTCGCGGCTCAGCATTAAAGATTGTAATTTCGTACCGATTTGGCGCTGCTTCGAGCAAGTTTTCGAGCACGCGGCCAGGCGCCATACCGTTACCAATTACGACAAGTTTTTCACGCATCGCGAGTTCTCCGAGGATGTGCATAGATGGCGTTCATGCCGCTTGTTGGTCCGAGTCCGCGACAATCTCTATCTCAGTTTCTTGCTGCTTATCAGGCCGACCACCGCTTTCGTACTCGGCGAGGAAGTCCAACACTTCCTGACGGTACTGGTAGTAGTTCGGGTGCTCGAGCAAGGCTTTACGCGTCCGTGGCCGAGGAATATCGACAGACATTACATTGCCGATCCGCGCAAACGGACCGTTCGTCATCATCACAACTCGGTCGGCTAGTAAAATAGCTTCATCGACGTCGTGCGTGACACAGATGGCGGTGACTTGGGTTCGGGTCCAGACGTCCATCAGTAGCTCTTGCAGCTCCCAACGGGTTAAGCTGTCGAGCATGCCGAACGGTTCATCAAGCAAGAGCAGTTTGGGTGATAGAGCGAACGCGCGCGCAATGCCAACGCGCTGATTCATACCGTTTGAAAGTTCGCCGGCGAGCTTATCGATATGGGATCCGAGTCCGACCCGTTCGAGGTAATAGGCCGCGATCTCGTTGCGCTCGAAACGCGTGGCATGGGGGTAGACTTTGTCGACACCAATTGCCACATTCTGCCGCGCCGTTAACCACGGCATCAGCGACGGCGCTTGGAATACCACCGCGCGATCAGGACCTGCGCCATCGATTTCTCGCCCGCTAAGGACGATACCACCGTCGGAAATTTCGGTTAGGCCTGCTGTCATCGACAAGACTGTTGACTTGCCGCAGCCAGAATGGCCTATCAAAGAGATAAATTCGCCGCGGTTAACTTTCAAATCGAAATCGTCGACGACCGTTAACGGCCCGGTAGGTGTTGGATATATTTTCTTGGTTCGAAAGTATTCAACGTAGCCGCTCTCAATCGACGACTTCGCGGCCTCGCTGTAAGCGGCCGGCGGAGCGTCATCTACATCTGCGGTAATTGGCGAAACATTCGGCAAATAACGTTCCGATTCGCTCTGAGCGCCACGCTCGAAACCGATGTCCATCAAATATTGGGTGATCTCGGCGCGCAACGACTTAAACGCCACGTTATCATTTACTGCCGATCGATCTCTTGGACGCGACAGATCCACGACAAACTCTTTTCCTAACGTGGCGTTCGGTCCCGGCTTCAGCGCAATGATTCGATCGGCGAGGAGTAACGCTTCATCGACGTCATTCGTGATCAGTATCACGGTCTTTTTATCTCGCGACCAAATTCTTTCAATCTCGTCTTGTAATTTCGCGCGGGTCAATGCGTCGAGCGCGGATAAGGGTTCATCCAACAAGAGAATCTCAGGATTCATCGCTAACGCGCGGGCAACTGATACTCTTTGACGCATGCCTCCAGACAATTCCGCAGGAAGTCGATCTGCAGCAGCGCTAAGCCCGACCATCTCAATGTAACGCTTAATCCGAGTTGCTCGTTGGCTCCTTGATTCATGCCGATAAACTTGATCGACTGCCAGCGCCACATTGCCGTGCACGCTTAGCCAAGGAAGTAATGAATAAGATTGAAAGACCACACCCCGTTCGGGACCAGGACCGCGAATCGCCTTTTCGTTGATCAGGATTTCACCGGCATCGGCTTCGAGCAGTCCTGCGATCAGCGATATCAAAGTGGTTTTTCCGGAACCAGAGAAGCCGACAATTGCGATGAACTCGCCTTCGGCGACGGATAAGTTGATGTCCTTAAGTATCGGGTTTCGATTCGCGCCCTCGCCAAACCCTTTCGATACGTTTCTAATTTCTAGAAATGCCATTGCAGTGAGCCCTATCGATTCGCGGTGAAAGTGAATGCCGTTTGCAGCGCGAACATGATCCTATCGAGGAGGAATCCGATCAGTCCAATCGTGATCACGGCGACGATAATTTTCGCTAACGACGACGAAGATCCGTTTTGAAACTCGTCCCAAACGAATTTACCGAGGCCCGGGTTTTGCGCGAGCATTTCCGCGGCAATAAGCACCATCCATCCGACCCCAAGCGATAACCGCAAGCCCGTAAAAATGAGCGGCAGAGACGACGGCAACACCAGTTTCGTAATGGTTTTCGCGGTTGATAGTTGCAGTACTTTCCCAACGTTCATTAAATCTCGGTCAACGGATGCGACGCCGTGCGCGGTGTTGATTAAGGTTGGCCAAAGCGAACACAACGTCACCGTTATCGCTGAGACGACCAACGACTT
>JBLFWZ010000222.1:0-7819 GCA_047611905.1 Gammaproteobacteria bacterium | reverse complement strand
TCCGAGTTTATGCCGCATCGCTAGGACGAATTCTGCAATCAAATCGCCGGCGTGTTCGCCGACAATCGTTACGCCAAGAATTTTATCGCGGCCGGGAACCGTCAACACTCGGATTACGCCGCGCGCAACTTCATCTGCCAACGCTCGATCAAGTTCGCCAAGGTCGAATGTCGTTAGTTCATAGGGAATGTTTTGTTCGAGCGCCTCATTTTCGCTTAGCCCAACTCTGGCGATTTCGGGATCGGTAAACGTGCACCAGGGAACGACAGAGTAATCTGCAGCAAATCGCCTAAACCCGCCGAACAAGCTATTGATTGTCGCGTACCAGGCCTGGTGCGAAGCCGTGTGTGTGAATTGGTAAGGTCCGGCGACATCTCCACAGGCATAAATATTTGGAATGTCCGTAGCAAGGTACGCATCGGTAGCAATCGTGCCGTTGGCATTGAGAGATATTCCGAGTTCTTCTAATCCGAACCCGGTGACGTTCGCGCGGCGGCCAAGTGCAACGATCACTTGGTCGAATTCGATCTCTAGGTTATCGAGCGCCGGATCGCTAACCGACTTACAGGTGACGACTCCGCCGTTTTGCGTTGGCTTAAACCCAACCGCCTGACGTTCTAATTGCATGTTAACGCCATCATTTTCCAATGATTCCAGTAATATCGCGGCGACGACTTCGTCCTCTCTACCGAGCACTCTCGCGCCCATCTCAACCTGCGTAACCTGGCTGCCTAAGCGGGCAAAAGCCTGACTAATTTCACAGCCGATGGGGCCGCCACCAAGAACCACGAGGCGCGCAGGTAACTCGGTTAAATCCCACAAATTGTCGGATGTTAGGTAATCGATATCTTCGATTCCTGGGATCGGCGGAACGAAAGGGCGCGCGCCGCTGGCAATAATTATATTTCTCGTAGTCAGGCGACGCCCGCCGACTTCCACGCAATAGGGAGTCAAGATTTTTGCTTCGCCCGTCAGGCATTCGACGCCGAGAACGGTATAGCGTTCGATAGAGTCATGCGGTTCGATCGCTTGAACGACACGTTTCACGCGGTTCATGACGTCGCGAAATTCAAAGTTAATTTGGGCGCTCGAGATGCCGTAATCTGAGCTTCGGTTAGCTTGGTGGACAAATTTTGCCGACCTCAACAACGCTTTCGAAGGTACACATCCAGTGTTTAAGCAGTCACCGCCCATAAGGTGCTTTTCGATTAACGTTACCTTCGCTTTAGTCGCGGCCGCGATGTAGGAAGACACGAGACCGGCGGATCCTGCACCAATTACGATTAGGTTCCGATCAAAATTGGCCGGCTTGGGAAATGGCTTCAAGCTGCGACGGGCCTTCGCCTGGGCCACGAAGCGCCTAGCAAGCAGAGGAAACAAGCCAAGAATGGCAAACGAAACCAGCAGGGTAGGCGACAGTATCCCGCTCAGAGAATCTATTTTCGCGAGTTGCGTTCCGGCATTCACGAAAACTAAGGTGCCGGGAAGCATCCCAAGTTGGCTTGTGAAAAAAAATGTCGATACCTTCAGGGTCGTCAAACCCATTACCAGATTAATTATGAAAAAGGGGAATATCGGCACAAGACGTAAGGTGAACAAATAGAACGCGCCGTCCTTCTTAATGCCTTTATCAATGACGGCCATGCGCGAGTGAAATTGGCGGCTGACGGCATTGCGAAATAAATAGCGTGACAATAGGAAGGCGCAGGTGGCCCCGATCGTGCTCGCGAAGGAAATTAGAAGAAAACCCCAAGCAAGCCCGAAAGTTGCGCCTCCCAAGAGCGTCAGTAGTACAGCTCCGGGTAGCGATAGCGCGGCAATTGTTACGTAGGTTAAAAAGTACCCAATACTTGCCTTAAACGGATTGGCCGCGACGAATGTGGTTAGCGCGCTTTGCTGCCGCTTCAGATACTCCAGTTCAAAGAATGTACCGAAATCGAAGTAGAAATATGAGGCGATCAAGCCGGCTACAGCCGCGAACACCAGTGCCTTTGTACGTGACATGAGAATTTTCCGTTCCAATAAATAGTCGTACGGCTATTGGGCGCGTCGGATCAACGATGCATTGTCGGTGATTTTTTCGACCGAGAGGTTCCTAATTCGGCGCGGATCGAACCGTGATGAGGTGCTACCTAGAACACACGGGCGTCAGACTCTGAGCGACGCGATGTGGGTTACGTAAGATAGATCGAGTGTCTTGAGCGCCGGTCGCATCGGTCGACGCTTTGACGCAGCCTAGATCTCATCCGAATCGATCAACAACATGCGCTAGCCACGGCTGTGGAATCCAGTGTCGACTCGAAGGGCAAATTAGTGCCGCAGCCCTCGAAGATGCCGAAGTGCTGATCCCAATTGCCAATAAAATCAAAATGTTTATTGAATCGAGTGTCGTGCAACATCTTCCAAGTGTTGCCGCAGACCGAGAATGTCCGGCCACGTTCGATGACGTGGTGGCCATCAAGAACGAATTGCTGCGGTTCGTGATCGAGTGTCCCCCGATACATAACCGCCTGACCGTAGTCCTCGCACGCTGGTTCTAAATCGGCAATTTTAAATAAACGGTAAGTGGCGGAATAAAACCGGATATTTCCGAGCGGAGCAGCGATCGCCGGATCAGTGATTGCAATTGGACTATCGCTAACAAGTCGTGGATCTGCGAAACCCGCGCCTTTAGCGATATTTTGGAAATCATTCCAATATAGCGCGCCGCTTAAACATTCGCCGTACAAAACGGGGTCGCAGGCAAGCTCCGGGGCAACTCGGCGATCGGCGTAAACGTCGGCGAAATACATCTCGCCGCCTTCTTTTAGCAACGAATGTGCATGGCGCAGTACGGCAGGTTTATCGGTCGCGAGGTTGATGACGCAGTTTGAAACGATGATGTCAAAGCTGCCAGGTTCGAGATCTAATTCGTCCAGTGTCTCCAAGTAGCCTTTTTTAAACTCCACGTTCGGCTTGGCATAACCGAATTTTTCTGTGTGATAGTCGATGTGTCGTCTGGCGGTCTCGAGTTGGTTGTCCGTCATATCGACACCAACCACCGAGCCATGCTCTCCCACCAGCTGCGATAACACGTAGCAATCGCGACCCGAGCCGCAACCGAGATCGAGAACCCGGGCGCCCGCGAGTTCTGCGGGATAGACCAAGCCACAACCATAATATGTTGAGGTGATATCACTGTGAATATTGCGCAGTAGAGTGGTTAGATGCGCTGGTGGAGCGCCTGCCGTCGTGCATGCGTTGGTTTTTAGATCGTTCGATGTCTCAAGGACAACGCCATAATACTCTTCTACTGCTTCGCGCATGTTTGTGCTCCTAAATGAATCTGC
Source organism: Gammaproteobacteria bacterium (assembly GCA_047611905.1). Lineage (GTDB taxonomy): Bacteria > Pseudomonadota > Gammaproteobacteria > UBA11873. The sequence continues at coordinate 4,490 of JBLFWZ010000222.1, read as the reverse complement.
CGTGCTTGCTTAACGTGCAAGCTGATCATGGTTCGATGATGCGCTGTCCGTCGCAAACAGTCCATTTTTGTGTGACTGTCATCGACTGGATATTCGCGCATCTGGTTGCTCTGTCTAGTGATAAACGTCGAGCGGGTAACTGCCGGCTCCAAGAAGGATTAACCCACTCACGTGATTTCAGGGAAATGATTCCTGAAATCTTTATAAACCGCTAAGTTCTTTTGCGATTTCTCGGACCGCCGGGTAATCCACCTTGCCGCTACCGAGTAACGGTATTTTTTCACAGAACATGACCCGTTTCGGTAAGGATAGTTCAGGCAGACCCAGTTTTTTGGCAGTGGCGACGAGTTCTCTACGATCGCACTCGCTATTTTCGCAGAGCAGGAGAATTTGTTCACCTTTGCGGCTACTCGGCAATGCTACCGCGGCGCTCATCACTTCGGGCCAAGCCGACTGTGCGATTTCCTCGGTCTGCACTAGTGAAACCATCTCGCCACCGATTTTCGCGAACCGTTTCTGTCGTCCAACTAATGCGATGAATCCATTGTCATCGACTGTGACGATATCGCCGGTGTCATACCAACCTTGACCGTAATCGGTGGAGGGCGGAAAACACACGCCATCGCCACCATGGAAAAGATAACCGCGCATAATGTTCGGGCCGCGTACGACCAAGCGTCCACCGATCGCAATTCCCTCCACCGGCTCTAAATAGTATTCCATTGTGGCGAGTAGCTGGCCGACTGATCCTGGGGTGTTACCCATGGGCGTATTGACGCAAATGACGGGGCTGGCTTCCGTTGCTCCATAGCCTTCGAAAACACGAATGCCAAATTTATCTTCCCAAATTTGACGGGTTTGTGCCGTGAGTTTTTCAGCGCCAGCGATGACGAAGCGCATTTTGTGGAAATCGTAAGCGTTACCGTGCTTGGCATATCCGGCCAGAAACGTGTTCGTTCCGAACAGACAAGTCGCGCCTAGTTGGTAGCTGAGCTCGGGAATCACGCGATAATGCAACGGCGAGGGGTAACAGTAGATCTTCGCACCATCTAACAAGGGAATTAAAGTGCCGCCGAGCAAGCCAAACGCGTGAAACATCGGCAGTACGTTGAGGACCGTATCCTCATGGCTTAATGCAAGCAAGGTTTGCACTTGTGAGCGGTTTGCGACGATATTTGAGTGCGTGAGAACGACACCTTTTGGAATGCCTTCCGAACCAGAGGTGAATAAAATTACGCAGTCGCCGTCAGGGTCTTGGTTACGTTGTCGAAATGCGTAGCTTGCTACCGGGGTAAGTCCGACAACCAATGCTAGGGCTTTGTGCAAGCTCGTAATATTGTCGCGTAAATCTTCGAGATAAATAAGCTTGGATATGGCTGCAACGGCCTGCGCCTCGGCTTCCAAACCGGCCTCTGAGATAAATTTTCGCGAGGTATAAACAGTTTTGAGACCCGCAGTTTCGCACGCAATTCTGAGTCCGCGTTGGCCCGCAGTGAAATTCAACATGGCGGCAGTGCGGCCGCAAGATAGAACCGCTGTGAAGGTGACGATCGCGGCTGCCGTACTTGGCAGCATGATGCCTATCCGTTCTCCTTGTTCAGAATCTTTCGCAATAAATTGGCTTAGGACATTAGCGCGCATGAGTAATTGTCGATAGGTCAATTTGACGCCGGTTGCGTCTTCGATAATTGCCCGGCCAGGACCGTGCCGCGCCGATGCGTTTAATATCGCGCGATATAGGGTTACGGGTTCGTAGGCGTTTTCAAAGGCGATTTCACGCATGATATGCAGCATGGCGGCAGCCGCTTTTGTGCGTCGTGCATGGCCTAAAAGTTCGTCAGGAAAGGAAATCCGTCGGGGCGCCAGTATTGTGATTCTTACCGGCGGGAACCAGCGCCGGCGCACGAGTGTATTGAGCAACGAGAAACGGGAATACTGCAATCCTTCGATGCCGATCGGTAATATGTTGGCATCGGCGAGCGCCGCCATTAATGCCGGCCCCTCATATATCTTCATGAGCGATCCGGTATTGGTGATTCGACCTTCCGGGAAAATTAGCGCTGGTTCGTTCTGTTGCAGCACCTTTATCACATGTTTCAAAGAGTGCGGACTAAGCGGATCGATTTCTATCCAATTGACGAACCGCATAAACGGCCGAGCCCAAACGCTTTTTGCTGTTGCGGGCGTGATGGCGAATGTTGGAACTTCGGGTAAAAATAAGAATAGGAACAGGCCGTCGAGCCGCGAAATGTGATTTGCGACGATTAAGGTTCGCCCGCCCGCACCTTCGGCGTGTTCGATACCACGAATTTGAACGCGAAACAGAAGCTTCGTGACCACGCGCGCGCACGCGCGAATCAATCTCAGCACTGGATTCATTTTAGATCGGTTGGCATAGAATTCGATCGGTCTGGGACGCGTAGCGATTATGCACGATCGCGCGATGCGCCGGATACCACCAAGGACTGCCCTGGTTGCAACGGTTTCCGACTAGACAAATTATTCCAGACCTTCAGTTGTTCAATTGTGACATTGAACTTGCGCGCAATTGTCCATAGGGAATCGCCCCGTAGGACAGCGTATTTTTTAATTGATGCGCGCCCAACAAGCTTTAACACTTGACCGATTTGGAGCGGACGATCTGCAGACAATCCGTTCATCTGTGCTAGCGCAGCGGGACTAGTCCCATATCGCCGCCCGATGGTCCAAAAGGAATCACCGTTTTGTACGACGTATTTGTCAGGCTCTGCGGCACGTTGTTTTCGAGAGTTGGACTGGGTGGTTAACGGCCCCGTAATAACAAGTTCTTTTCCGACGTGAATTAAATTTCCGCGCAGCTTATTGCGCACTTTAATTGTTTCGACGGAGACACCGTAGCGCGACGCAATTTCCGATAGCGTGTCATTCGCGACAACGCGATGGGTTCGAACTGGCTGGCGCTGCGTCGCCGGAATCGAGGCGAGGCGCTCGACCAACGAGGTCTTTAGTGCGTATGGGACTAAAATTTTGTACGGTCCATCTGGATCCGTGTAATAGCCACTCAAGGCGGGATTCAATTGCTTGAAGCTTTGCTCCGACCAGGCGCCGTCATTAAGGAGTGCCGAAATGTCTAGCGGACCGCCTAGATCGATTTCGGCAAAGCGTTGCGAATTCTCGATCGGATGGAGCGAAACGTTGTAAGTCGGCGGGTTTCGAAAAATGGCCACAGCAGCTATAAGCTTCGCGACATGGCGCCTCGTTTCGCTTGGGAGATCGGGCGCGACGGTCCAGAAATCTTGCGAAGCATTTTTGGCAATTGCGCGTTTCACGGTTGCTTGCCCACAGTTGTAAGCGGCCAAGGCCAGAAGCCAATTACCGTCGAAATTTTTATGCAATTGGGTCAAGTAGTCCAGCGCAGCGTTGGTCGAGGCGACAATATCGCGTCGACCGTCGTACCAACGTGACTGCTTCAAGCCGAACCGGCGGCCGGTTCTCGGCATGAATTGCCATAGCCCTGCGGCTCCTCTGGTGGAAACTGCGTTTGCCTGATAACTGCTCTCAATTAGCGGTAACAAGGCCAGCTCTATCGGCAAATTTCGCTGCTTAATCGACTCGACGATAATCCATATATAAGGCTCGGCGTTGAGCGAGGCCAGCTCGACGTGTCGAGAATTTCTACGAAAAAGGTCTAACTCCGATCGCACATGGGGATTATCTGACGCATGCCAAGTAAATTCCGCCGCGATGTATTGCCATATATCGGTAACGGCAACCGGTTTCGGCGTTGATACTCTCGGCACGTTGAATGCCGGTTGTACGCCCTCAGTGGGAGCGACGGGCTCAACACGATAGGCAGCGGGCGGCTTGTCGTGGTAATCGCGGTGCGAGGTTTCTCTGACTTCGCTTAACGAACACGCCGTCAAGAATAATGGGACAGACGCAAACGCCACGAATTGAATAATGCGTTGGCTGAGCATCGCTGTATGGTAACGACCGTGGACAGGCGCGGCAAACTCGAAAACCGCGCAGCGAGTTGTCCGCGAACTTGCCACCGTTGGATGGTCCCGAGCGTGTCATGCCACGTATCTATTGCGTCTCGAGGTGACCTGTGTCGGATAATGGATGGCGATTTATACTATGACGCTCGACCGCTTTGAAATACCACTTTAAGGATGAATTTGAGTCAAAAATTCCCGCTAATTGGTCCGCGCGAACTGGCTGAACGACTGAGGTCTTGGTTTAACGAAGGGGCTGGGGTATCCATTCGTGACGCAGAGTTAGAGATCGTCGCGACGATTCTACCGAACCTGTTCGGCTACCATCTCGTGCAGCTTGGCAGTCATGTGTCGGAAAAATTTACTGCGACGACACGTATTGCGCACGTTGTGGCACTCGATGCGCACCCTATCGAAGGAGGGAGCGCGGCGTTGCTCGGTAGCTGTGAGGCATTGCCGCTCGCAGCCGCATCGATCGATGTTGTGCTTGCTCCGCACATACTCGAGTTCTCGCCC
>JBLFWZ010000221.1:0-7823 GCA_047611905.1 Gammaproteobacteria bacterium | reverse complement strand
TAAAGCGCCCCTTGTTGATTTAGTAGCCTGATAATTTCGGGAAAATTAAATGTGTGCGGTCCAACGACGACAGGGACGCCAAGCGCCGCAGGTTCCAACACGTTATGGCCCCCTCGAGGGACGAGCGAACCGCCGACGAACGCGATATCGGACGCGGCATAAAATTTCGGTAACTCTCCCATCGAATCGATCAAATACACGTTTGTTTGTGCGAGGCATGCGCTAGCCGCACTGTGCCGAACCACCTCCAAGCCATTCTTGCGGCACAGTTGTGCGACTTGTGCGAACCGCTCCGGGTGCCTTGGGGCAAGCAGCAATAACAACGTCGGGTGATGCACCTTTAGATTTAAATATACCCTCAGTAAGATTTCTTCTTCGCCGCCTCGGGTACTCCCGGCCATTAAAATCTCGCGGCTAACACCAAGTTGTCTACGCATGGACTGACCGGATTCCTCAGCGCTCGGTGGCAACTCCACGTCAAACTTCAAACTACCCGTTACAATAACTGAACTCGCAGGCGCTCCAAGCGCGATGAAGCGTTCACCATCGAGTTCACCTTGAGCCGCAAAACACTCGATTGCATTCATCATTTCGAGGCTCACCGCCGAGATTAATTGGTAGTTGGCAGCAGATTTGGGCGACAGTCGCGCGTTGGCAATTAACACGGGGACCTTTTCGGCTCGGCATCTGCGGAGCAAATTTGGCCACAGCTCAGTTTCCATTAAGATTAAAATCCGCGGCTCAAAATGGCTTAGGAAGCGGCCCACCGCCAGCGGCAGATCGTAAGGCAAGAACACGTGTTGGACCTTATTACCAAAACGATTTTCTGCAGCAGCCGCGCCGGTGGCGGTTGTCGTCGTAATTAGTATTGGAGTCGATGGATGGTGAGTCACTAAGTAATCGACAAGAGGCGTCGCCGCTACCGTCTCTCCAACTGAGACAGCATGGATCCAGATGGGGTTCTCGTCGGGCCCTTGCGGTAGACGTAACGCAAACCGTTCGTTCCAACGCTTCCGATACATGGGGTTGTGGCGCTCCCGCCACCAGATTCTGGCGAGCAGTAACGGGCTTAACAACGTAAATACAACGTTGTAGATAATTCTCAAGAATTCAGCCAATCCAAATAGTTCCCGGTCCCTTCACTTACCGTTCGATAATCCAAATCACAACCGGCCGCGCGCAGTAAACTTAGATCTGCCTGCGTATTGCTTTGGTACGCTTCCAGCAATTCAGACGGAAACGGGATGTACTCAATTTCGCCGCTTCCGTGCCAGTCCAGCACTGCCGCAGCTAGCTCATTGAAACTTTCTGCCCGGCCAGTTCCGCAATTAAAAATTCCGGAACATTGCGAATGATCGGCAAACCACAATGTTGTATCGACCGCATCGTCTACGAAAATGAAATCGCGTCGCTGCTCTCCGGCAGCCATCCCATGGCTGCCGCCGAATAACCGTACTTTACCAGACTCCTTTGCCTGCCGATTCAAATGGAACGCTACACTAGCCATCGCATCTTTATGCTGCTCCCGCGGCCCATAGACATTGAAGTACCTCAACCCGACAACTTGGCTTTTCAATGAACTCAATTGCCGTGTTACGAAGTTGTCGATCAAGTTTTTCGAATAACCATAGACATTCAGCGGCTTCTCGTTGCCGGACTGCTCGGAAAAATTCGTGCTACTGCCATAAACTGCCGCACTCGACGCGTAAACTATTGGAATTCCATGTCGGATACTAAAGCGGATTAAATCGCGCGAGTACGCGTAATTCAGATCCAACATGAAGCGGCCGTCCCATTCAGTCGTAGTCGAACAAGCGCCAAGGTGATAGATCCGATCAATCTGACTAAATGGAAACTCGTCCTTAAGAAAAGCGGCCCGGAACTCCTCGAAATCGAGGTAGTCGGCAATGCATGCGTCCGAGATATTCGAATACTTATGGCCGTCGGTTAAATCGTCCACAACGACGACATCCGTATGCCCGCGGAGGTTTAGCTCGTGTACTAAGTTGCTGCCGATAAACCCTGCGCCGCCCGTGACAATAATCATGTTGATTGCGCTCCTAGCTTCGCAAGGATCCCGGAAGTCGACAGGCCCGACACGAAAGGCAACACTCTCACCTCACCGCCGGACTCCAGAACGTGTGCTGCACCAACGATGTCGTCGATCTTATAGTCGCCACCTTTGACCAATACGTCCGGACTAATTGTCTCAACCAAATTCAGGGGGGTGTCTTCGTCGAAACTTACGACCCAATCTACGGCCGCAAGCGCTCGAATCACGCGAACCCTATCTTCCAAACGCTGAACAGGCCGACCCTTGCCCTTGAGGCGAGTTACAGAAGCATCAGAGTTCAATGCGACAATTAATCGTGTTCCCAACGCTTTGGCTTGCGCCAAATAACTGACATGCCCAGCGTGCAGGATATCGAAACAGCCGTTCGTCATTACGATCCTTTCGCCCTGGGCCCGGGCCGCTATCACTTCTCGCATGACCCCGGATAGAGGCGCGATTTCCTCAGATGTTTCATCAGCCATCTCGTAGCCAGGATCAAGTTCCGCTCGAGTGACACTTGCGGTACCTAACTTTCCGACGACTATGCTGGCTGCCGTGTTCGCATAAACCATCGCGTGGTGCAGGTCTTCACCGGCCGCGAGTGCGCTCGCGACAACTGCACATACGGTATCTCCTGCCCCGGTAACGTCAAACACATCTCGAGCTTGCGCTGCGAGGGAGATGGGTTCGCAATGTGGCGAAACCAGGATCATGCCGGATTCACCTCGAGTGATAAGCAGTGCGCCGATATCGTGATCACGGCACAAGCGTTCACCTCGTTCAATAATTTCTCGTTCATTTACACATGAGCCAACGCAGGCTTCAAATTCAAGATAATTCGGCGTCACCAAGTAGGCGCCTGCGTAATTTGAAAAATCGTTCGACTTCGGATCTACGACCACTCGCTTCCCCGCGGTTTTTGCCGCATCGATCAGACTTCTACAATCGTTGACGAAGCCTTTGCCGTAATCCGACAAAACAATGATGTCCGCGTCTATGAGTTTATCGTTGAAATGCCTGAGCAGCGTGTCGTTGTCGTAGGTCGAGCCTTCGGTTTCAAAGTCTAATCTCAACAGCTGCTGATGTTGACTTAATACGCGTAATTTAACGGTAGTGCGATTACTATTCGAACAAATAAGCGCCGCGCTAATATCTAGTTCCGAGCATAGCCTGTGCAAAGACTGGCCCGCCGAATCAGGACCAACGCCGCCAATTAGCTCCGTGTGAATACCGAGCGCCACAACATTTGCGGCCACATTCGCTGCTCCCCCGACCCTTTCACTTTCCTGATGTACTTTAACAATCGGCACGGGTGCCTCTGGAGAAATACGTCGCGTCGTACCGTCCCAATATTGATCCAGCATCACGTCGCCCACAACGAGAACTTTTACATCTTTCCAACCTCTAATACCTCGGTTCATTTTAATTAGGCCGCACTATTTTCCTTGTAAGAGAACGAAATATTTAGGTACTGAAATCCAACACGGATGTTAACATCAAGCGGCATTCTGGTCTTCGGATAATTCTGGCTCAACCATGCGCAATTTCGCTTCGTTATACATAATAATAATGTTGTTATTTACCGCGGAAGTTTCTGCCGGCGGTGGATACCAAGCAACTTACAAGCTTGTTCTCGGTAGCTTAACGGTTGGCAAAATGGACCGTTCATTCATTATCGCGGCAAATGGCGTTTATCAATTCGAGTCAACTTTTCGAACAACCGGTCTTGCAGCTATGTTGCGCAAAGAAAAGGTATTCGAATCGAGCCACGGAACGTTTCGAGACGGGGTCTATTTACCCGAACGATATACTTATGTACGTGAACGTAAGAAAAAACCGAAGAACGTGAATATGCAATTCGACCGGACTAGAAATCGCATTGAGACGGTTATCAATCGCAAACCGCAATCATCTGCACTAGCGGTCGGCATGCTTGATAAGTTGATTTATCAAGCTGCGCTGATGCACGATCTAGAATCGGGAAAAACCCGGTTTCGTTATTTGATCGCAGATCGAGGAAAAGAGAAAACCTACGAGCCGGTAATCGAGGAAAATGTTTCCATTGAAACTGAACTCGGGACATTTGAGACGGTAAAACTAACCTGGCAGGGCCGCGGCGGCTCGAAGACCACTACATTTTGGTGCGCCGCCGAATTCGGATATCTGCCGGTTCGCGTTGTACATCGTGACGAGGACGGTTCACGAACAACCGCCTCGATAGTTACGTACCAAAGGGACGGCGGAGACAATAGAGCAAATAATTAACCCGCCGCTTAAGCGTTAGCGTATTTAGTCATAGATCTTCTCACTGCGGGCTACTTTTTAAGTTCCGCCATCAATGCCTCGGCTTCGGCGCGAGACGAAAACGGACTCGCATCCGATAAAATTTCACTAAGCTCCGCCACTGCTCCTTGGGCATCGTTCGTCTTCGCGAGACCGGCAGCGTAATGGAAGCGGATGTCGTTGTTATTTGGACTCGATTTTAACGCCCGCGAAATCAGGTCCAGCCCCTGCTCGATTCGCCCTTTACGCAACAAAATCCATCCATAGGTGTCTGCGACTTCAGGGCTATTAGGCGCGGCTTCATACGCTCTTCGCCCGTATTCTAGCGCTCGTTCATCGTTGGATTGGTCGAATATCCACGCTAGATTATTTAGTGCAATTAAATTGCCCGGTGAGCTTTCAAGAATAATTTCGTAATTGCTGACGGCCTGGTCCTGCTGTCCTGCGCCCAGGTTTCCAATCGCAACAGCCGTTCGAACAGCAACATCATCTGGGTTGGCTACGAGCCATTCGTCTAGCAGCGCGGGATCCTCGGAACCCGAACGTTTTTGTGCGGCGAACATCTTTAGTAATGTCCGCGATTGCGGTTCTAACTCGTGGGCTGTCTTATACGATCCAAGGGCGCTGTCCATATCATTTTGCGCGGATTTTAGATCTCCAAGAAATAAGTTGCCTTCAACTTGTGTCTGCGCACGCTCTGATCGGATCAACTCGATGGCAAGCTTTTCCGCAGCCGCATACTCGCCTCTCGACGCGTAGATTTTTCCGAGCGCGGTTCGCGCTGATATCGCAGTAGGAAATCTTTCCACTATCCCTGCCAAACCTGATTCGTAAGCTGCTGAGTCGCCGCTCAAACCTTTTGCTTGTGCGTGCAACTCGAGCACTTTCGCGGAATTTGGGAATTGTTCGACTAATGCGTCGATTGCCGGCATCGCGAGTTCCGGCTCACCTGCGCTCAATTTAGTAACGGCGTATTCCAACTGGGCTCCAGAGGCGTAAGGCGCCAGTGCAAACGCTTCCTCTGCAGTCATTGTCGCCGCGGCAATGTCTCCCGTCCGCCGATAAAGACGCGACAGGATAATCCTGGGCTCCGCCGCTCCCTTGTGATTCTCTCGAGCTTGTTTGAGCAGGGCAATTGCCGCGTCTGTATTGCCTTGTTCGACCTGCATTGACGCCAAATAGACGAGTGCCTGCGGTTCATTCGGTGTCCGTTCAAGAACGGCTTCGAGCCTTCGACGGGCACCATCCGTATCTTTAGCGTTGTGTGCTATGCGCGCCAGATTAAAGTTTGCGGCATGAAACTCTGGATCCTTTTGCAGTGCAGTCTCGAAGTCCACAACCGCTTTGGGCGCATTACCGAAATATTGATGAAGGTAGCCGCGCACGTTGTAGTAAATCGCGGCCTCGGGATCGCCGCCCACCAATTCGTTGGCGACACCGAGCGCCGCTTCGGCATCATCGTTCGCAGCAAAACCGAATGCTTGCAAGATACTGGCGAGAACGAAATCTGGAGCCTCGCTACGGATCGCGGAAAGTTCGTCCATCGCCTCCTCGACGCTACCGGAACGCAATTTGCTAAATGCCATTTGCGTACGGATTGGCACTGAGTCTGGCGCTAATTCGAGCGCACGCTCTAGACTCTTGCGACCCTGCACGATGTTTCCGTGCTTCAAATGCGTCGCACCTAAGAGAGCTAATAACCATGGATCCGACATGTCGTCGACGTCTGCATTTTCTAAACCGTGTAGTTCGTCGGGAAGCTGGCCCATTGCGAGTCGGGTGGCGCGCAACATGCGAAGAATTTTTTCGTTTCCCGGATCGATTTCTATCAGCCGTCCCAGATATTCCTCCGCGTCGGCATATTCAGACTGCTCGAAGTGGATCGAGGCCGCCTGCGCCATGCTCTCCTTGTGATTTGGCACGGTGACGAAAACCTGCCGAAGATAACGCAGCGCACTAATCGGCTGCTTTTTCTGCCGAGCTATTAGTGCTCTTAGGTAGAGCGCCTGCGGATGCTCGTTCGATACGGTCCCCATTGCATCAAGGTCTAGCAACGCCTCGTCAGGCCGGAGTAGACGCACATGCACAGAGGCGCGTCGTAATAATGCTGTGGGATAGTTCGCTGAGATTTCTAGTGCCCGCGAATAACTTGTTACAGCATCGGACAATTTCTGGTCAAATTGATCTAGGTCACCTTTTAATAACCATATATCAAAATCGTCTTGCGTTACTTCCAACGATTCGTCGATGTATTTTCGTGCTTGCACGGCATCGCCAAGAGCAATTGCTGCTCTAATTGAAGCGCGATACGCGTCCACATTACTACTGTCGAGTTCAATTGCCTTTTTTAACGTGATGTCTGCTTCTGCGTAACGCCCAGCACTCAGATCGACGAGACCTTGTAATGTGAGCCAGTCACTACTCGCGTCATCCAAATTGAGCGCCAACTCCGTAGCTGCTTCATCCACATTGCCGCTTAATACCAGGGACTTGGCAATCGCGAGATTCAATTCCGGAGATTGCATGCCTAATGCGCGAGCTCGAGTAAGTTCCTTGGTCGCAGCAACGAAATTTGAGGAAGCCAGGTACGCACTTCCGAGCGAAAAGCGTGCGTCAGAATTCTCTGGCGCTCCCTGAACTGCATTTTTAAGTTCGACCACAGCGCTTGCGATGTCTCCATCGGTCAGGAATGCATTGCCTGCCGTCAACGATTCTGCCGGATCGCTCTTGCCGCCACAGCCCGCAAGCAAACTGAATACCAACGCGTAGGGCAAAAACTGTCTCGGCGCATTTATTGCGCGATTGCGCTGGCCAAAGAAGGACGTAATCAAGTGTCGCAGATTTAGTGACATCATTGGTTATCTCTCCGTACCTCTCGCCACAGCGAAAGCTTGTTTCTTTATCTGATTCTCGAACGGGCAAGGCAGTCGCGATTATTCCTTGCAAAACCCCTAATAGCCTAGCGACTAGCTGTCTCGTTCGGTTAGCATCCGAATCAGATCTTTGGCTGGAACATATCCGCCAATTTGCTCACCTTCATCCGAGAAGACCGCCGGCGTGCCTCTAATACCCATCGCCTCGCCCATCTCATAGTGGTCTTTGACTGGATTCGTGCAGGTTGCCATTTTCACGACCTTGCCAGCCTTCGAAGCGGTCAAGGCCTTTTGGCGGTCGTTTGCGCACCACACCGCGACGGCTTTGTCGTACGAATCGCCCTCTAGCCCTGACCGTGGAAAGGCCAAATACTTGACCGCAATTCCTGCTTTGGTGAGTAGATTAACTTCCGCGTGCATTTTTCGACAGTAGCCGCAATCGATATCGGTATAGACATAGAGTGTTCGTCGCGCCTTGCCCTTAACAGGCGCAAACTCAATCATGTCCGCCGCAGCGAGATTTTCGAAAGCGTCAACTCGTGCGCGTGCTTGGCGGGCTTTCGTGAGATTTTCCAAAGACTCGATGTCAAAAACATCTCCATTTATGATGTATC
>JBLFWZ010000220.1:0-7909 GCA_047611905.1 Gammaproteobacteria bacterium | reverse complement strand
AGCATCCTAACATCACCGATCGCCAATTACCGGATAAGGCGATCGACTTAATTGATGAGGCCGCGAGTAAAATCAGTATCGAGATTGACTCGAAGCCGGAAGAAATGGATCGACTTGAACGGCGAGTCATTCAACTCAAAATGGAGCGCGAGGCATTGCGTAAGGAGTCTGATGACGCGTCGAAGAAACGCCTATTGGATCTTGAAACGCAGTTGGAAGGTAGTGAGCGGGAATATGCCGATCTCGACGAAGTCTGGAAGGCGGAAAAAGCTGCGCTGCAAGGCGCAAGCCATATCCAGACGGACCTCGAGAGAGCGCGCTTAGAATTTGACAGCGCGCGACGAGCAGGCGATCTCGCGCGTATGTCGGAATTGCAGTACAGCACGATCCCGGATTTAGAGAAGCGGCTTGAGGCCGCTGGAAAAGCAGAAAATCGTGAATTTAAGTTGCTTCGTAATCGCGTAACTGACGAAGAGATTGCCGAAGTTGTTTCAAAATGGACCGGTATCCCTGTCTCAAAAATGCTCGAAGGCGAGCGTGAAAAATTGCTCAGCATGGAACATTCGCTGCATGGGCGAGTGGTCGGACAGGACGATGCGGTTGGCGCCGTTGCCAATGCGATCCGGCGTTCGCGGGCGGGTCTTTCAGATCCCGAGCGACCGAATGGTTCGTTTTTGTTCCTAGGTCCTACTGGAGTCGGTAAAACCGAACTGTGCAAGGCCTTGGCCGAATTTCTGTTTGATACAGAAGACGCCTTGGTCAGGATTGACATGTCTGAGTACATGGAAAAACATGCCGTTGCTCGCCTGATTGGCGCACCGCCAGGCTACGTAGGATACGAAGAAGGCGGCTATCTCACCGAGACCGTGCGGCGCAGACCCTATTCCGTGCTGTTACTGGACGAGATTGAAAAGGCTCATCCGGACGTCTTCAACATACTTTTGCAAGTACTGGATGACGGCCGGCTGACGGATGGACACGGTCGTACCGTGGATTTCCGAAATACAGTCATCGTCATGACATCGAACCTGGGCTCTGATTCTATTCAGGGCATGTCCGACGATAGTGATTACGACACCATGCGAGAAGCCGTGATGGAAGTGGTAAGAAGTCACTTCCGGCCAGAATTCATTAATCGGATCGATGAGGCGGTTGTATTCCACTCATTAAAGAAAGAGCAAATCCGGTTCATAGCGGAATTGCAAATTGGCTTATTACGCGCACGACTTGCCGAACAAGAATTCGAATTGGAGTTATCTGTCCCGGCTTTGGACCGCCTCGGCGATGCCGGCTTCGATCCCGTGTATGGCGCGCGTCCGCTCAAGCGCGCTGTGCAAGCGCTTATCGAGACGCCACTCGCGCAATTGTTGCTCGAAGGACGTTTTTCACCCGGTGATCGCATCTGTATAGACCTAGGTAACGATGGAGAGTTTGTATTTACGGGCAAGCGTGAAAAGGCGGCTTGAGTGCCGAGCGGATGATTCGTCGCAAAGCGAGAATCGCGAAATTAATTGTCGTCTCCGGATCGATGGCGCAGTGAGTGACCTACGTCCTCGGCCAGTCGAAAAGTGACCTTTTGGGTCGCCTTTGCTCGAGACTAGTCCAGATGCCTATCGCGAAAAAAACGTTGGTTGATGATGATGAAGTGATGAATCCAACGTTCGAGAAACGATTCGCTGCCGGCGGTGCTCAGATAACCGTAGCCGAGAATGGAAATGGTGAGCGCGCCGAGCCCATCCACGATTAAATCCCACATCGTGTCCACAAGGCCACTTTTCTGCATATTTGTGCCAAATGTTTGGTCGATTGCGAATTCCATGATTTCCCAAATAACCCCAATGGCGAGCGCAAACGCAAAGGCAAATAGCGCGACGAACGAGGGTTTGAGCGAGAATTGCAGATCCTCCTTTTCGTTCATGACGTAAACAAGAAGAAAACCGAATATCCCAAGGAGTAAACCAGAACTCGTGTGCAATAACGAATCCCACCACCAATATTTCAGGTAGTAGCCGTGCACTTCCCCAAGAAACAACGAGGCACAAACGAATATGACCGCTAGCAGTTCGAATTCGGGTGGGATGCGCACATCAAAACGCTGGCCTAGTGCGACTGGCAAGAATGTAATAACTACGACGCCGAGTGTAGCGATCGCAGTTAGCCAGTCACCTTGTAGCAATTCTAGCATCGCACCCGTAATTAGAATGACTTTCAGGAGCGCGGTTAATCGGCGATTGAACCGATCCGATATTCGGATCGATTTATCTGTGTATCCGGGCGGTCTACGAATCTGAAGGGGCATTTGGGATTGTTGCTTCCGTTGCATCGCCGAACTAACAATGAGATCGCTGTTAGTATAGGGGAGATTACACCTAATCGTAGATGGTCTTTTGAGATACTCCTAAAACGGTAGCACGCAAATGGTAAACGAAAAAGTGCGAAATTTGCTCGCGCGGATAAACGAGCTAGAGGACGAACTTTATGACGCGATGCACGAACAGCAAACTTCGTTGCTGTATCGATTTGAGGGCACGAAGGTTAAATTCGAAAGAAACTTTCGAGAGACCCATCTAAAACTAAAAACAGGTTTACTCAAATGGATTGCGGAAAGCGAAATTCGCAACGTCGTTACTGCACCAGTCATCTATTCGGTCATCGTACCGATCGTCGTGCTTGACGTTACGCTCACTGCGTATCAGTCGTTCTGCTTCCCCCTATACCGGATACGCAAGGTAAATCGCGCGAGCTATGTAATCGTAGACCGTCACCACCTGTCATATTTGAATTCAATCGAGAAACTCAATTGCGTCTATTGCGGCTACGTCGCTGGGGTACTGTCATATGCCCGAGAGATATCTGCGCGCACCGAGCAGTATTGGTGTCCGATTAAGCACGCTCATAAAATATTCGATCCGGGTCGGCGATACACAAGGTACGCTGACTTTGGTGACGGTGACAGTTATCACGCGACGCACGCGCAGCTGCGAAGCGAACTGGCGGCCGAATGATTATGGGATCTCCGCGAGTTTCGCAGAGGACTAAAACGCACGCCGGCTGCCAAAATTCTGTGGTCGCCTGTTGAGCGGAAAAGGGTTTGTCAATTCGCGTGTGCGCGTTGTTCCGCTAAAATTGTGGCTGCCGTGTCATCGCAACAACGCTGCCGGAAATTACGTTTGGTCTTTTTCGGTGTCGCCGTTTGCTAGTTCGGCGGACGTGCGGATCGCTGCTGCATTAGAGTCGGGTCACGGATTACGGGAGTCGGACGCATGCGCCTGCGCTTGGTGACCTACAACATTCATAAAGGGATCGGCGGGATAGACCGGCGATACCGACCGGAACGGATAATTGAATTGTTGGCTCGCTACGACGCGGATCTGATTTTCTTACAGGAAGTTGACGACGGCGTGCCGCGCTCGCAACGTCATCGTCAAGTTGATCTGTTTGCTGATGCGTTAGCGATGCCATACCGGGTCTTTCAGAAAAACGTGTCACTGAAGCAAGGCCACTACGGCAACGCAATCCTAAGCCATCACCCGCTGCACGACGTACACGACGTCGATTTGAGCGTGCCGCTAAAGAAACGCCGGCGCGCGCTCGTCGCCAGATGCGTCATGCGCCAAGAACACCAGCGCAGCCTTCAGTTAGTCAATTGCCATCTCGGACTCGCCGGCTATGAGCGATCGATACAGCTGGCCAAAATTATTGAGTCACCGGCCTTAAGGCGGCTTCATAGCAGTACTCCCGCGATCGTTGCGGGAGACTACAATGACGTGTGGGGTACGCTCGGTAAGCGCGTCTTGGAGCCAGCAGGCTATTCTTCGGCGGGCATTGCGGCCCGGACATTTCCGGCTATTATGCCGGTGCGCTCGCTAGATCGCATTTACTACCGGGGAGATATTCAATTTGATCATAGTTTTCCGGCGCGCAGCGAAATTGCACGACACGCATCCGATCACCTACCTCTCATAGCGGATTTCGATCTAGCAATGTAAGTAATCAATGATCAATTGGATTCACGGCAACGAAACACTCATTTGGCAGCTCGCCGTTTTTTCAGTAGTTTCCTTCGTTATAACCCTTCTGCTTGTACCGGTGATTGTCGTTGCCTTACCGACTGATTACTTTTTGCACAGACGGCGAACACCAACTGCGGTGATACAACACCCCGGTATCGCGATGTTTTGGAAAATAGCAAAGAACGCTCTTGGACTAGTATTTGTGGCAGCTGGAATCGCAATGCTGGTACTCCCAGGCCAAGGGCTGTTGACGATCATGGTCGGATTAATGTTAGCTAATTTTCCGGGAAAATATCGGCTCGAGCGCTGGTTGATCAGCCGACCGTCCGTATTGCGTTCAATGAACTGGATTAGAGCGACAGCACACAAAGCACCTTTACGTACGAATTCGGATCTTGCCCAAAGGTAATAGTGCAGTCAGTAATACTTTTTCGAATTTCAGGAACGGTCGAAAAACCTACGCGAATACAACCAGCAATTGGTTGAAACTGTACGCCCTGCGAGCCGAGTGGTGTCACGCTTTATCAAGTCAACTACCACGCTTTCGCATCGGGTCGCGAGTCATAGTTTCCATGCGTTCGCCAAATGCGCCTTCCATATCGCATCATCTCCGGCATTCAACTAAAACGTCGACTGATTGGAATTCACTGGCGTCGACGCGCGTGACGTGCGATCCAAGCTTTCGGCGTGTGCGGGTCTCGGTGTCCCAAACTTTGTAATGATTTGAAATATTGCACCGAAGCGTTTGCCGTCGGCCACTTAAACCAAGATCGAACATCGCATCGGAATGAACAACGACGGCTGCGAGCGTCCATAAGCACTTCAATGGCGCTGTCCGATTGCGATATTCAGGACCACAAGCGTCTAGAAAACCATGGGTGTTTATTTCGTCTGGTGCGTGCAAATTCCAAGCAGATTCGCTAAATGGCCGCGGCACGGGACAACGATTGCAGTCGTCCTGGCAATTGGTAACTACGTGGCAGTGTCTAGCGACTGTTTGACCGAATCATCTGCTCGGCGGTTTTGGTGCGTGTCGTGCTATCTGCTAGGACAAAAAATTCGTAAGTTACGGCGTTACAAGATCCAAATCTGGTCGAATGTCTCCAAATCCGTACGCAGCTGTAATGGGGAATTATTCGGCAGCGTTCAATCGGAGTACCGTAGAAAGTGCTCTCGTCGCCCAGCTCCAGATTGGTAATTTGAGCGTTCTAATGGGAGATTCTTCACAACGTGTGCACGTAAAGTTGATTCCTGCTAAACCGAATGCGGGCGGAATCAGCGTAGCTCCGCAGCGCCGTACGCTCCATGATGGCCAAATGATAGAGTAGCTACGTCACAAACCAAGGAGGCCACAATGACCGTTGCAATAAATGGCATCGCACACATTCAATTAACAGTAAACGACCCTGAGCGCTGCGTTCCTTTTTGGGAGAAGCTTTGTCATTTCCTAGAAATGCGCACGCTATTGCGCAACGAAAACTCGCTGTACTGCATCGGAAGCCGCACGGGCATATTGATTCGCGGTGCGCCCGCAGAAGAGCAAGGCAAGCCATTCGACCAAGATACGGCGGGTTTGCACCATCTGTGCTTCCGAGCGCGCAGCTCTGAAGACGTGGATTCAATCGCGCGTTTCGTTACCGAGGAATTGCACGCGAAAGTGATCCAATCGCCCGAGGATGGGTCGCGGTTCGCTCCTGGCTACTATTCATTTCTATTCGAAGACCCAGACGGTATTCGTATCGAGTTCAATTTCGTTCCCGGCCAGGGCCATTTTGGCGAGGGCGGCCGACTCGGGCCGGGCGGACAAGGTCCCGCAGACTCCTACGGAAGTGACGGGCTCAACAACCAGTGACGTTATCGCCCGCATTGTCCGCAACAGCACGAAGCTCGCGAGTGCAGATGTAGCTATATTTGTTTTGGTGGAAATGGTCGTCCGGCCGTGGCAGATTTCTGGCCCATGGGGGGCAACTATTGCGTTAGCTCGCCGAGCGGAGTTCAAGGGTGATTGCGATTGCCCGGCGATATCGAAGCTAAGGTTTGACGCTGTTAAGCCGAACCTGTTTTTCGTCGCGCCGAGATGAACTTCGCCGGGCTTTCACACCAGCGCATTTCCAAGTGTGGCAAACCGGGTATGGCGATTTCGAATCCCTTGTTACTACTACGGCGCGGCCCGGATTTAAATATTTAGCGATTATCACCATTATGAAATGCAACTAATGCTCGTTTTGGTGTCTCTAAATATCATGGTTCCTGCGTGAACATTTGTTGCGATCACGTTCCGAGAATTGTTTGTTGAATCATCGAATTAATCTGAGGAATTAATCAGTGATTTTATAAAAAATGTCCGACTCAAAGCCAATCGAAATCGACCAATATGCGAAATACCGAGGTAGTAAATGAAATGTTTCGAAGGTTCTCAATATTCCTTAAGTCGGTGATCCACTGGTGTTCTGGAGTTTTCGGCTACGTGCTTTGTATCGGCGTTCTGTTCTCATTAAGAGTTGAGGCAGTGGAACCTGACTGGCACGAATACGACGAACTTTTAGCGCAATATGTATCGCCCGGCGAGTCGGCAGGTGTCGAGCTCAATCAAGTCGACTACGCCGGTCTGGCCCGGGACCCGAAATTCAAGAATGTCGTCGACATGATCGCAGTATTTCCGCTGGCGCAGCTATCCACCGCGGATGAAACACTGGCTTTCTACATTAACGTGTACAACGTTTTAGCGCTCAATATGGTGGTGCAAAACTTTCCTGTGCAAAGTATCAAAGACGTCGGAAGTTTCTTTAGACCGGTCTGGAAACGCCCGGCCGGAAAGGTCGGAGGCCGGCAAGTTACGCTGCATGCGGTAGAGCACAAGATCCTGCGGACACTGAACGAACCACGGATCCATTTCGCGATTGTCTGTGCGTCCGTCAGTTGCCCCGATCTGAGGCTCGAATCTTATGTGTCAGATCGATTGGATATGCAGCTTGATGATCAATGCCGGAGATTTCTCAACAATCCAAACAAGGGCTTACGTGAGACGACTAGAAAGGTAGAAGTTTCGAAAATATTCAAGTGGTTTGAGCAGGATTTTGAACCTCACGGTGGTATCGCAAATTTCATTCGTCGTTATCGCGAGCTACCCGGTTCGTCACGCATTGATCCTGCGATCGATTACAACTGGTCGTTGAACGGTCGCTGAAGAGCGACCAAGTCGCAAGCGCGTCTTTGATGCGCACCATTTCCAAGGCGTTATAGTGCGCAGCGGGAATGCGAACGGACGCGCGAATGCGGCGACGTATCGGAGCCGCGCATTCGACAATTAAGAAAACTCTTCGGTTGCGCCGCGGATGAGAATCATCAGATAGAGTGCGGGGTCTGTCCTAGCTTATTTGTGTATCTATCTTCTGCACGAACTCACAAGGCGAGGGCCTATTCCATTTCGCCGCCAGTGGATACTTCTTGGGTGTACATCGATCATCTTCGCGCTCGACTTTCAAGATTTCGCCGTCGCGAGTCACCACTATTTCGTATTGTGTACCGTCGACCTAGCCCTCTAGTACGTAGACACTCTCCCCAATTAGCGAGGCCTCTTCGAGTTCGATCTGGCTAACGGCCTTGGCAGCAGCAGCGAGGATTTTATCTGGAACTTCTGATAACGGCAGTCTCGTTTCAGTACACGCTGCCGCCACCACCTGCGTGATTGATCGAGTGCAGCTGTATCGGCACACATCGGGATCGAAAACCGAGTGGCAACACGCATGTTGCGTCAACGTGCTACTCATTCGTTGCCGAAATTTGCACTGTGACGTTAGGTAATACACGGATGCGCCCGTCGCCGTTACTACTAAATGTTAGGAATGTGATTGGCGACCCGGGATCGTTGCACAACGAAACTGGCTTTTTGTAGC
>JBLFWZ010000219.1:0-7909 GCA_047611905.1 Gammaproteobacteria bacterium | reverse complement strand
GAGTACCCATGCTGCGCCGACACCGATCGCGGAAACATTACCAAGATCGTGGAACGGCGGAATCCCCGCAAAGTTGAGACTCATAAATCCGATTATCGTAGTGATCGTGGTAAGCAATACCGGCTGCCAGTTCACCGTGAGACTTTCGATCATGGCGGCATGGCGATCAAGACCTTTGCGCATGTAGCCGGCATAGCTGACTAAAATATGAACGCCGTCTGCGACGGCGATAGTTAATATAATTGTAGTCGCACTACCCATCGGAGGACTCAACGGAATACCTAGCCAACCGGCGGCACCCATTGCGGTTGCTGCAGCAAGTCCCACCATGAGCAGCAAGGCGAGGACGCCCCATAGCGAGCGTAAGAAAAGAAGCATTGCGATTGCCAGCACCAAGTACATGATTGGCACTAAGGTCATGGCGTCTCTTTGCGGGGTCTCCATCATTGCGTAGATCAGCGGAATCGAACCCGTAACTGCGATCTTTATCGCGGGGTATCTAATTCGCAATTGGTCGGCAAGTTCATGAGCGTAAAGCGCGGCTTCGCCTTCGACACCACCGCGCTCTGGAATTCGCACAGTGACGCTCACTGCCGTGACTGCCTCGTTAGCGGCGACAAGTTTGCCGACGAGCATGGGTTCAGCCAGCGCAATTTGCCGAACTCGTTGTAGTTCAGACGCAGCAAAATCGAAATCCGAATCGACGAGATTAGTAACACTGAGGTCGTCGCCGTTAGCTGAAGTGTGTTGGAAGTTTGATAGCGAGTCGACGCGAATCGAATACGGGATCTGCCAACCCTGTTCCGTGAGCCACGAGACCGCTTCGATGGATTCGCGTTGGAATACATTGCCGCTTTGCGGCGCTAGAACAAATAAGATGTTGTCGAGCTTGGTATAGGTGTCTTCGAGATTGTTGAATGCAACGAATTCGGGATTCTCGGTCGTAAAGTGGTAGCGATAATCAGCTTGTACCTCCAAAAATCGAACACCCGAAATGGTGACAAGGCAAGCTCCGACAACGACCAACAACACAAGCCAACGAAAGCGGATCACCGCTGCAGCGTACGTGGCTACGGCGCCACTGGTGATGGCAGGAGGAACTTCGTTGGGTGCCGGCATGAATTCGCTGGTTTACTGGTGGTGGTCAGGCATTCTTCCACGCGGTAAATTAGAAACCAAGTTGTTGCTTCGTACTAAGTCGCTTGGTTGTGTATGGGGAGCGCTGGTCTCAACCTCGTGGATTCAGGCTAATCACTTTCCTGATACTCACCCCTTTTTCGCAAGTGCTCGATTTTGCTCGGGCATTGCACTAGATAGTCTTTGTGCTGGGACTCGCAGGAGCCCGATAAACGCATTAATTGTCGGCCCGATGCGTGTTTCCCCATTTAGAAGCAGGAAATTCAGCCCGGTTGCGAGCAAATTCTCCACAGGTGCTACGTCCGTCTGACTAACGTCCGGATGCTTTAGACGGCAACATCAGTAAGCAATAGCCGACTATATCGGTGACGCATGGACTGCGGGTCTACACTTGCTCCGGTGTGGATTCAACCCGATTACGGCCAAGTTTTTTTGCTTGGTATAGAAAGCGATCCGCCTGCTCCAACAATTCTTCGGGCGACTCTTGGTTAGGATCTAACTCTGCGACCCCGGCTGAGATCGTGACATCGATCAGACACGGCTTCCTAAGGCGCGTGCATTCGAACGGCGATTCGGCGACGGCCGCACGCATTCTCTCGGCGAGAAGCTTGGCAACCTCGAGATTCGTTTCACGTAACAAGCACGTGAATTCCTCGCCACCATAGCGAGCAAACACGTCCTCGGTGCGCGTGGCGCGAAGGCAACGGACGGCGAGTTCGCGCAGCACCTGATCGCCGACAAGATGGCCGTATTCGTCATTTATCTGCTTGAAGTTATCGATATCAATAAAAATGACCGATAGAGGGGTGTCATGACGCACATGCCAGGCGAATTCAACTTCCATTTGATCACGTAGGAAGCGCTCGTTGAATACACCAGTTAAGTGGTCTTGTGTCGCCGATTCGTATAGATAGGTCGCGTATTCCTCTTCGAGAGCGTCTCTAAATTCAAATTTAAAAACCGTATCGGAACCAAATCTTAGACGTTCTCCGCCTTGCAATTCGAATACATTCTGTTTCTGTCCGTCGACACCGGTACCGTTCGTAGAACCCAAATCCTCGAGTATCACTTTTCCATCGGCACTCGCAATAAACAAAGCGTGGCGCCGGCTTACGCCGTCGTCGTCAAGCACGACATCGCAGTCCGACGCGCGGCCTACAATTAAGCGTCCCGGACCCAGCCGATAGGTGCGCCCTACTGCCGCGCCGTTCAACACAGTCAAATAAGCGTTGCGCTTAGCGGGCTCATCGAGGAGTGGCCTCATATACTCGCGAAGTTTCGTCGTCTCCGAGTACTCGGCTTTGGTCGATTTCAGTTGAGAAGTCATTAATGTGCTCTCAAGGCTTTAATTGGACAACCTCACATTGGCCCATGGTTGGGCGGTTGTTTGTCAGCTCATTCATACCACAACGAACATTCACAGTTAAGTTTGCCATAATGTTAAGAAGTTCACAGTTAGGGAGATCTTACCTATCCCCAGACTCGACCCCTAAATAACCCTTCGCGATAAGTATGACAGGCGTATTGTTCCGCCGTTAGCGACTCTGTACGATGCACTACCGGGCCAGACGTAATGATTTGCATTTCATTGTGGCGAATCTACGTAACCTAATTCTTGGGATCAAATCTCGGGCCACATTCATGAAGGCGAACGATGCAATTCGGAATTTTCCAGTCTGCCCAATGGCCACAGGGTAGCAATCAACAAGTTCGCTTACACAACGCCGTAGAGCAAAGCGTGTTCGCCGAGGTGCTGGGATTCGATTCAGTCTTTATGACGGAGCACCATTTTTCGCGGCACGGTATTGTGTCGGACAACATTGCGATGTTGTCATACATCGCGGCCAAAACGTCAAGAATTCGCCTTGGCACTGCAGTGAGCGTGTTGCCTCTTCACGACCCCGTTCGATTGGCAGAATCCATTGCACTGACCGACAACTTGTCCGGCGGACGGCTTGATTTTGGGATCGGACGTGGATACCAATGGGGCGAATTCAACGGTTTTGGCATCGACCTCGAAGAACGCGCGCCTATGTTCGATGAAGCAATAAAGATCATTCTGCAATCATGGGCGGCAGAAAGCCCGTTTACGCACACCGGGCAGTACTGGCAATATCGCGACGCGCTTCCGCAACCTCGCCCATTTCAAAATCCCCACCCGCCGATTTGGATGGCCACAACGAGCGAAGACGGCTTCGAGCAGTGCGTCAAAAATGGCTGGGGCGTGATGCTCCCGCAAGCAGTGTCATTGAAACTCGTAGCGACTTGGGTAGCGTCCTACAGATCGGTTCTCGAGCGTCAAGGGAAGACTTTTGATCCCCAACGGCTCATCTTGGCCCGTGGGCTGCACCTCGGTAGCAGTGATTCGGTCGCCTGGTCACAAGGCAGTGGCCCTTACCTCGAATTTCTCGAACTAGCTCAATCCGTGGCCAAGGCACCCAACAGCACCGCCCCGCCGATGTCATTCGATCCCAACGGTATTGCAGAGAACGCCATGATCTGCGGACCAGCCCGGTGCATCGAGCAACTCGAAATGATCCGTGAGCTTGGCATTGAGTACGTCATATTTTTTAGCAATACCGGTGGTTTAGACCACGGCTTGGTTATGGAGTCGCTACAACGATTTTCGACTGATGTAATGCCAAAAATGAAGAGCGCCTAAAATAGAAAGCACATCAAGGCAATCGTTGCTCGGTCTTCCGTTTTCTTAAATTTCGCCTCGACAACTCCCGGGCATGGGTGCGGGGCGGAAGTCGGGCCGCTAGTGCTAATCGAAATGCGGAGCTGCGTGAATTGCGTTCACGTCATTGTGTGGAACTCGACGTTGCCAATTAAGAGCTTGATCTTCGCTCGCCGAGCACCATTTCATTTACTTCCAGCACATTCGAGCAGTTCTTCATCGGATGATGTTTTGTCTGAGAATCGAGCTATCGACCCCTCATAAATTGCGATTATTTGGACTATATAACTGAGGCCATTGCTAGTAAACGAAATTTTCATATCAACTATTGAGACCACATCAAGAGAGAACGGCGGCCAATAACACTACTAACCGATCATAGTTAGGCCGCCCGAAACACTGAGAACCTGACCGGTGATATAGGCCGCGTCATCGCTGGCGAAAAACGCAACTGCGCCGGGAAGGTCGTCCGGCTCACCGAGCCGGCCCATGGGAACAGAGCGTCGAAAGGCTTCGCGGAGTTTCTCCGGATTACTCACACCGTCCATGAAGCCGCTGAACAATGGCGTCTCCGTAGGCCCAGGGCACACAACGTTGAAAGTAATGTTATGGCGTGAGTGCTCTCTCGCTAATGATTTTGACAAGGCCATCAGTCCGGCTTTGCAGCCCGAATAAACCGCTTCGCCCGACGAACCACCGCGACCGGCATCCGAAGCTATTGTGACGACTCGGCCACCGCCGCTTCCAATTAGTAGTGGAATGGCAGTGTGCAATACAGATAGCGGTGCTCGGTAGTTGATGTCGATCACTTTCGTCCAGAAATCTGGTGTTGTATCGACGAACGGAATAAAGAGATCCCATCCAGCATTGTTTATGACGATATTTAAGCCGTGGGCTGCGTGCGTCTCATTAATCGCCTGTTTGACTTGCTCATGATCCGTCAAATCCACTGTGATCGCGTGCGCGTTCCCTCCAGCGGCACGAACTTTCTCAACGACGGCCTCGGCATTTTCCGCGACGATGTCAAAAACCGTGACGCAGGTACCCTCCTCTGCCAGGCGCTCCACAATTGCCGCACCTATGCCACGTCCGCCACCGGTAACAATCGCCGATTTTCCGTTTAGTCCTCGCATTGTAGTCTCCTATTTTTGTCATCGATAAAACATTAGGTTCTGCGTCTTTGCTGATTTGAACCTGCGTGTGGTTCATTCTACCGAAGCGCGCTCCCGCGCCAAAAGTTTTAGTTCCGTGCCCTCCGAGAGAGTCGGAGTAATCGAACCTATCGGCGTTGATTTAGCTATTGAAATCGGCGATCAAAACGGTACATCGCTTCCCAAGGTTTTAATGAATTCATTAAACATCTAGCTGCCAATCTCGCCCGCCGCCTCGAACGGAAGACAAGGTTCGAAACGATTTTGTCGCTATAATTCATTCGATGAATAGAATCAAAAATAACGACTTGCGGATCCTAATTACCAATGATGACGGCATTCACGCACCCGGTATTGGAGTGTTGGAAACCATCGCTCGCACATTTACCGATGATGTGTGGGTCGTCGCGCCGGATCAAGAGAAAAGCGGAGCGGGTCATTCGATTTCGCTAACGAACCCAATTCGCATGCGACAACTCGACGAGCGACATTTTACAGTCCATGGAACCCCGACCGATTGTGTCTTGATGGCCGTGTCGCAAATCCTGCCCGATCGTCTACCCACTTATGTACTTTCCGGGATCAACAGCGGCGCGAATCTCGCCGAAGACGTCACTTACTCCGGAACCATCGCTGCGGCCATGGAGGGCACCGTCATGGGCATCCGTTCGATCGCGATTAGCCAATTGCGCGGACCGGATCGGAGCGTGGATTTCGCGCCGTGTGAAATGTTTGCACCCGAGTTGATTCAATCTCTACTCACACTCGATCACTGGCCAAGCAATTCCTTCATCAATATCAATTTTCCGCATGCGAAAACGACGGAAATAACCGGCACGAGGCTCACAACGCAAGGCCAACGCCCGCCCGGATCCTTTTCGATTGAAAGACGGTCCGATACAAGGGCGCAAGCGTACTTTTGGATAAAGGTTGACTATAAAGAAGGCAACCGGCACCCCGAAACTGATCTTCGCGCCATTGCAGATAACGCAATTTCGATTACGCCGATCAAAATGGACTTCACCGACAGCGCGTGGCGATCCGAGTTACGCGGCGTGCTAGACATTTAAGAGCGTCATTGCGCCGATTGTGGATTTAAGCGATATCGGTACGATATTGGCCGGCGCCTTTTTCGGCACCGACCGAGCAGTCGTAGAATTCTATGTCACGGCGTTACTGCCGCGCAGTTGTGCCGCCGTCAATCGGTAACACTACCCCGTTACAGTACGTAGCTTCGTCGGAGCCCAGATACAGACAGCCATACGCCATTTCTTCCGGCGTTCCAGCACGTTGCATTGGCGTTAATACGTCGGCCACCACTTTGTCGTCGAACATGTTCATGACAGGCGCGATCATCGGGGTATCGGTGTATCCGGGGCACACGCAGTTCGTGCGGATGCCATCCATCGCGTAGGTTGCGGCCATCGCGCGCGTAAGGTTAATCGTGGCACCCTTACCGGCGCAGTAGGTATGCGCCGTGGTCATCCCCACGAACCCGGAAATGCTGGCGACATTGACGATTGAACCGCCGCCTTGCTTCTGCATGATCGGCACGACGCCACGGCACATGTAGAACACTGAATCTAAGTTGATCGACATCACTTCGTGCCACTTGTCGGTGGACGTATTCGCGATGTCATCCATAGAACCTGGGCTTTGACTCTGGCCCCAACTCCAGCCGACCCCAGCAGCTTGCACCAGAATGTCGATGCGACCATAGGCGGCCATCGTCGCTTCAATGACAGCATTAGCGCCCGCCTCATTGGATAAATCCTGTGCTATGACGAAGCCGTCGCCGCCGGCGCTGCGGGTCATCTCCAACGTTTTATCGAGGGCGGATTGCGTTCTTGATACACCGACGACCGTTGCGCCTTCGCGACCAAACAAAACCATCGCGGCCTGACCGATGCCAGTGCCTGCTCCGGTGATGACCGTAATCTTGTCTTTAACTCGTCCACTCATACGTTTTCCTCGCTATAACCTGTCGCCCGACGGCGCCTTTTCGACAATTTGACAGGCCTGCTACAGCCCTCTAATTTGTAGATAATATTGTATGACAAAATTAATCTGATAAATGCTCCTTCGAGAAACGACACCGCCGCTGAGTTCACCCGATCATGTCGCGCAGGCCTTGCTCGATGGTATCAAGAGTGGCCGCTATGTACCCGGTCAGCGGCTCATTGAAGCTGATCTAACGGCCGAGCTGTCGGTGAGTCGTGGCCCCGTACGCGAGGCGCTCAAGCAGTTGTCGGCAGAAGGCGTGGTGCAATTAATTGCCCATCGCGGTGCGTATATTCGAAAGTTAACCCGCCGTGAAGTTACCGACATTCTCGTCATCCAGGAAACCTTAACCGCACTGGCTGCACGGCTCGCCGCCGAACACATCGATGACGGAGATAATCGCAAGCACTTTCAATGCGCCTACCGGCGGCTAATGGATTTTCGCGACCGCGACGATAGCAATGCTGTGTTGGACGAACGAGCAAAATTTTATGAAACCTTGGTCCGGATGAGCGGTAATCGCGAACTCTCGCGCTTCGTCCCCATCCCGCAGACTAACTTGCTGAGGACCCAATTGAGTCAGCATCTCACGCCGAAAGATCGCGAGCGACAATTTAAAGAATATGAAAACATCGCTCGCCACATTCTGGCCGGTAATGGCCAGAATGCGGAATCAGGCATGTCACGTCACATCCGCAATACACGCCTGAGCATCGAGCGACTCGACGAACTTGCGTTCGCCGGCGAAATAATCGCTTAGACAATAAGCAATGGTTTGTCGATAAAACCACCTAAATCAAGCGGCGGAACATGGGCATTGCCGCCATGAATACTAGGCGTGCCGTCATAATCTTTAAGCTCAAGCCGTGCGAGCTGGGCACGATGAACTTCGTCCGGACCGTCCGCAATACGAATTAATCGCGCGTTAGCATAGGCGTGC
>JBLFWZ010000218.1:0-7919 GCA_047611905.1 Gammaproteobacteria bacterium | reverse complement strand
TGCTTCGGATCTGAATAATCCTTCAGTAATTCTTCAATCAATAAATCTTCTTTCGTTTTTAACCTAGCCATCTTGTGCTCCTTATTACACAATCTAACAATAACCAGTTACACACTTCTTTTTACACCCTCAATTTGTCGGCCCCAGTTATTTTACGAAGTGATCCTCACCGAATTAGTACTCAGGCGCTTAAGGAGCATTTGTGAGGTGATACTTTCGTCGGCGTGCTCGGGCTGGCGTTATTCAGTGGCGAACTTTGCGACGCCGGTAGTGGAATCTCCGAGCCGTACCGCATCCTACCGCGCCGCACGTTACCAGCAGCTATGCGCGTGCTGCTCGAGTCAAGACGCTGATGCTGCAGACCATTCCGTGACACTGTTTTGCAGTACTAAGGCATCACCACGACTAGAGCTTATTGCGAATGAAAAACTACCAGCGGGACTATACAAACGATTACGATCTTGACGATCCCGAGCTCAGTGACAACTGGGACGAGATCGTCGCCGACCTACATGCACGTTGCCCGATCGCGCGCAGCGAGACCGGCGAGGGCTACTGGGTATTGAACGCTCACGACGATGTGTCGCGCTGTGCAAAGGACTGACGCACGCTCACATCACGTGACGGCTTTATCGTGAACCGACCATCGGGAATGCCATGTTTCGCGCCCGCGGAAATTGACCCGCCGGTACAACGCCGCTTACGTCGGGTTCTAGAGCCATTTCTTCGTCAACAAACAGTCGCCGATCTCGAAGCGATTGTTCGGCAACACGCGAACGCGTTAATCGATGGGTTTATCGACGATGGCCGGGTCGAGGTGGTCAGTGCGTTCGCGAACCCCTTGCCGCAAATCGTGTTTTCGTCTGCGGTAGCAGGAATGGATCCCGCCACCATGCCGGAATTGCTCGACGATTTTTCATTTGTCGCGCCGCCGGATGAACGCACGCAGGGTTTCCAACGTGGCATGCAGCGCATCGAAGCTTACCTGAGCGAGCTTAGCGACGAACCCCCACGAGGCGATATTGTCGACGCCTTGCTCGCGTTCGAAGATCTTGAATTCAGTTGGATGGATAAAGTCGGTACGCTTTGTCAGCTCACGATCGGCGGCATCGGCACCACGGGCTTCGTGTTTTCTGGAGGACTTCATCATCTTGCAACTCATGCTGACGATCGCCGGCGTCTCGTTGCCGATCCCGCCGCGATCCCGCAGGCGGTCGAAGAATTTCTACGCCTGTATCCTGGCGTCGCGAATATGGCGCGCAGCGTTTCGCAGGATTGCGAAGTGCATGGTCAAACATTGAAGACCGGCGATCGCGTGCTGCTGTCGTTCAGTGCTGCGTGTCGCGACCCGGCACTCGTGGACGAACCGAATCGCGTGAAAATCGATCGCTATAAAATCAATCACCTCGCATTCGGTGCTGGGGTTCACCGATGCATTGGCGAATGGCTCGCGCGAGTGGTTCTCAAATCCGGCTACGAAATGTTTCTCGAGAGCATTCCGAAGTTTCGCGTCGTCGATAATTTCGTTCCGCGCTACGAAACCGGCAATACGCGGCACGTGGTAGAACTGCCGTTGGTATTCACACGATGAGCGGCGCGGCACCCATAGCGATTCTCGTTGCTGGCGGCTTCCACGGTGGTTGGTGTTGGCGGCGTGTTGCCGAGCCGTTGCGCGAGCAAGGTTGGCGTGTCTACACGCCGAGTCTTACTGGCCTCGCAGACCGTGCTCACTTGCTGACCCGCGCAGTAAATCTCGAGACTCACGTCTGTGATATCACGGGATTGATTATGGCCGAGGAATTAGAGAACGTGATTTTGTGCGGGCATAGCGCTGCGGGTTCAGTTATTACCGTCGCCGCGGATCGTTTGCCCGAGCGCATCGCAGGACTGTGCTATCTCGATGCTTCAATGCCGCTCGATGGACAAGTGCTACTTCGACTTCATCGGCGACTCGCAGGGCGTGCCGGCTGTGTTTCGAGAACAGGCACAGAAGTACGGCGATGGTTGGTTCATACCGGCCGGGGCACCGTTTGATGCGGGCGGATTCGGTGTCACCGATCTTGACGATGCGACCTGGCTAAACCGGCGCATGAGCGCGCATCCACTCGCAGCCTTCGAGGATAAGCTAGAACTTAGCGGCGCATGGGAGTTAATTGAAACCCGTCGTTATATTCGTTGTGAAAAATTTGAAATCGCGCACGGCGAACCGCTCATTACACGCCTAGAAGCCGATCCCAGATGGCAGACCGAGCGATGGGACTGTGGCCACAGCCCGCACGTCGCCGAGCCGGCGCGCGTTATTGAGGCCCTGCAGGAGATGGCGATGTCGTTCCGTCGATGACTTAAATTACGTCAAGTTTATTTCTCTCGCGCCCAGGATAAATTAGCTTCACACGTCTTGATGCAGATCCCAAATGGCGGACCGAGTGATGGGACTGTGAGCACAACCGCACGTCGCATCCGGCGCGCGTCATCGAGGCACTACGGGCGATGTCGTTCCGTCGACTACTTAATGTGTCAGATCAATTTGTCTCGCGCCCAAAACGAAAACTTCCAACACCTTCATGAATTCAATCCGTGCGACCTATAGGCGAGACCCGCAAGAAAATGTCGCCGAGTCGGTCGAATTGGACGTGCACAGTGAGACGTCCTTGGTCGCGGCCTGAGGTGGTCTCGGTATGGAGCGCAGTCCGTTAGTTGTCGTGGCGCTGCATGTGCGCAGTATCCGATGAGTGGTTAGCGGGCGGATTGCCGTGAGGCGGGGTTAGTCTGTCGCGTTCAAAAATGTGCCGATACGTTTGAACGCCAGGGGGTCCTGTAGGTAAAACATGTGCCCACCGTCGAACAGTTCGAGTTTCGCACCAGGTACTTGGAGGACTATCGCCTCGAGGTTCGCAACCGGCGCAACGCCATCGTAACGACCGCCGCAGACCATCACCGGCATGGCCAGCTGGGGCAATCGTGCGTAGGTGTCGAGCTGCCTTCGCGCTTCTATCTGGCGGCGCGCGCCACTCGCGCGATCAGGTTCATCGGAGCCGATGGCGACCCCTCGGAGCATCTGCTCGACGAGCGCTTCGAATGCGTCGGCATTTTCTACGCGCCAAGTAGCGTCGCGACGGGTATCGCTTAAGCTGAGCACAGTTCGCACCCATTGCGCTTGGCTTAGATCCTGCAGCTCATGGAGGGGATAGGAATGCCCGCCGTCGCCGCCACTACTAGTGCACGCAAGCACTAGACGCTGGACCTTGTGTGGGAAACGCAGCGCATACTCCTGCCCGACCATGCCACCAAACGAGACGCCAAACACGCAACTTGCTTCCCAGCCAAGCGCATCCATGAGCGCATTCGCATCGTTTGCGTAATCCGCCATTGAATACTCAATGTCGGGACGGCTGCTTTGCCCAAGGCCACGTTGATCGTAGGCGAGGATCTCGAATTGATCGGCTAGCGGCGAATCGAATATCCTAGGCTGGCGGCGCAGATCACCCCCCGTACCGCTGATGTATAACAATCGCGGTCCATTACCGCGGAGCTCGTAGTAGAGCTCAATCGCTCCAATATCGATCATTGGCATAATTCGGTCTCACTGACGACGGCAAGCGCTGGTTTATTCTTAGCCGTCTGTTTGATGGTACGTTATTGGTTCCACTTCGCATCAAATTTTTCGAAGATCATTTCCGGCAATGCGGGCCGTTACGGCCTGGATGTATCGCGCATCGTACGACAGGCTACATAAATCCGCAGAAAAATTCGACGTTCGGCCTTCGCTGACTGTTCAAGTCGATCTCTCAGCGATACCTCAGGGTCAGACTCGGTTGATTGAGGCTTTTGGTGCCAGGGCTTTCCTTCTTCAACGAAGGTGGATTGATGCTGGTCGCGCAGGTAATCGACATCCTCGTGACAAAGCAAGACGTTCGATGGTGGTTCAGGCACGTCTAGGATCGATGCCCGTAAGACGCCGCTTAAGTTTTCACACCTTAGTGTCCGGTGACGTCGGTTTTTAGTCGTGACGTTAGGGGCGGCGATTACATACACGGTCTAACACGCACGCTCACGGTTTAATGTTTTGACCGAAGCGAAAAAAACCGTCGGATCAAATCTGCGCTTAAATTCGGCTATGGGATCACACTTAGCGCCGAAACGGAATGTAGTTGCGTCTTCTCGGTCTTTTGATCGCGGCCCATCAAGTTCGTATAAAACCGTCGATTCCAATGTGGCTGCAAATCATTGCTGCTCGCGTGAAGCTAGTTCATGCGTTCGCTAGTTGCTGAAGAATTTTGTCACTATCCGACAATGCCGAGCTCGGACTGCACATCGTGCTGTGCGAAAGCGGTTTCTGTTTCGCCGCTCTCTCTAGAAGATTCGCCGAAAGACGACTCATTCATCCGCTGCACGACGATCGTGCCAGGATACGGAGTCCGAGCCTCGAACGGACCTTGCGAAAAACGTAGTGTACGCCTCCAATGTCTTAGCGCAGTCCCTTGACGAGGCGAAAATTTGACGCCGAAGTCCAGTCCGCGGCTCTTGGTGAACTTGCGATCTTTGTAATGGGGCACTCCAGAGTTTCAGCAATCGCTCACACGGTCGATAATGTTGGGAACACTAAGAAGTTTGCTCATTTGTTGTGCATAAAACGCAAAAATGCGCATTTGTGGTGCACAAACAGTACGGTCGATTCCGAAATCACGCGGAAATCGACAAAACCCGTCTTTCCGATAAGTGGCACGAACTGTGCTTGTACAATTATAGGCGACACCCGCGCTACGACAGGCGTCGCGGGGCTGCTCCTAATTTATCGTGTGAGGAGAACATTACGAATGAACATTTTAGAAAGTACGTCTAGGCTGGTCGGGCTAGTCATGGTGTGTGCTGTTTTAAACCCGACTACGGTACGCGCCGAGGCCGAGGGGCTGTACGAGGCGGTTAGTAGCGCTAAATTCAACGACGCCTCAGTACTTAAAGCTAACGGTATCGAATTTGGCGGATGGTTGGAAATCGGCGCCAGCGGTAACCCACATGATCCCAATGACGAAACTAACGGCCCTGTCACGTTTAATAATGACGCCAACGAAATAGAGATGAATGAGCTTTATGGGTTTATCGAAAGAGCTGCGCCGACCGACGGTGGTTTCAGCTTGGGATTCCGAGCAGATTTCTTGTATGGCACCGACGCACGCTTCTCGCCAACGGCAAACCTCGACGACAAGCTAAGCAGTTCCGATGAATATAAATTAGTTCTTCCACAAGCCTACGCAGAGATTTATATACCGGTTGGTAACGGTCTTACCGCAAAAGTCGGTCACTTCTATACGATTATCGGATACGAAGTGGTAACGGCGCCGGACAATTTCTTCTTTTCACACGCATATACGATGCAATACGCAGAACCCTTCACCCATACGGGAATGCTGATGTCGTACGAAGTAAACGACAATTGGAGTTTATCTGGTGGCGTGGTCTCCGGATGGGATACGTTCATGCAGGAGCCAGCTAACTTTCTCGGCGGGGTGAGTTATTCAAGTGATGACGGGCGAACGTCGGTAGCTGTATCGCTCGTTACAGGTGACGTCGACGATTCGGACAAACACAATCGGACCATGTACAGCGTTGTGATTTCGCACGATCTCTCCGAGCAACTCCATTATGTTTTCCAGCACGACTTTGGTACAGAAGACAAATCGCTGAGTACGCCACAAAACAGTAAGTGGTACGGCATTAACCAGTACCTTACCTACGACGTGAGTGAAGTATTGGGCGCTGGCCTACGCGTAGAATGGTTCCGCGACGAAGGCGGTACCCGAGTAACCGGGATCAACGACCACTTTTTCGGTATCACGGCTGGCCTCAACTATGCGATAACACCGTGGATGATGCTACGACCGGAAGTTCGCTACGATTGGACGACGGAAAACAGCAACCCGTTTGACGATGGCACGGACGATGATCAATTCCTAGTTTCCGCCGATCTTATTGTCACGTTCTAAAGCTCACATAGCATGGCAAGATGCTACCTGTTCGAGGTAGCATCTTGTCGTTAACGCAAATGGCGTACTGTGCATTTTCTGTTTCCTGTCCGATTGACGAAGACGCGTTGGCATAACAAATAGTAGCTGCCAGTCAGATTACGTGCAGTGCGCGGCGGCCAACGACTCGCCGGGATGCTCGAAGACAACGGCACAATAAGTCATCGAGTCGTCGAGCCAGCGACTATAGAAATCATTACCGAGATCGCGATTTTCGGCGATATTGAGCCGCGCCTGCGGTGCTGAAGTTTTGCCGTGAGGCCACCAGTGTGAGACGTGAGACCGATGCTGGTTTCGGCGTCGGCTTCGTCGTTAGCGAGGGCAAAGACAAAGACCCTGAAATCGCCTAGCGCATCGCTGTCCCAGTCGCCGGCCAGATAGAGCTCTACAAAACCGATCGAACCGCGTGTCGCAAACGCCCACAGCAGCTTGAAAGTAGGCAAACGCAGACGCGGCTCCGGCTGCGGCGAGTTCGCGCCGAGGTAACGCAATACTTCCTCATCGGGCAACTCGATGAGGAGTGTGTTAGCCCGCAGTAGTCGTTCGATGCGCGCCGAAGTGCACTTGAGTAAACGACGACGCGGGCATCGCAGCCTGGGAGGAGGGTTGTTGAACAACTTGGTTCCTACAGTTGTCTTTCCGAGAGCGCTCGCGCAGCGTTATGACGGAGATCCCTCGCAACCACAACTTGATAGCTTCGTAGTGAATGCCGCTGATGACTTCTAAGGTCGTTACTGGGTGGGTAATGGCGAGTCTGTGCACCTGAAAATTCAACATCCGGACGAACCGTACAAAACGCTGAACC
Organism: Gammaproteobacteria bacterium; assembly: GCA_047611905.1. Classification (GTDB taxonomy): domain Bacteria; phylum Pseudomonadota; class Gammaproteobacteria; genus UBA11873. Next base: position 1,091 of record JBLFWZ010000218.1, on the reverse strand, counting down.
AGTAAGCGAACAGAGATCCACGGGACTACGTACTACCTGCATCGAATCGTATATCTCTCCAACATGCTGAATGCGCGTTGGATTAGAATAATACCCAGACGGTGCTTTAATCGCGACCAAACGCGAGTAGGCGAAGACGGGTTAGAGGTGTTGATCGAAAAGCACCGGCAAACACTCAACATCGAATTATCGATGATAACGACCGCAGAATTGCTAACGCAGGGCCACCACTTGACCGGGTCGTCAGTGTTCCAGTAGACAGACGCAAATACTAGCGAACAGAAATCATGTTGAGCGAACCACTAAACCGCCGTATCTGGCACAAGCTTCCTCGATACCGAACGGACGTTGGCCTAAGAGCTTGGCCGATCGACTCCTATGAGCGGAACGCAGTGGCCATCGTGCTGTTCACGATGTTACTCGCTTCACAACAAGCTGGGGCCGAACTGGCCGAAGACTGGGATACCTGGGGCGCTATTGTCAGCAACGGTACCCTCGGTGGGGACAGTTCGCGCTATCGTTTCTGGCTCGAAGGCCAGGGTCGTTTCAATGACGACACGTTGCGTTTCAACCAAGGGCTGATGCGTGGCGCGCTTGGTTACAGCCTTGCAACCCGTGCCGAGGTCTGGGCGGGCTACGCGTTCGTCACAACAAATCGAGTGGGCAGTCCGGATGACATCGTAGAACATCGTTACTGGCAACCGCTATCCGAAATAATCAAGAAATTCTGTTACGCGTTACTTGTCCGGGAATAGGCGGCAATCCGACCTAATCCTAGAGCCACATGAAGACCTGTGTGCGTAGCGCCGATTGCCGACGAAATCTGTTTGGGGTGGCGGAGCGAGAAGGTGAGCGCGATGTCATATGTCTTTTCTTGATCCGATCTGGCGTGCCGTGCGTAGTAAAGCGCATGAACTTGATTCGAAGCCTTTGTATTGCAGCCCGCCGCTATCGCCCGTTCGCACTCCTCTCCCCGCTATTCGTGGCCGGGTGTGGCGGGCTGCTTCTTGAGGATCATACGGGTGCGAGCCCGCACTTCGATCCGTTCGCCTACTTCGCGGGGCGCACGCGCGCCTGGGGTGTTGTGCAGG
>JBLFWZ010000217.1:0-7992 GCA_047611905.1 Gammaproteobacteria bacterium | reverse complement strand
CCCTCAGCCATTCTGCCAGCCAAAGGGGTGATTTTCTTTCAGGAATTCGGCGACTTAGACCCAGATTGACATCCCGCGTCGCGTGGGTAGTACATCGCAAACCCTGAAGGTCTGGTCGTGATAGAAAACGACGGTGCGCCTGTGGTACGCGCGGCGATCTCATCGTCACTGAAGACGCGGCGTCGGGACGCGTAATTCACATCACCCGAGGTGGAGTAGGAGCTATTATGGTTGATAGCACAGCTGCTTTGGACCGCCCTGAAGGTTTGGCGCTAGGAGATTTCGGCGGTGTGTTGAGCGAGGGCTTATAGTCCGTGAAACGGGCGACTATAATGTTTCGTCAATTTCTTCGGGCGGCACGGCTTCAGTGCTGGGCGATCGTGCTCGCAGTTAATCTCGATCAGCCAGAGAACGTCGAATTTGGTGCAGACGGATTTTTATATATCACCAAAGACGGTGCAGGTAATTCTGGTCGAGTACTAAGAGTGGACAGCGATGGTATTCATAACGCTAATGCCAGCGGATTCGATTCCCTCGCCGGTCTAGCGTTCGATTCAAGCTCGGGTAGGCTCCACATCAGCGAGCTGGGCACTGCCAGCATTTATCGACTTGATTTTTCCCCAGTTCCGGTACCTGGAGCACTGTATTTACTCCTAAGCAGCTTGGTGGTTGGCGGTATCAAAAGAAAACGCGCGACGGTTCGATTGTAAGTTGCTTTCGGGAACGCAGGGGCAGGGCAGTAGGGCTTCGTTGCGTCACGCACTTGCTGCGTGAAAAGACCCCATGCTCGAGTGCGGGGCGCTGCGCTCGAGCATGGGTAGTTAACTATCTACTTCGTGGTGTTGTTGTTATTAGGTGCCAAGGCGACGCATTGCCGCCTTAGTCATATATTTATCGTAAAGATCCCCTTGGTTATATTCCGATCTATAGCCGCCTTGCACTTGATCGGACTGTTGGATCCGCGACATCGTGTCGCCTTGCATGTCGTGGCTGTGGTACCACGTCCAGCTCCATGCAGGATGGTCGCCATCCATTATTACGTTGTTTTCGGTCTTGTATTGACCAAAGCCCGGCTCGCCGACCTTAAACAAATCGCCACGGCGGTCGTAGCTCAAAAACGTCGGGAAAATCATATTTCTAGCATCGACATAACAGCGCTTTTTGCTATATGGCGAACGCGGGAATCCAGTGGGTTCGGCTTCCAATATGATAACTTCGGGAATGAGCTCCTTCGTCACGGTAAAGAACGTCTCATCTTTAGGTCCGCCGTGCGTTTCGGGTCTCCATCCAGGTAGGTCTCCCATCCACCCGCCCTGCGAGCTGCCGAGGAACGGACCGCGTCCGACGATTTTATAATTTCCCCAGGTCAGATAAGGATCGCCCGCAGCCCATGCATCGGAAAGATAGAAATTCAGCCCTGCGACTAGCGGTTCGAATCGCTGGTTCGTCGGAAAACGGCGAACCCTTTTAAACGCAGGTAAGTAGCCGAATAGATCTGGGAACTCGCGCTGGTCGTAAGGCCAGATATTGATGAACGCCGTTCCCTTAACATCGTTCGGTGCGCTGAACCAAGTCGATTGATAGCGCATTTTTCCTTCGCCACGACCTTCCGACATCATCGAAGGTCCTTTCAGTCTGCCGGATGCAGCTTGTTCGGCCCAAATCATCGAATATTTGTAGGCAACCTCGCCCTGCGAGTTCACCGCATCTGCGATCATCGCGTAGGTTGATTCGTCGTGGCGGCCCCAGCTCAGTGTCATGTTGCAAATAACTTCTAAACCTGTTTTCGCATTCGGGAATGGCAGTCCGCCGATCCACTGGCTACCGTCATCTGTCCAAACGTTGCCATTTTCGTCGAATTCCGCGCGGCCCGCATTTTTCAATGTCGCTTCCATAAATTCGTGCGGGAACATCTCCGTAATGTCCGTGGTGGAGGCTTGAATTTGGAATCTCCGGCCCTGCTGTTTCACTTCGTGATAAAGACCCGCGTCAACGAGATCCCTCACCTCATCGATATTGTCCGTAGTTATCCAGTCACCCGTATTTATGCGACCCTTTGTGTAAGCCTCGATACTGAGTAACTCGTCGGGGTAGGCCATATTGATCTCCCCGGTCTCCGCCATAATTGGCCACAGCGCACCAAGAACCCCGGCCGTACCAAACCCTGTCGCTGTTTTTTCTAAAAAGTGACGACGACTGTAGTCAAAGTCGTATTTTCTGATGTGCGCCATAACCGATCTCCTTAGACCCGATTCAGGGCCTGCTAATGGAACCAATATCGGTGGACTATTGATATTGACTAGGTTTACTCCCGCTACCCGGTCTACCGCGAGAACTAATCGGGTTTCCGGATCAGGAATTGCATTTCCCCCATGCCGACGAGCGCCACCGCGCTAACCAGAATGTAATGCTTGCACTCTAACATTACTGAATAAGAATGCACGCATAATCGTCGATCACACTGTGATATTGGGGTGGTTCGAAAAACGGCATTAATATTTAACAAAAACTGATGATTAGATATATTTATTGAGTCATAGAGTTTGAAATCAAGCCTGATGCCGAACGAAAATAAGGCCATTGCAGGGCTGGGTATGGGATCGGATTAACTGGTCCACGCCATCGACATCGTTTCGAGATTGCAAAATATTTTTGGCCAGGCTTGTTCCTTTCATTTCTCTCTATCGAAAACTGAGTTCAGACCCATTTTGTTCATTGCTTTAGGCAGAGACATTCGCATCGCTTCAGCTAGGCAAAACCCGCTGCAAGTCCCTAGGGTCTCACCGAGAATGGTTGCTCTTTTCTCACATCGATAGCCGCCATTGCGGGCCGTAACATTTGCTTGCCTGTTCTAGTTGGGATCTACGCCGACATCGCCGCAACGATGCGTGCGACCACTGAGCAACACGGCAACGTTTTATTCGTCGGTTGGCGAGCGTAGGCATTGAAATAAATCACCACCGATTATGTCGTGACTTTCGCAATACGAGGTTTAATCCTTTGCCAGGGGACCACGCGGCTTCTTAGTGGGTGCCTGCTAGCACTTCGTGCGTTAGGTGGAGCCAAGTCGTCCATGACACCTAGTCACATCATCACGCAACCGCGGGAATAACGCGTTCCGCAATCGCCTCGATCCGTTGTTTGTACGCGGCACTATCTGCATAGCCACCGGCGTGCACGAACTCATCGCAGCCGGCGGCAGCAAAGGCCTGCGCCATTTCGACAGCCGCACCGAGGTCCTCGAGCGGTAAGGTCTTCATTGCAATAATCCGCGGTCTCGGCTTTCCAGCTGCCTCGGCTAGTTCAAACAATCGTTGTTTCGGTGCTGCGATTTCTTCGGGAGATTTGCCGGCAGCGATCCACCCGTCGCCGAAATTGACGGTACGTTTCAATGCTGCATCGCTGCCGCCACCGACGTAAACCGGGGGGCGAGCAGGTCGGGGCAACACAGGGAACTGAACGTCGTTGACGTTGACAGTGTCGTTCTCAAATGCCGCGTGAAACAGTTTTAGCGCCTCGTCCGTTAGCTTGCCACGCCGCTTATAGGGCACACCAAGCACCTCGAATTCCGTTTCGTTCCAACCTGTTCCAATGCCAAATCGGAAACGATTGCCTGACAATTCCTGCAAGCTTGCAACCTGCTTCACCAACTGAAACGGCAGCCTATAGGGCACGTTCAGTACACCGGTGCCGAGTTGAATACGTTGGGTGCGCGCTGCGATAAATGTCAACGCCATCAGACAATCGAGGTAACGGCCGCCGTCATCTGCGCTCCAGCCCATTCCGGCTGGTGTGTGCAGGCGTTCGTTAACCCAGATCGTGTCGATGCCGGCTGTTTCGGCGAACAATGCACATTCGACCATCGTGCTGGGTTCAGAACTCGTACCCCAGTTTCTAAGATTGGTGCTGACTAACATTCGAATTTCTCCGTTAAAGGGATCAAACGAGCTCGGCGCTGTTGATCTAAAATTCGCGCAGGCGCGATGTGGACGTTTTGATAATAGTTTACTCAGTATGGAATATAAAACTCAGCAGCCGTTTACAGGCGCGAATTCACCAAGCTGTCACCAATAAACAATACGATTGCCGCTTTGGAAATTTCGTCATCTCGTTGGCGCACGCAATGTCCTGCTGCGTCGTGTTCTATTAGCGACTGATAATTACGGACAGCAGTTAACATGCAGAGTAGTTCGTAGGGTTATTTTTCGACGCGGAAAATTATCTGCTCGCCGTTTTGCGGTGCATCAAAAGTAAAACGTTCTGTTTCACCGCGGCACTACCGCCGAGTGTTTTAATCATTCGAGTCAATGTTGACAACTTGTCACAATTTTTGGCGACCTACGTCACACGTTTTCGCCTCCAAGGGGAGTAGTTTGAAGTCACTTTCAAGAAACTCGTAATGGAGCATGACCATGAAACTGCACAACTACGAACCAAGCGATACGCAACTTGAAAATGCACTAGATGATCCAAGATGGGATCTGCTGGATGACAACGGATTCTTCGAGTTCGATAGCGTACCGGATCATCTGAACCCCAATGATGCACTCGCCATGGGCGACTTCGTCCAGGACGCATTTGACGCGGCGACCCATCCAAACTATTCCGATAGTTAACAAACCAGGGTCTGCCTACTAAGGTGAGAATTTAGTAGACGGCAAAGTGTTTATTGCGGCGAACTAAAGAAATCGTCTCTCGAGCACTTTGGTCGCCTAGCCTCAATGCGCGCAAATTACGTGCGGTTTTTACCGACATCTTTCGTTGGTCAATTTTGCGCTCTGTCAGGCCGACTGAGTAAGTCGATAAACGGCCCTTGATATGGCGTTCGAGCGTCCGTCGGTGGTCTGTAAGCCGGATGGGTTTGCGGCCGAAATAATTAATCGCAGGCACCTCAATTTCGAAGCGCATTGATCGAGCTGACGTTGTTTCAGTCGGCCAGCCCGAACACGAGCAACACGTTGCCCGGATTCGCGCCCCACTTTGCGTAACCGGAATTGAAGTAGACGGAGCCATCAACGATCACAGCGCCTCCTTGATCGATTGCACCGCCGCGGCCTTTCGCGCCATTCACAGTGTCAAAATCACGCACGGTATCGTATCGCCAGATTTCCTTGCCGGTGGCGCTGGCGAACGCACGCATCTCGCCGCTTACTGATCCGGAGAACACCACGCCTTCAATGGCAGTCACTGCAGCTGGTTGAGCTGGGCTGCAGCGTTCGCGGCCGGCGCAACTGATCGGCGGTGCTTCCCACAACACTTCTCCATTACCTAGTTCAAGCGCGACGAGGCCGCCACCCGCGTTCGGATCCAGTTCGACATCGGCCGAGATATTCGAGTCCGACAACCACCGTGAATCCGACAGAGAGGTGTATACGACTTTTCCGTCTGTTGCCTGCCCCCATTGGAGCCCACCTTGGACGCCCCCTTCGGCGACCTTGCGTTTCCACAACACTGCACCTTGCTTATCTGGATCTATGGCGTGAGCCACGCCGTTATTTTGGGCCGCTAACAAAATCTGTGTGCCATCGGATCGCGTGACCAATATTGGCGAGGCGCCCATATCGACATCGGGGCCTTCGTCTTCCGGACAATTTACTTTCTGGACAGTTGTGCAGCCAACAGTCCACGCATCGCCGGCGCTCCCCTGGTAAGTCCAGATAGGTTCACCGGTGTTGAGATCAAGAGCGACTATTGCGTCGCTTGTATCCGACGTGGGGTTGGAATAATTATCGCCAGTACCGATGTACAGTCGATTGCGTGCCTGATCGATAGTCACCGCAGACCAGACGGCAGCGCCGGACGGGCCTATCATCGGTTTGCCGTCTGTGGTTTTTCCTGTGGCCGTCGGTTGTTCGGTAATCGTGTACTGTTTCCACACCTGCTTGCCGCTCAATGCGTCGTAGGAGATAACGCTGCCGCGGAAAACGCAGCACAGATAGTTTGCATCCATGGCCAAGGCTTCTTCGAGCGAGGCCACCGGCACGTAGACCCGGCCATCATAAAATTGCACGCTACCTGTAACCCTTGCCGACGGGTGGTTGTCACCTTGGTCCTGCCAGCGCAACTCGCCATTCGCAGCATCTACCGATTAAACCTTACCGCTTTGATCGCCAAAAAAGACGCCATAACTATTCGTTGATAGCCGGCCAATCGTGACCGCCGATTTGACAGACGCACTCGCTTGAAAAGTCCAGTAAGTACATCCCGTTTCCGCATCTAAGGCATAGACCGCGCCACTTGGGCTACCAATAAACACTCGGCCACCGACGACTGTAGGTTGCGATTCCACGAATGTTTCGCCGGGATGGGCGAAAGCCCATTTCAGCTCGAACTCGGGTACGTCTGTCGCATGCATTCCCGCGTTTGCTGGCGTCTGATAGCGAGTATTGCTTAGTCCATTGCCCCAACCGTTCCCATGCGGTTTCGCAAACGGATCGTCAACTGGCCACGCGGCGTTTTCAGAGCATGCGTTGTCGCTCGCGGCCCAATTTGCATCGTAGGTTTTTCCCGTTACGAACTCGGCGACCGCAACTCGCTCTGGCCCGTCGAGTTGAAAAGTCCCAACGACACGCATCGCCTCGGTTTCAAGCGCCGTGACAATGCGACCGGGTGCGATGTCTGCGAGAACTTGGCGCGAAGGCATGCGTGCAACACCGGAATCATGACAACTCGCACAGGTTTCTCGATAAACGGCTTCACCAGTCCTTCCAAGTGCTGCTGTGTCTGCTGCAATGCCCAAAATGAGTGCGGTGAGCGTGGTAAAAGCAGCAAGTCGCATTTTGAGATCCATGTCGTTTCGGGGACAGTAGTTTTAATTCCAAGAAATACTGGATAGACCGTTTGTGGACACGACATAAATATACTGTCGCCGAAATGCTAAGCGGATTTTATCGCCAGCAGATCGACTAGACGTACCTCGGGAGGGCCGGTTAGCAGCTGCGTTGTTATTCTCCCCAGAGATTCGGTGAACTTCCCATTAACGTGTGCTTGTCGACCCGTTTCATCATCGAAGCTGTCGAAAATCCCAAAATGAGTCTCGTCGATTCGGAACGCATACCAAGTAATTGTGCCGGGTTCTGCGAGTACATCTTCGAGAGAATTATGCAGCCATTCGATCAATTCGTCCTGTTTGCCGGGCTGCGCTTCGAAAGTCGCGAACAATCCTATTTTCCGCGGCCTGGTTTCTAAGGTTACGGGCGCTGTCGTTTTCTTTGCGGCGCCTGGATGGGATTCCGCTAGTCGAGCGCCACCGCCGAATCGTTCGCGCATCGTCATAGCCGGGGGCGGCACTTCAGGGACGTGACCGCGACGTCGCAGTTCAGGAACCACAAGTTCGATAAAGTCTTCCATAGTGCCTGGCGCGGTCACCCGAGCAAGATTAAATCCATCAACATCGGCGACTTCCATCCAACGTTCCATTTCGTCGACGATTGTCGAGGGAGAGCCGTGCATCGATGCACTCATACCGCCGACACTTAACCATTCTGCTAAGCGTTGTGTCGTCCACACTAGTGTGCTGTCCACTCTCGTTAGCATGTCGTGCATCGCGCGCACACTCTCGCCTTGAAATTTTTGTAGCGGCTGATCTCGCGGTGCGCTCGACAAGTCCGCACCCGTCCAGCCACCAAACAGAGCGAGCGCCGCGTCCACGCTACTGTGATCAACGATATCTTGTAGTTTGAGTTTGGCTTGCGCATCCGTTGCGGCGACCACTGGCGTGAGCATCATGATCAATTTTACGCTGCGCGGATCTCTGCCTTGCTGCGCGATTTGCATGCGTAGGAGATCGACAATCGGACGCATGTCTTCCGGATTTGTACCAGTCAAAAACACTGCTTCCGCGTGTTCCGCGGCGAACAGTCTGCCGCGCGCCGACGCGCCTGCTTGAAAGAGAAACGGCGTGCGTTGCGCAGAAGGTTCGCTCAGATGCGGGCCAGGCACGGAGTAATATTTCCCTTGGTGATTGATATCGCGAACTTTACTCGGATCAGT
>JBLFWZ010000216.1:0-7993 GCA_047611905.1 Gammaproteobacteria bacterium | reverse complement strand
GGCGTGGCAACATACGCCTTCGAGCTATTTAAAACCGCCGGTAATTTGGATACGGTCTACGCGCCAATTGGCTGCGGCACTGGTGTCTGCGGCATTATCGCTGTGCGCGATGCATTAGGTCTAAAAACGAAAGTGGTCGGCGTGGTGTCGACATTGGCTGCTGGCGCGAAGGCATCGTTCGAGTCCGGCAAACTCGTCGAAACCGAATCTGCCAATACCTTCGCCGATGGCATGGCGGTGCGAGTTCCTGTCCAAGAAGCGTTCGATATTTATTCCAACGGCTTAGCGCGAATCGTCGCTGTTAACGACGACGAAGTTGCTAACGCAATGCGAATTTATTTTCGCGATACGCATAACGTTGCTGAAGGCGCGGGAGCAGCGACCCTCGCAGCCCTGCTACAAGAGCGCGATCAAATGCGGGGTAAGTCCGTTGGCGTGGTTTTGAGCGGCGGCAACGTGGATGCGCAAGTATTCGGCAAAGTCCTCGCCGGGGAAACACCTATCGTCGAATGAAATGAAACGTCGACGGTAGGCGCGCTAGAAGAAACGTCACACGGCCTCGACGCCGAAAAATTCACCTAGACGTTTTCTTTGTAATTTTCCAGTTGTAGTTAACGGCAGCGCCGCCGCGTCGACGAAACGAAAATGCCGAGGCGTCTTGTACGGCGCAAGGGTCTCGCGGCAGTGCTCGCGTAAACTTGCTTCATCGGCAGTATGTCCTTTGCGGAGCACAATCACTGCCGCTAAGGTCTCGTCTAATCGCGGATCCGGGATGCCGGTGACAAACGCGAGTTCGATTGCCGCATGAGTGCTTAAGGCTTGTTCGACTTCGGCCGGCGCCACGTTGATACCGCCGGTTTTCACCATCTCCTTCAAGCGACCCCGATAGTAGAGATAGCCGTCGTCATCGAGCAGTCCCAGATCGCCGGTTCGAAACCAACCATCCTCGGTGAATGATTCGGCGGTTCGCTCGGGGTCGTTCCAGTACCCGGGGGTGACATTACCGCGCAACTGGACTTCCCCAACCTCGCCAGTGGGCCGCGCGACATCGTTGGCGTCAACCGTACGCACTTCAACACCCTGTAATCCGCGACCGACCGTCTCAATACGTTTATCGAAAGCGAGCGATGCTTCGGTAACGGTCGAATTGCCATAGGCCTCGGTGAGGCCGTAAACATTACATATTTGTGCGACCCCTAGTTCGGCAACGCGAGCAATCTGTGGCGGCGTCCCGATCGTAACCCCAGTACGTAAACTGCCTAAATCGTGTTTCGCCAGATCCGGATGTTCCGTTAATGCGAGCGCCATATTCGGTGTTCCGTAAAATACCGAGCAGCGCTCCTGTTCAATCAGCTGCAGCGCAGCTCCAGCATCAAAGTGGTGTTGCAATACAATTGTGCCGCGATGGCTCAGCAACGCAAACAAGGCGTTAACGCACGCCAAAGACCAAAATAGCGAAACCGCGAGCCACAGACGATCGTCGCCGTCTAATTGCTGCCGCTCGCCGATCTCCCACATATTTTCGATCAGCCCACGGTGTAGCAACGGGACACCTTTCGGTAAGGCCGTGGAGCCCGACGTATAGAGCAAGCAGGCGACGTCGGTGGGCTCAACGCTGGATTGCGCGGCGGCGAGCTTGGCGTCAGTCACTTGCTCCGCAGAAGCGTTGAACGTTTCCCAACTGATATGCGGCGCCGATGCCTTGTCCGCAATCACAACGAGATTGTCTAAGATAGGAAAATCACCCGCGATCGCTCGCGCATCTGCAACGAGTTGCATGAAATCCCGGTCACGAAATGTCGGCTCGATAAATAACAGCCGGACGCCAGAATGTTCTAGCTGATAGGCGAGTTCATTAGCGCTCGACCAGGTGTTTAAGCCAACGCTAATCGCGCCGAGCGACATGATGGCGAAATCGGCAATCAACCATTCGGCACAATTGCCGGCCAGGATCCCAACTCGGTCACCGCGTTCGATGCCATGCGCTAGCAGCGCACACGCGCTGCGCTGTACGTCTTTGACGAACTTGCCGTAAGACCAACGTCGCTCACCATCAACGATGCACTCGTGATCGGGGTCGTGACTCGTCATTTCATGCAACAAGGCGAAGGCGGTGCGGCTAGTGGGCTTATCCATAAGTGTTATTCATCGAAAATTGGGTCAATAGATCAGGTTAAGGACTAAGGTTATATTAACCAACGCTCTGCTCGCAATTGACCACTCGCGGGCATTGTTCGTAAGCCATAAAAATCTTGTTTACAAAAGTCTGTCGATGGCGAGACGGGCGCAGCATAACAAACGATAACTCGGGAGAACGATATGCGATTTGGCATTATGTACGATTTTCGAAACCCTCAGCGTTGGCACATCCCGCCAGCCAAATTTTATCGCACGATGCTCAATCAAATGATCGAAGCCGAAGCCCTAGGTTACGACAACGTTTGGCTCACCGAGCATCACTTTACCGAAGACGCTTACAACCCGGCATCGCTTTCTATGGCTGCCGCCGTCGCCGCCGTCACGACGAAAATTCGTATTGGCACGTTTGTTCTGATCCTGCCCTTTATGCATCCCGTGCGCGCCGCTGAAGACATCACCTTGGCAGATATCGTTTCAGATGGACGCTTCGATATTGGTGTTGGTATGGGCTACACACACGATGAATTTAATGCTTTTTGCATGGACCGTAGCGAACGTGCGCCGCGCTTCGTGGAGGGTATCGAACTCATGCAGCGTCTATTTACTGAAGAGAAAGTGACATTCGATGGAAAATTTACTCAAACCAAAGAATTAACTCTAACGCCGAAGCCCGTCCAACAACCCCACCCGCCGTTATGGATTGGTGCGCGTGGTCCCAAAGCGATCCGACGAGCGGCCGAATTCGGCGCTAATCTCATGACTACATTGGGACCCGATCCCGCCCCGTTGTATTTGGAGACCTTGCAAAAATTAGGGCACGATCCGTCCAAGTTCAAAATCGCTCAATTGCGCATGGTCTATTGCGCGGAATCTGAAGATCAAGCGTGGGAAGATATTCAGGAACACCTTGCTCACGTTTTCGGTTACTACGAACGAGTGCTAGGAGAAGCAGCCGACGTCGAGGGCGACGACCAACCTCTCCCGTTTAAACGGCCTGAAGACATTCGCACGTCGGCTATGGCTGATGGTGCGATTATGGCCGGAACACCGGACCAAGTCGCGGAAAAGCTTGATACGTTTTGTAAGGAATTTACTTGCACGGATTTCATCAGTTCCACGCACTTCGCCGGCATCGATCCGAAGAAGAGTTCACGTTCCAATGAGCTTTTTGCCAAGCATGTTATTCCGGCTTTCCGTGATCGATAGAACGACCATCAATTCGCGACACGCCATGGCCGGGTTCGTGTCGCGAAGTTTTATGTCGATCCAATTCCAACAGCGCACGACACGCAAGCCATCATGTCAAAGCTGGTAGAGCGGCGCAATGTGGCTGGCACAGACGATGTACTTATTTGTCATGGATACCCAGTAATTGCTGCGACGGAATTTGAGGGATGGTTTTTTGGTGCTATCACCGAATTCCTTGAGAACGCCCCTGATATGAGTGGCGATGGCTTTGTCGTCGCGCCAGATGGGTCGCGCGCGGATCTTCTCTGGCAGATCGGAATAGGCGAATGTACGGAGATACTACCGGCAGATGAGTCGCGTTGGGGCGTCTACTCCGTTTGGTTCCCGAAGCCCGTCAATACGCTCGACGATCTCATTTTCGGCTTTAGATTTTTACTGCCCGACTTACAAAAATATTTCCACGCGGCGCAGCCCAATCAAACACGAATTACCTAGTTCGTAGATTGTTTTTCCAATAATTTGGACAGCGGCTTCGTTTCGCCAATACGCATCACTTGCGCACGATTTGCCGACCAACCGCGTGCACTCGCGGCAGCCCGAAAGCGCTCGGGCGGCTCAAACGGATCTTCGTCCGTTAGTTGCACGGTACCCCAGTGCATGCCTACGGCCACGTCCGCTTTTACGTCATCGACAACAGCTAAGGCCTCTTCCGGGGTGAGGTGAACGGGTTTCATGATGCTAGTCGGCAAATACGCGCCGATCGCAACCAGGGCGAGGTCGAAGGGTCCCGCGCGCTCACCGATTTCTTTGAATACGGGACCGTAGCCGGTATCTCCCGAATGATAAATTTTGATTGTCGGAGTACGAATTGCGAAGCCGCCCCACAAAGTTCGGTTACGGTCGAACGCGCCTCGTCGAGAAAAATGAATCGCGGGTAGTACTTGAATTTCGATACCGTCGATCGACGTGCTTTCATACCAATCACGCTCAATCACATTGACGTAACCGCGTTGTTCGAAAAACTCGCCGAGTCCAAGCGGCACGACCACGTGGATACGATCTTTGTTTGGCAATGCCTCTATCGTATTAGCGTCCAAATGATCGTAGTGATTATGGCTGACGAGCACGACATCGATGGGCGGTAACGATGCGAGTGCCAGGCCGGGTTCGACGTAACGGTTCGGTCCGAGGCCGAGACGACCAGCTCGTTTGGTCAAATACGGATCCGTCAGCACAGTCTTACCATTTAGACGTAGCAAGAATGCGGCGTGACCTAACCACGTTACGGTGTCTTGGCCGGCCGTTGCGTTGTAGGTTTGCAACGCCTGCGTTTGAGGGACGACGTGTGTCGGTGGCACCTGAGGTGGTTTGTCACGCATCCGGCGTCCGAAGAATGACAGCATGTCGCCGAATGTCGCCGTGCCTTGCGCGCTGCCAACTGGATTTCGAAACGTGCCGTTGTCGAGATGGTGCCATTTCTGCCCATTCGTCTCGGCTAAACATTGCGTGCTGCTAATCACGACGGCGCTTACGAGCATAAATACGCCGAGGCGATTTGCCAATAGACCCACGAAGGTTTGGCTCGATTCACATCGACGCATCTATCTCTCCTATAGAACTCGAAGCTTGAGGAAAATAACTGTCGTGACACTGGGATCGATTGAACCCAAGAATTTGTTGGACGGACCTAGATTTCTAGCCGTGTATGTCCCTCGCAAATTCTTACCAAAGCGTTAAAGACAAACTGCGCTGCGCGCTTGCAGCAATTGCCGGCGAAATAGACCCGGACCAAGGACCCGTCGATCGAGTCGGAGACGAATGGGGAATCATCACGGATCCCCCCCATCGTCTATAGCTGAAAAATTTTTCTTGCGATGGCTTAAGCGGTTTCTAGTTCCGCCATTTGCTTTGCGAATTCCTCAGTCACCTTTCGATACTTCGATACATCTGCCGGTGTTGCACCCTTCGTATCTGCGACGTCTCCCATACCTGCGCTGAATTCGCGTTGCCATGCGGCGAACTCGAGGAGGATCCCGTCCGGATCTTGGAAATAAATCGAACTGACCCATGTTCCTGAATGAACTTCGTCGGACGCCTGCATCTCTGAGTTGTCGTGATGCATTAACGGACTAACATCGACACCTTTGTCGATCAATTTCTGTCGGTATTCGTCAATCTTGTCAGCCGGTACATTGAACGCGAAATGGTTCATCGAACCATGCGAGGACGTTATCGCGGTTGGATCAGCGAACACTTTCGCGGGGTCAATATTGGCACGCGGGTTTGACACGCCGGGGACTCTATTTTGCGCTTCAGTGAACCAAAAGAACGCTAAGCATTCACGACCGCCCATGCTGAAGAAAAAATGCTGCCCCAGACCGCCAGGTAAATCGAACGACTTAGTGAGCTTCATGCCCAGGACGTTCGTATAAAAATCGATGGTGCGTTCCATGTCGCTACACACCATGGCAACATGATTGAGTCCTAAAATTTCAAATTCTTTGTTGGTGTTTTCCATGCTAAGTCCTCCAGTTAAGTAACTACATTATTCGGCTCTTGCCGCGCAAAAACAAGCGAATAACCGTGCTCAGCACGACGCTTCAAAGGTAATCACCTTAGTAATTGAATCCGGCAGGCCGTTTGCCCAAACTTCTTGCGAGAACGACGCGCTCGCATTTCACGGTATTAATGATCGGCGAACAGATGCTGCGATGCAGCAATGATCTTGTCCGTCTGTTATTGAGAGGTGATGTGTGGCGATACTTCTGATCGAGTTGAATTGTGCTTTCTTTTTCATGATGGGCGTTGTCGCTCTAGTGTAACCGGTGTTTGTCACCGGATATTTTGGTGTCCTCGAGATGCCACCAGACATGCGAAACGCAGTACGCGCGGTTTACGGCGGCTTTGGTGTCGCCATAGCGGTCGTCCTATATGCGTGCATAGACAACGAAGCGATTCGTTCTGGGGTGTTACTCACCGTCGCGGTAGCATTTATAGGGATGGCGTTAGGCCGCGTCGTGTCGGTCGCGATAGACCGTTCACTGGGTCGCTATCCGCTCGTCTATTTCGTCGTCGAAGTATGCCTTGCGGGATCTTTATTGTTTGCCAGCGCAAACGTCACGTAACCGGCTTACCGTTCGGTCCGGTCGGAGAAATTCCTAGCGTCGCGAACTCGAGCCTGCGGGGGAAGATTCCGAAACACTGAATGAATAGATCACGGTAGTGACGATCCCGCAGGCTGCTAGTACGAAGGCACCAATAGCAACCCACTTCAGCACGCGATCTGTCAACCGGTGCCAGCCTCGGCGTCGACTCGCTAAACCGGATCTCGATTGTGACTCCTGTTCATGATGAGTTCTTGCGCCGCTCTCGAGTGCGCCATGTTGAGGACTGACGTTTTCGAGTTCGGATGTATTGTTTGACTCGTGTGCTTCGCGCTCCGCGAGCAACTCGTCAAGCTCCTCGCGTTGCTCGCGCGCTTGGGTTTGCGTTGTCGCTAATTCAGCATGGAGTGCATCTACTTGCATTTTTAAAGCCGCAATCTCGTCTTCCAGACCGGCGTTTCCACTAGATATTGGATCCGCGTTCAAGGCCGCGGGCTCTGCTGGCGCGCTTAGCTCACCGTAAACGCGGCGAAACTCTTCAGCTGCGATTGCCAAAATGCCCTGGTCGGTAGTTATGGAAGATACAATTCCCTTCGAGATATCGCGATACAATTTCGATCGAGAAATATCTGCCAATCGCGCTGCGTCGGCGATGGTTAGCGGCCCACCGCTATCTGGGTTCTGGTCGCCAAGCTCCGAACTTATTGATGAATCACTGATAGCGCTGCATCCTCTTCGTGGCTACATACATGCTAGTCGCTAAGTAGATTATTGCGAGTATTTGTTTGACCGCGTTAGCTCTCGGTAATTTATCCGGTGACCCATTCGCGACAATCGCACCTAGGCGGCAGCCGCGCGGCTTCGCTCGGTATCGTGTGCTTGGGCGATTCGTCACGCGATGGTCGCTTGCAACGCAGCAACGAGTGAGATTTACCCGGTATTTGCGATGACCACAGGTTGACCGCGGCCGCGAAGCGCATTCTTGCCGATTTTACCTAGCGCTTCCCACACGGGTCCCGAAGACCGGTGCAGTTTTTGCATCGTTTCGTCGAAGGCGTTTAAAAACCAGTCGCAATCAGCTTCGCTTAAATTCGACGGCGGGATCAGTTTAATAACATCGATGTGATGTCCCGCTACCTGCGTCAAAACGTGGTGGTCATCTAGCAACGGCATGGTGATCGCCTGTGGAAATAAGCTTTTATCCATTCGGTGCGCTAGACGCCCCGCGCCTTTAAGGCCGAAACTATCCGGTTCTTCAAACTCGATTGCGATCATCAGACCGCGCCAGCGAATGGCTTTAATAAATTCATAACGAGGCTGCATGGCGAGTAGATTACGACCTAAATAATTTCCAGTCTGTTCAGCAGGCGACTCCAGGCATTCGTCATCTAGCACCGACAAGGTGGCTAATCCGGCCACCATGGCCAGACTCCCCTGACTGAACGTCGTCGAACAAACAACTGCCCGATCGAGCTAACTAAATACTCGCTCGTAGATCCAGGTTCGACACAACACCGCGCCAACGGGTACCTAATCGCCAGACAGCGCCTTGGATAAGACGA
>JBLFWZ010000215.1:0-8003 GCA_047611905.1 Gammaproteobacteria bacterium | reverse complement strand
ACCCGGACACATAACTCACCAAACGAATAGCGGCCGTCATCGTCGATGATGGCAATTTTATCGAGCCTGTTCGCGCCAATATGTCGATCGATGAAATAGCTTGCCGCATTGAACTCACGCGGCGACACTGTGCCGTCGGGCGACTCCTGATGGACGCTCAACGAAGGTTCTCGCTACTTTGCCGCGTACTCAACTTTCTCTTATGCATCTGCTCGTTCAATCATCGAGAAAGTCTGGAAAATCCCGCGACGCCGACATCGTAAACTGTGCCGCGCGCTTTTCGAGAAAGCTATTAACTCCCTCGCGTGCATCGGCACCACTTCCAACGAAGAACAGCGCCTTAGATTCTTTCTTAAAAGCATCTTCGGGGTCCGCAGAACCTAACATTTGCCACAACAGTTTACGCACGATCGCCGCCGACACTGCGCTGGTCTTATCGGCGATCGAGCGTGCAATTTCATGCGCCCTAGGCAACAAGTCGTCCGGAGCTAACAATTCACTGACTAAGCCGCCCTCAAATGCTTCTTGCGCACTGAATACGCGTCCAGTCAAAAACCAATCAAGGGCTTTCGTAATGCCCACGACTCTAGGTGCGAACCAAGAGCTGCATGCGTCCGGCGCAATTCCTCGTTGGACGAATACGAAGCCCATCTTCGACGCCGTACTGGCGAGACGAAAATCGCACGGTAACGTCATCGTTAAACCGACGCC
The DNA here is from genome assembly GCA_047611905.1 of Gammaproteobacteria bacterium. GTDB lineage: Bacteria > Pseudomonadota > Gammaproteobacteria > UBA11873. The sequence goes on along the minus strand of JBLFWZ010000215.1, from coordinate 7,292 downwards.
AGTTGCAGGCCCATTGATCGCCGCGATGACCGGTTTGCGACAACGAAAAATTCGTTGCGTTAGTTCGCCGCCACCATCGCGATGTGTTTCTATGTTCTGCGTCTCGGCCCGGTCGAACGTACTTGCGCCAGCGCCGAGATCCGCACCGGCGCAAAATCCGCGCCCGGAGCCGGTAAGAATAACGACCCGTACGGCGTCGTTGGCATCCGCCTCATCAAATGCCGCGAGCAGCTCGTCATGCATGGTGCGGTTATAGGCGTTTAAAACTTGTGGACGATTGAGAACAATCGTCATGACTTTGTTCTCAACGCTCGTCAATACAGTCGCTTCGGTCATTTGGCTTAGCGCTCCTTAATCCTCGATCAATGGTTTTACTTCTTCGATAACTCGGCGTGTTTGCTCAAATGTGTCTGTATCCCCGGATGTTACTGGGAACAGAACGAATTTTGACGCGCCGGCGGCAACATAGTCGCGCAACCGTTGAGTCAACTTAGCCGCGTCACCAATACAAAATAATGGATTCAGATCGATTTCCGAACCGATACCCGTGCGCTGGAGGAATGGCGAATTCACCACCGCGTCGTCGTCTACTGATCCAATTCGAAAAGCAATTGAGGCACCATAATGATCGTCGTCGATGGTTCGACCGACGACCGCTAACTCTGCCTTAATCATGCCAATCGTTTTCGCCACATCCGCAGGGGTTGCCGCGCCACCTATCCAACCGCTGCCAAGACGCGCTGTGCGTTTAGCTGCGGCGGCACTTGAGCCGCCTATCCACAGGGGGATGGGTTGCTGAATCGGTCGGGGAGCAATTGTTGCCTCTTTATATTGGTAATACTTACCGTCATAGTCGACTGATTCTTCACTCCACAGCCGCGTCATTAATTCGAACATTTCGTTCGCTATTGAACCGCGATGATCGGCGCTCTTACCCATAGCAGACCATTCCGCGGCATTCGGATAACCAACACCGAACATCGGTAGCAAACGGCCGTTACTTAGATAATCGATTGTGGCGCATTGCTTTGCCAGCACCAGCGGATCTCGAAGCGGTGCGACAATTGCATTCATGCCAAATTTAATTTTTTCCGTGCAGCCTGCCAATGTGGCGAGCGCGCTGAGCGACTCCAGGTAGCTGTCGCTGGAAACCAGTCGGTCTGATTGCCACATAGAATCAACACCGCTTGCTTCCAAATACTCAGCCCACCGAAAGTAACTTCGTGGACTGTCGAAGGGATAATTTGCCAGGCCGAACCCAAGACGCACGCTCATGCGCTTACTCCATAAAATACTGTTTCAGAGGCGTTACTAGTTTTCCGATTCATGCGAATCAGAATTCCATTGGCGATTTAAAGTATTGATCGAAAAATCGATCCCTGTGTTCGCGCAACATGGAATCGAATGCGGCGGCAATTGCCGGATCGCCCTGATCGAACAGCGGCCGCATGGGTTCCGCGACGGGAATTTTTTCCCACGAAATTATTTCGACCAAGTTCGAGAACGCCGTCCAGTAGAAATCCATTGCGGTGGGCGAGCTACCGATAAAATAATTACTGCCGGCGGCTTTCTGTTTCTTAAGACGATTGGACAACTGCGTCAACGTACCGACGATGCGACGGCTCGCCAGCTCGGCGTCCGTCTTATTGTAGTTGTATTTGTCGCCCATCAGTTTCATACCATCCGGCGCCTGGCCAGATTCAAGGATCGGGCCAAACATCATTAACCGTCGGTTCCAGCCAAGTCCGAATTCACCATTTATTTCGTGGGCCATGCCGAAAAATTCCACTCGGTCCTGCGGATCGTCCGGCACTAGAGGTTTATTCGGAGCTAAGCGCTCCAAGAGGAATAAAATATCGTTCCACCGGTCGATGGGTTTCTCGTCATTCCACGCGACCACCGGACCGCTGTTTACGCCCGACCATTCGACAACCTCGGAATTGGCATCGCCAGGAATCAAGTGACCCGCAGAATAATCCAGCCCTTTGAACTCAATCATGGCTTTTGCGGCTTGTCCCCAAGGACTCGGTGCGCCGGCTACCAAAACAATGCGCAAGCCTGAACGTTCTCTTAGATCTCCGATTTCCAGTATTTCCATTGCGTTATTCCCGTGCTGATTGTGGAATTATGATCGATTCGGCAGGTATCCTACGATGTTGCATCAGCAAGGTCGAGCTAAGCTAAACGTTTCTACCGACGAGCCAAGTGGTGAACTCTATTAATACATACGTGCCGGGCGAACCTGCAAGAGTCGCCGAATTTTTCGAGCATTTAGAGCACGACTATGGCGGTGTCAGCGTGCGGACGATGGAACTCCCGGGCAACCAAACCCCATGGCACCGTAGCGGCCTTAAAGTTCAACAAGGCCAGGCTTACAGTCTGTTTGCCGAGGGCGTTATTCACTGGTCCGAGCGATACCCACATCTGTGCGGCGGTCCGCAATTCCATTTATGGGCGCGGATTCAAAGTCATGGGTCAACCCAAGGACGGGCCGTCAATCTGTGCTCAGACACGGGTACTTTCGTTGCCGACGTTGCCGGTGACCTGGAGCTTGGCATCTACATGGGCATGTGGGCGGATCAGTTCGGAAACTTGAAGTCTGGAACACATTTATACGATGCACTGCGTGGCGCTATCTCGGTTGCGATCGTGGTGTATGACAGCGACGTTGAAAAATTACTGGAGTGGGCTTCGGGGTTGGATTCCATTCCGCCAATGGTGATGGCAGAAACGCAACGCCACCTGCGTAACGATTCACCACCGAGCGGGTGGCACTATTTGCACGAGGCAGGCTATTCGTCGTTGTATCAAAAGCTAACAACGGACGATGGCGCCATTATCCGTGCACAGGCAAATGACGACCAAGGCATTCTGCGTCACGAAGTGGACTTCCCATTAGCCGACTCTACAACTATCCAATGGCGCTGGCGGCTCGACGAGAACCCAAGTCGCGATCGCGAAGATCGGGCGGTTTCGCACGATTACGTATCCGTCGCTGTAGAGTTCGACGATGGGCGAGACCTAAGCTGGATTTGGAGTAGCTGTCTGGAACCGGAGTCGTTTTTTCAATGCCCGGTGAAGATCTGGAGCGAGCGCGAAACCCATTTCGTGGTCCGTTCCAAAGATGACAAACTCGCTACCTGGTACGGGGAAACACGAAGCGTGCTCACCGATGTCTCGAAATCGATGGGTTCACCACCTAAACGCATAACGGCAGTCTGGCTAATTGTAGTTAGCACGTTTAACCACCGCAGGGCGCACGCAAGTTTTGCGGACATAGCCTTGACGGGCGAAGGTCGGCAACTCAAGGTTCTGTAGCCAGACGCGACGACACTGAAGCGCTCGGGATCGGGCGGTGGTCCGCTCGATCCCAATGCCTAAACCTTATCGGAACGCGGGGATCACTTCCGTCGCCATCAGTTCCAAATGCTCGTCGCTCCAAGACGGATCCAAGCCCGGCGGGACCGCCCACGAATAGAATCGCGAGGTACCGGTTGCCGCTACATACTCCTTGATCATCTCCTTCGCTTGGTCCGGTTCGACGATGAAGCAACCGTGTTCTTCAAGCGATTTCTGCGTAGGTTCCACCTCCGTTATGAATGTCATTCCGGCCTCGCGAAACCACTTGCCGTACCAGTTTTGCTGATAGGCGAAATGTTCGGCCGCTTCGGCCCAGCGCTTCTTAGGATCTTTCGATACGATTAACCACATGTGGCCACCGGCTATTTCGTGATTCTTCGGATCTTTTCCGTTCTTCTCAAGTTCTGCCCAATACTTCTTCGAAAAATCATTGATAGGTCCGGTCGCAATGTAACCGTAACCGACTCGTGCCGCGCGCCGCACCGCGACATTACTGAACCCGGCTATCCATATGTTTGGGGGCTGCTGCACCGGTCGTGGGTACAGTTGGATGTCCGTGTATTGGTAATGCTTTCCGTCAAATGAAAATTTTTCACCGGCAAATAATCGCTGAATAATTTCAATGCCCTCTTCCATCCGTTGAGCGCGCTCTTTCGGATCGATACGCCAGCCTTCGAATTCTTCTTTCCGGTAACCAACTCCCAATCCAAGTTCGAGTCGTCCGCCAGAGATTACATCCAAAGTTGCAGCGTCTTCAGCAACGCGGACCGGATCATGAAGTGGCAGTAGCAAAACGCTCGTGCCGATGCGGATCGTCTTAGTCCTGGCGGCGATAGCGCAACCGATCGGTAGCATCGATGGCGAATAGCTATCTTCGAAAAAGTGATGCTCCGACAGCCAAACGTCACCAAAGCCCATTTCTTCAGCGCGTGCAATCTGCGCGATACATTTTTCGTACAACTCAGTATCACTTTGTCGCCATTGCTGTGGATTGCGAAAGTCGTACCACAAGCCGAAGCTCAATTGACGCTCACTCATTAGCTCGTCTCCTCAAAATTTTCTATTCATCGTTGGTATGCGAATATCGATGGCGATTTACGTTTTTCCAAGCAATTCGAGATATTCACCGAGATTGCCCTGGTCTATAAACTGACTGAAATTATCTTTGTTGGGATCCATCTGCCAGTCGTATTCAGTCATTCGTGCGACACCGTGAGCGCGATCGACGCCGTAATGCTTTGCGATAACGGCAAGTGACATATCCGTTCCGGCAGAGACCCCAGATGAAGTAAAGACGTTACCGTCTTCTACCCAGCGGGCATTTTTCTGCCAATCAACCTGGGAAGATTCCTCGGTGATGGCACTGAAAAACAATTTATTTGTCGTTGCTTTGCGGCCATCCAACAAGCCGGCCCCCGCTAGAACCCCCGATCCGCTACAAACCGACATGACCCCTTCTGCGCCAAGCGCCCTTGTTGTTAAGAATTCGAGCATGGCAGAATTTTGCGCCTGCTCAAACGTGCCATAGCCTCCCGGCACGAGTACGAAATCAAGGATTGGCGCGCTCCCAAAACAATATTCTGCCAAAGTACTGGGTCCTTGGGCGGAACGAATCGGGCCCGCTTGCTCGGCGATCGTGACGATTTTTAATTCTGGACCGAGGTTCCCGAACATCTCTAGCGGCCCATACAGATCGAGCAATTCGAAATCGTCGAATAAAATTGCTCCGAGAGTTTTTTGCTTGTCCATTTTAAATCTCCAAAGTTAGTGTCTCGTGATTTAGCGATATTCCGAACGATTGCACCACGCGCTGTCTAAACCAAAGATACGCTATGCCAGGATCAAGTCAGATCAGCCAAACATCCATTCGTCACCACCAGTAAATCGTGCGGCGAAATTTCCAAATCTAACCCGCGCTTACCACCACTGACGAAAACAGAATTGTAATTCGTTGCACTGGTGTCGATAAACGCACGCACTGTTCGCTTCAGGCCAAACGGGCTCACCCCACCCATCACGTAACCGGTCGCGCGTTCAACAGTTTTTGCGGGCGCCATGGTCGCGCGTTTGGCGCCGGCCGATTTCGCCAAGCGCTTCAAATTTAACTGCTGGCTTACCGGTATTATGCCCATGCAGAGCCCGCCGCCCTCGAGTTCCACAACCAGGCTTTTAAACACTTGCCGAGGAGGCAGACCGAGCTTCTCCGCCGCCTCTAGTCCATACGAGCGGGAATTCGGATCGTGCGTGTAAGCGCGAACATCGAACTTAACACTAGCTGCCCGTAAGGCATCTATTGCTGGAGTCATATTACTAATCAGTTGGCGGCGAATTCGTCGAATAATATTTTTGCGCCAGAGCCAAAACCTCGATCGGTTCCAGCCAACCTGTACAAAACCGACTCTCTTAGGACGCGGACCGGCAATACACTGCATTAAAGTAGGCAGGCGCAACCGAGCACAATTCCAGGAGCGGGTCGCCGCGGCAATCTGCTCCGACGATCGCTACGATAAACTCGATGGACGAACTCTCGCTAGACCACCACGCCACGTTGCCGACCGGAGCAGCGACAAATTCACGCCGCAGCGCGCCCCGAACATCGACTGACTTCCTCGCTAACGCTTGCGCCAGCTCAACGAGCCGGGCGTGCAGTTCAAGCCCATGCGCGCTGCGATGTCTTTCTCGATCCCTCGTTCCCAAGAACTTTAGTTAATTTCGGTTTTCGCCAACCAGGGATCAATAACTTCTAGTCCATACTAAGCAACAATTTCTATTCCACGCCAAAACGCCACGTGGTCCTTGATGTTTTCCGCCGCAGATTTCGGGTCCGCGTAGTACCAGGCGGCATCCGCATTTTGCTCGCCGTCGACGACTATCGTGTGGTAGTTAGCCGTGCCTTTCCACCCGCACACCGAGGTTTTGTCGCTCGGGCTAAGATAACTCTGCGTAACCGATCCGCCAGGGAAATAATGATTCCCATCGACGATCACTGTGTCATTGGATTGCGCGATCACCGCGCCATTCCAAACCGCTTTCATCGGCGTCTCTCCCGATTATTGAATTTGCCTGCTGCTAGTCGCACGCTTCATGCGCCGGCGTACTACGCCGCTTTTGCGTCGAGTGCTTGATTCACAATCGGCATTACTTCTTCCGCCATCAAACGCATGGAGTTCTTCATCCGCGCCTTGTCGACCCAATCGTGTGCCGCGTAGAGCAAGGTTCCGAAATGTCCGATCTCTTCACGCATCTCAAGCAATTTACGCGCTACCGTTTCGGGACTGCCGTGAATGACGCAAGCATCGCGCACTTGATCGTGCGTGAGCTTATCTGGGTCGTCACCAACATTAGCCACAAACGGTGCTTTGTGATTACCTCGATCAAAAATCGTGAATAGATAGTCGTAGTAGTAATCCATTGCTCCGCCGGCTTGCTTAACGAATTTCTCGGCAGCGGCATCGGTTTCATCGACGTAGATGCTGCGCGCAACGTGCCACTGCTCGGGATCGGGTGTGAGTCCTGTTTCCGCCGCACCGGCGCAGTACGCTGGCCAATGCGTTTTTAGTGACCATTGGGCGATAAAGTTTGCCGACAGCGGCATGTATCCACGTCGACCAGCGAATCCCAACGAACTCGAACTGGGGCTCATCGCGGAAATCGCCACTGGCGGATGCGGTTGTTGGAAAGGTTTAGGAACGTAACCGAGCTTTATATCGTGATGCGTCCACTTATCCATTGATATGTCCCAATGTTTTCCGTGGATGTTGTACGGCGGCTCGCCCGACCATAATGCGAGCATGGTATCGAGCGCCTCTTCCATCATCTCCATGCGATCTTTGTCCATTACGCCGAATAAGGCGAAATCTGAAACCAAGCCGCCCGGACCAACGCCCATAATGAAACGGCCATTGCTTAGATGGTCGAACATTGCCGCTTGC
>JBLFWZ010000214.1:0-8011 GCA_047611905.1 Gammaproteobacteria bacterium | reverse complement strand
CACACCACTAATGGCTATGTCTTTAACAATAAGCGGCGCAACAGTGATGGTTTCACCGATGGCGGGATCGGCCAGTTCCGTTTCCCAAATTATTTCGCCGTCGTCTTTATTAGTCGCGATCAGCCGTCCATCCAAGGTATGCGACAACACTTGATTTCCCCACAGGGCAACACCTTTGTTGTCCACCCCGCAGCAGGCTATTTCACCAGCCCAATCTTTGTCGGTTGCTGGGTCCATTCGCCAGACGAATTTAGCTCGACCACCATGCACGTCTATTTTGGTCACGACGCCCCAACCATCAACCGCGTACATGAAACCGTCTTCCACCAGCGGTGTTGATTCCAAGCCCGCAATTGGCCAAATGCCGCCGCCAGTGGTGCCGCCGAGTGCGTAGGTCCAAGCGACTTTCAGCTTTGCTACGTTTGTTCGGTTGATTTCTTTGAGGTTCACAAAACGTTGCGAACTATAGGAGCCGTGATGGTGAAGCCAATTGTGTGGCTCCGCACTGGAGTTCAATAAGCGTTGACTGGTCGTGTCGGCCGCTGATGCGGATAGACTTAGTGTCACCAAAGCAACACTCGTGAGCACACGGTCGATTATTTTCAAATGACTAACTCCCTCAGATTGGTCTTTATGGTGCCATCATCCGGCAACGTTTCGCGTCCTGTCCCCAAAATGCCACGCAGTCTGCGTGATCTGGAGCACCTTTCCCTTGGACGTTTTGAATCACGTATTCAACCACTGCGTCTACTTCTGCTTCTTTTAGAAAGTAGTGCGCGCGCGTTGGCGTGGCATCTCCGAGATCAGTTTTTGTCATGCCATAACAATCCCGATTTTCGCCAGCGTAAGCTTTCCGGTGATGATACGGCATGCCGGTCCCTGGTCGTCCACATTGCACGACCAATTTGAGCAACCTGGCGTCGAGCTTTGTTTTTCGCAGTGATTGCGCAACACCGCCGTACCCGCCGCCACCGCCGCCATGCCACTTGTGGCAACCGACACAATTAGCTTTTTTATACACCGCTTTGCCGTCGCGCTTTGAAAGCGACGGAGCCGCCGAAAGTGACGAGCAGATAAGCAGCAAGGTCATGGCAATAAGTGTTGCTGAAGTTTGTCGTGACGGTGTGTTTCGCATACTGAGATTCGGATGCAATGGCTTTAGGATATTGTCATGCTAAGCCAACTGGCAGTGCTGCACTAGGGAAAACTAGCGCTCGATCAATCGGCTTGTTGCGGAGCTGCTAGGTCCACGAAACTCGATTACACTTGGCAGATAATTTTTTGATTAATGTGCCTTGCAAAATAGCCGGATAGTTAATCTGAATTCGTCGTTCAACACGACCTTGGGTCTGCTGTTTCCGAATCATGACAATGCTTGGCGCGGTGCGGACTTGAACCCTGTTCCTCATCTACAACCTATTTAAATCGGAATAATTTGCATGAGTATCGATGCTTCAAAGATCAAATTAATCGCCCTAGATGTCGATGGCACTCTAACCGACGGCGGCATTTACATTATGGAATCTGGTGATCAGTTCAGGAAATTCAATTGCAAGGATGGTCTCGGCATCAAGATGGCTATTCAGCAAGGCGTGTTGGTGACAATTATCAGCCACAGTTACGCCGATAAATTGATCGAAAAACGCGCACAAATGATGGGTATCGAACGGTGTTATGCGGGTCAGGCTCCAAAACTTCAAATACTCAACGAGTGGTGTGCGGAACTCAACATTAGTCTGGATGAAGTCGCCTACGTTGGCGACGACCTCAACGACGTGGACGTTATCGAAGCCGCCGGCTTGTCCGCCTGTCCAGCAGATGCGATGCCGGCTGTGCGTGCTTCCTGTGATGTTGTGTTAACGAGGAACGGCGGCGACGGTTGCGTACGCGAATTCCTCGATCAATTTTTTCTAGGAGCGGCGCGCCGTTAACTTTAGTTTCTAGCCTAATCGGTAAACCGTCGCCGCAACGTCATGGAACATGAGTGAACGTTCGGTTGGGCTGTAGGGTTCGGCAATTCGTTTAAAAGCATTCCACAAGGTTCGGTAACTACACGAGCGGCGATCGGGGGGGAAGTTCGATTCGAATATAACCCGATCCGGCCCGAACGTATCTATGCACCAACGGATGTGATCGCCCCACGAGTCGGCAATATCTTTTGAGCTCGGCGGTGCCGGCTGTCGGTGCCAGCCGTTGCCGTACAAAGTCATGCCGATACCGCCAAGTTTTAGTCGGACATTGGGTTGCTTGGCCAAGATTTCGAGCTGTTCCCGACAGTACGCCATTATTTCAGGTTTTTTTCCTGCGTAGGACCCGATTCCCACAGGCGCTCCAAGGTGATCTAGCACCACCGTAGTGCCAGGAACATCTCGTGCGAATTCGATGAGTTCGGGGATCTGGGGGTGATAGATCCACGCATCGTAGGTGAGGTCCATCTCGCCCAGTATTTTCGCGCCAGCAATAAAATCGCTATTGCGGAGCAAATGTGCTGGTGGATCGAGCTGGTGGTTCACGATGTCGTCGTGCTGATCCCAGGCCGTGGCATGACGGATCCCCGAAAAACGCCCGCCAGCCGCCTCAACATGTGCGCTGAGCACATCGGATACGGCGCGTCCGCGACGCAAATCAGCAAAGCCAATGATCCCCGTGATCAACGGTCGACCAACAATGGCTTCCAGTTCGCGTGCTTGCGAAACAACAAACTCGACCTCGCCAACAGGCGCGAGCTCGGCAGGTCCGTCAGTGCGATAGTCCGAGCCACATTCAACGTATACGGTTTGGGCGATGTTATGTCCGTCTCCTACATCGGCCGCGAGTTCCGCTGCGTAGTATCTGTCGCCCGTGTGATTCCACAAATGATGATGCGCATCGCAGATGGCTAATTCGGGCCATATTACGTCCTCGATATTTGTTGTGCGCCATGCTTCGAGCTCTTCACTGGTTAGTTTTTTAGTGCCAGACATTTTGAACTGTCTCCATCATTAAGTGATCATTTACGGGTTGCCTGTAATCCGTCGGTGCGACGAAGGATCCCTATAGCGGACCTAAAAATAGCTGCGCGAGGTCATCCCGCAGCTATCGCCGCAGGCGAGCGTGAGCTTATCTTTTGCGCTTTCGTTTGTCTTCTCTTAGGCTACACTTAAGCGAGGAATTCATCGAATTAATGGTTTTTAGTTAAGCTGCCCTCGCGGACTATTTTCAGGATACCAACGAGACATGAAGTCATTACTAATACTCCGTCACGCCGATGCTGAAGTTGCCAGCGCGAATGGTCTTGATATTACGCGCGCATTATCCAACTTGGGTAAACAACATGCCTGCGCGCTTGGTCGGCGCATGGCCGACGACAACATTCGACCAGACGCGATTGCGTGCTCCGAGGCATTGCGGGCTCGCGAAACCGCCGAGCTGGTTGCGGAACATGGCGGATGGACGGCGCCAATTACGGTATTGGAGCAATTTTACAATGCCTCAGTGACGGATCTAAGTGTGTATATAAAGGAGCAGGCTCGCGACGTGGATCAGTTATGCATCGTCGCGCATGCGCCAGGTGTGGCCGATTTAGCAAGCTGGCTTACGACTCCCGCCGACGATCTAGCACTCATATACGCGGCCGGAACGCTTGCCGCAGTGGACTTGGATATTAATAACTGGGCAGAGCTAGGTTCAGGCTGCGGGGCGCTGCGTTTCCTGTTGGCGCCTTAAGTCCCGATTGCAAAAAACCGCGCCAATTGCCTAACTTCGTAACGACCTACCAACAGAGTCTTTTCTGGCAGTAGCGCACGCCAAGCGAGCGCTCGAATGTGGGTAGGAGGCGGCGTATCATGCTGCTTCCTGTTTACCCTAGCTTTAACGGTTCCCGGAGGTCTTGGCATGTCGTTCCCACTCGAGGGCACTAAAGTTCTCGACCTGACACGCGCGTTGTCGGGCCCATTCGCTACTCGCATGCTGTCGGACTTGGGCGCCGACGTCGTAAAAGTGGAACCGCCGGGAGGCGATCTCACGCGTGCATATGGCAGTCGCATCGGTAACCTTGCGAGCCATTTTACTCAGCACAATGTGGGTAAACGTAATGTGTGTATCGATCTCAAGGCCGAAGGTGCCGCTGAGATAATCCTAGAGTTAGCTGACGCCGCGGACATTGTGGTCGAGAACTTCCGACCCGGCGTCATGGCCCGCTTCGGGCTTGACTGGGAAACCTTACATGCACGTAATCCGCGCCTGATCATGCTGTCGATTTCAGGTTTCGGCCAAGTAGGACCCGAACGTGACCGGGCGGCCTATGCGCCGGTTTTGCATGCGGAAACAGGTTTGATCGACCGATTCGCAGAGCTATCCAACAACCGTGCGGTGGATTTCCCGTTATCAAGCGCAGACACCACGGCGGCAGTACACGGCGTTATCGGCATACTGTCGGCGATGGTGATGGCGAATCGTACTGGCGTTGGACAGCACATCGATTTAGCGATGGTGAACGCACAGTTCTATCACGACGATTTCCTCTCCATGGTGCTCAGCGGTGATGTGCCGCCGGCCGGCAGCGGCGATGTGTGGGACGTTAACGGTGGCCGCCTCATCATTGCGACGCCGTTTTTCTATTTATGGCGCAAGCTCGAGAAAAGGGCGGGTCTCAGCGATCCGGGTGACGAGGATGGTCGCCGTCGCGTTGTAGCGGAATATTTGGCCGCATTCCCGAGTTGGGAAGCCGTCACGGCATTGCTGGACGAATTTAATCTGGCTTGGGGCAGGGTTAGACCCTGGCGCGAAGCCATTTTTACGAACCCGAGCGTAGGCCCGCGCAATGTGCTGGCAGAAGTGGACGATCGGGTTGGTGGAACACGACAGACGACCCAAGCGCCGTATCATTTCAGTGACGCAGAATCTGGCGTGCGAAGGCCGGCGGCTTATCGCGGCGAGCACAATGCAGAGGTGCTTGGTGAGTGGTTGGATCGGTCGCCGGGCGACGTTTCGGCCTTACTGGCTGCCGGTGTGCTGGCCGAGCAAGAACAGCCTTAGCGAGACACCGTCCGTTCAATGGTAGACGGCATGTTTAACCCCATAATTTTGAATGAGGCAAGCGAATGAGTAGCTTCGACGTTGTGATCAAAGGCGGGACAGTCATTGACGGTACCGGTGCGCCCGCGCGCCAAGCCGACGTTGGCATCGTCGGCGACAAAATTACCGAGATAGGAAAAATTAGTGCTCGCGCCACACGGACGATCGACGCAGAGGGCCGCTTAGTTACTCCGGGCTTTGTCGATATTCACAGCCACTTGGACGCGCAAATTGCGTGGGACTCAACGTGTAGTTCCTCCTGTTGGCATGGGGTAACTTCCGTTGTTGTGGGTAACTGTGGTGTCACGTTTGCGCCAGTGCGGCCTAAAGATCACGAACTCCTCGCGAAATTAATGGAGTCGGTTGAAGACATTCCAGCGCATTCAATCATGTCGGGTCTCGATTGGAATTGGCAGTCTTACGGTGAGTACTACGACGCGATGGACCGCCTACCGAAAGGCATTAATTTCGGCGGCATGGTGGGGCATTGCGCCGTGCGTTTCTACGCTATGGGTGAACGTTCCATCGACAGCGAAAACCATCCGAGCGAGGACGAATTGAAGCTCATGGTGAGCACCGTCGATGAGGCTATTGCGGCCGGTGCGCTCGGCTTCTCAAGTTCCCGCGTGTTGGGCCATCGAACCCCTGACGGGCGGCCGGTGCCGGGAACGTTCGCCAAACGAGAGGAACTATTTGCCTTAGCTGATCCAATGCGTCAGCGCGGACGTGGCATTTTCGAGTGCGTGCCAAGATTTGAAACAGACGACCCAGAGACGTGGCTGAAATCGCAACGCGAAATCGACTGGATGGCGGATCTGTCTCGCACGACCGGCAGGCCGGTGACTTTCGCGTTTTTTCAATTCCCGCACTTGCCGACGCAGTATCGAAAAATCATGGAATTTGCGAGTGCAGGTAATGCGGCTGGCGCAAATCTTCGACCGCAGACCACGGCGCGCGGGATCGGCGTACTTTTTGGCCCGCATATTCGCAGTCCGTTTGACCGAAACGATGCGTGGCGCGCGATGCGAAGCCTGTCGGTTGCAGAAAAGCTAGCCGTGTACGCGGATCCGGAACGTCGCACGCAACTCGTCGCTGAAGCGCAAGCGAACGGACCGAACGAGAAGGAACTCGCACATTTGTATCTCATCGATGGGCCCGAACCAGATTATCGGCCAGACCCCAATAAAGCATTGCCCACGATCGCGAAAAGTCGTGGGGTCACGATGGCCGAAGCGTACATGGATTTGATGATCGAATCCGAAGGACGTTCGTTCATCAACCATCCGATATTAAATCCGGATTTCTCAGCGGTAGAGGAAATGTTGATGAATCCGATGGTGGTGCTCGGCTTGGCCGATTCTGGCGCTCACGTCGGACAGATTATGGATGCGAGCCAACCGACTTGGTTTCTAACCCACTGGGTGCGCGAACGTGGTTTGTTCGGCATTGAGGACGCGATTCGCCGATTAACTTCCGATACCGCAGAGCTCTTTGGGATTGAAGGTCGTGGGGTGCTCAAACCCGGCGCATTTGCCGATATTAACGTGCTCGATCTCGCCGGTATGAGTCTTGCGATGCCGGATTACGTAAATGATTTCCCAGGCGGCGCGGGGCGCTTAATCCAACGTGCGACGGGCTACGACTACACATTAGTCAACGGCCAAGTATTCATGGAATCGGGCGAGCACACGGGCGCGCTTGACGGCGCGTTGTTGCGCAGCGGACCCGATTTACGCTGAAACAAGCCCAAGGATAAAGATTTAGGGAGTTCGACATGCATGACTTAGTGATTCAAAACGCGCAGATTATTGATGGCACCGGTGCGCCCGGGTTTGCTGGTGACGTCGCTGTTGCCAGTGGCCGGATTGTGGCAGTGGTGAGAGCCGAAGACGGTGGCATCAAGGCTGATGCGACGCGGGTGATCGATGCTGCAGGGCAACTCCTGACACCCGGCTTCGTCGATATCCATACGCACTATGACGGTCAAGTTTGTTGGGACAAAGAAGTCACGCCAAGTTGTTGGCATGGCGTCACAACTGTCGTGATGGGTAATTGCGGCGTTGGTTTTGCACCGGTACGTGCAGGCACTGAAAATGCGCTCGTCGAGTTGATGGAAAGCGTCGAGGACATACCTGGCACGGCTTTACACGAAGGTATTCCTTGGGATTGGGAGACCTTCGGTGAATATCTCGATAGCATCGATACGCCGTACAGTTTGGACATCGGTGCGCAAGTACCGCACGTCGCAGTCCGACACTACGTGATGGGCGAACGCTGCTACGGCGATGCAACGGAAGACGATAAAGGCGCGATGGCCTCGCTAACAAAGCAGGCACTGCAAGACGGTGCGCTCGGATTTTCCACGTCGCGCTTTTACGGGCACCTGGATAAACAGGGAAATTTTGTACCTGGCACTCACGCAGCAGCGGACGAAATGTTAGCTATTGGAGACGCGCTAGCCGATATCGACCATGGGACAATCGAGATAATCTCGGACCGATTGAACGACCAAGAAGAACAAGACTGGATCGAGAACTTGGCGCGTAAAACCGGTCGCCCGGTGACGATATTGGTGAGTTCGAATGTGGGTCCCGGAATTTGGGATTTCGCCGATCGACTTAACGCCGACGGTGTCCAGCTCCGGCCGCAAATTGGTGCGCGACCCGCATCGATTCTCATGAGCCTCGAAGGCACGGTGAATCCGATGCGTCAATTTCCCTCGTACAGTGAAATCAAAGGACTACCACTGGCCGAACGGCGCCAGCGCCTACTCGATCCGGAGTTCAGAGCCAAAGTGATGCGCGATATTCCGAAAGTCGCGCGATTCGGTGATACGCAAAAAATGATCACTAGCTGGGATGCGATGTACGTGTTGCCGAGAAGTTTGAGTTACGAGCCAGACTACGATGAATCAATCGCAGGCATTGCTGAGGCCAAGGGTATTCACGTTCGCGAA
>JBLFWZ010000213.1:0-8031 GCA_047611905.1 Gammaproteobacteria bacterium | reverse complement strand
CAAATCCACCATGAAGGCTTTCTGGTTTTTCGACGCCACATATCTCATTGAGTTGCGTATTTGATGGATGATGCAAAGCTGTATTTCAGTCTGAGGATAGAGGCTCGCAATGGCTTCTAGAAATCCCGTAGTGTGCCAAAACTCAGCTGGCCCCAAAATCGCATCAAACCCAGGATGTTGAGCAAGTTAGTTTCATCGTTCCGAGTCTATCTGCGGCCCTTCGATGTAACGTAAGCTTAGCCACATAAATGCCCCGCAGCTTCAGTTTTTAATCTTAGTCCTTGCCGGATGGATCAATCGATCTCAGCAAAACGTTATCGATTACCTACAGGAAGAAAATCGCATACTCCGCGAGAAACTCGGAGAGAAGCGCCCGTCGTTCACTGACAGTCAGCGACGGCGTCTAGCTGCCTAGGTGAAGTTGGTCGGTCGGCAAGGGGTCTTCGAGATGGACACCGTAGTCACACCCGGTACCTTACTTCGATGGTATCGCAAACTTATCGCCAAAAAATACGATGGCAGTGCCGTCCGCTGCCCGGGTCGCCCTAAAACACCCGACGAAATCGAGCGGTTGATCCTTCGAATGGCGCAGCAATCCGTCGTGGGCTACACCAGGATCCGCGGCGCTCTCTATAATCTGGGTCATGAAATTGGCCGAAATACAATCAAACGGATCTTGTTCGACAACGGCTTCGATCCTGCTCCGATGCGAAAAAAGGGGCTGTCGTGGGCGACATTTCTCAAGGCACATTGGAGTGCTATCGCTGCGACGGATTTCTTCAGCGTCGAAGTGCTTACGCGAAAAGGTTTAGTTCGTCGCGCTATGCTCTTCATCATTGACCTGCAAACGCGCCGAGTTGAAATCGCCGGCATTGTTCAACAGCCTGACGGTCAATGGATGCGGCAAATTGCGTGCAATATCTCGGATGTCGACGACGGATTTCTGAATCGATGTCGCTATCTCATTCACGATCGCGATCCGCTGTTTACGGAAGCGTTCCGAAAGATTCTAAAATCGGCGGAAGTCGAAACGATAAAACTTCCTGCGCGAAGTCCTAACTTTAACGCATACGCCGAGCGGTTCGTACGGTCGATTAAGCAGGAATGTCTCGGACGGATAATCCCGTAGGGAGAACGTCATCTTCGGGGCGCCGTCGCCGAATACATGGAACATTATCACTGGGAGCGTAATCATCAAGGATTCGATAACTGTCTCATAAAGAAACCGCGCGACGAACCAGATCTCAACAACCCGATCGAATGCAGAGAACGGCTTGGTGGCACTTTGATTACTACTATCGAGCCGCCGCGTGACCCTGGCTAAGTTTTGGCACACTACGCCGTGGTGAACATCCTGTTTACGTGTTCACGTATCGGGGTAACCCGATCACTAAGATGAACAATACGGCGTGGCAGAATGCTAGGAAACGAAGCGTTTTCTCGATGGTACGGGTTCATGATCTCAAACACACGTTCGGCCGTCGCTTACGCGCGGCCGGTGTTAGTTTTGAGGATCGGCAGGATCTGCTCGGTCATAGGTCAGGTCGGATCACGACGCACTACTCGGGCCCCGAATTACGGAGCTTAATAGACGCGTCGAACTCGATTTGCGGGGATAACTCCCGCAAAAGTCCCGCACTGGTTTTTTTGAAACGAAAATCGGCAAACGAAAAGTTCATAACTGCTTGATTTTGTTTTAAAAAATTGGCGCGCCCGGAGAGATTCGAACTCCCGACCCCCTAGTTCGTAGCCAGGTACTCTATCCAGCTGAGCTACGGGCGCTTTGTTTTGTCGTCATATTACATCATATGGCTCTGTGCTGACCGTTGCGGTCCATTTCTTTATGCTTGCGGCTTTCTTTAAGAGAGACAAATGCTATTGGCCCTAGTGGTACATAATAATGAACGCTGCTTTATTTCGCTCACAGTCTTTCAGCTCTAAGCCTCTCTCGATCGCGATTCTTCGGTAGAAGCCTGCGCAGTACAGCCTCGAGCACTTCTGGAGCGACCGGATTATCGGGATTGCGGTAGATTGTGTCAAATTCGCAGCCGCCCTCATCTAATTCGGCGACCGCCAAGGACAATTCCAAATTCTGTTGCGAAGGCAGTTATCGATAGATCCATGAAATTAAAGCATCATCCGGCAGCTCATCCGTCACGTCACTTTTCCTGTTAGGCGCGCCGTTCGCATCTCGTCGTAACTAAGCAGTAAACTAAGCCAACATTGCGGGTGGAGAAACGAGATGTTAATGAAGATAGACATTAATTGTGACATGGGCGAGAGCTTCGGCAACTGGAATATGGGTGACGACGTCGCCATGATGCCTCGAATTACGACCGCTAATGTTGCCTGTGGTTTTCATGCAAGCGACCCGGTGACGATGATCGAAACCGTACGACTCGCAAAGCAGCACAATATTAGTGTCGGCGCGCACCCAGGGTTACCCGATCTACTTGGCTTCGGGCGTCGCGCTATGAATATCACCCCCGAAGACGCCTACGCATATGTGGTCTATCAAGTAGGTGCGCTTCAGGGCGTACTCGCCACTCAAGGAATGAAGCTACACCACATAAAACCCCACGGGGCATTTTATTCCGTATTAAAAACAGACGAGGGACTCGCCGAAGCAGTTGCCAAGGCAATCAAGGAGTTATCGGACGACCCGATCCTATACTGGCCAGCGCCGACATCTGCCGCGATGCCAACTGCTGCGAAGAAAATCGGCATTCGCGTCGTTGGCGAAATTTATCCCGATCTAACTTACGCCCCGGACGGATCTCTCATTATCCAGCGCGAAAAGCATCTAACTGATGTAGATTTCGCAGCCGCCCAAGTCCGACGATACGTGGAAAGCGGGAAAGTTGAAGCTAACGACGGGACGTTTATCGAATTAGACGCCGAAAGCTTATGCATCCATGGCGATGGACCAAATTCTATTGAAGTCGCCGACGCTATTCACAGGACACTGAACGACTTGGGCTGTCGTATCAATCCGGTCGTGCTGAATGGCACTTGCTGAACGGATAGCGCAATGAAATTCGGTCTTATGTTTACGTTTCAGTTGCCACCGGGTTGCGCCATCCCATGGAACGCGCCATACCAGGACATGCTCGAATGCTTGCCTCGCGCCGAAGACCTCGGCTATGAATCGATGTTCATGGCAACCCATCATGCCAAGACAGACGGACTTTGCCCGGGTCCGCTAATCGCTTGCGCCGGAGCGGCGGCCGTGACTAAAACGATGCGCATTGGAACCGCCGTGTTGTTAGTCCCCATGTATGCACCACTGAAACTCGCCGAAGACATTGCGGTGTTAGACAACTTATCGCAAGGACGCTTCGTGTTCGGCGTTGCGCCCGGCTACGTCGCCGAGGAATTCGCGGCCCACGGCATCCCACGCGAACAGCGGATTGGACGGTTCGAAGAATCGCTCGATTTAATGGTTACGGCGTGGACCGAAGATGAATTCGAATTCGAAGGAAAATATTTTCGCGTTCCGCAAACGGTGTTAACACCAAAGCCGATGCAAAAGCCTTACCCGCCGATTTGGTATGGCGTTTCGGCGACCAAATCCTTGCAACGTGCAGCCAAACGCCATGCCGTACAAATAATGTCACCGCGCCATGGCGTGAATGAGTTAGAAGCACATTACGCCCCGTACGAGGCCAAGGCCGCTGAATTGAACTGGGCAATCCCCGAACGCCCAATAATTAGGCAAGTATTTGTCGCCCCAACCAAAACGCAAGCTGAGGAAATCGCTGCGCCGGCAATTAATCATCTATACCGCGAGCTGTACGGCAAGGCGTCTGCAGCGGGAGATCGGGTACTACGTGCCGATGATGGCAGCGTTATAACCGATCACGACCAAGTCGATTTCGAGGGATTTAAAGACCGCTACATCGTTGGCGATCCAGATTTTGCAATTGAGTCGATTAAACGCTACGAGTCTGCCGTCAATCCGTCCGAGATGGTTTGCTGGATGCATATGCCGGGGATCACAGGTGTGGATGCAATGGGTTCAGTTGAACTATTCGCAAAAGAAGTAATGCCCCATTTCGTGTGAAATGCCAGACCTTGACCCGGTCGTCTCCTTGACGACAGAACCCTCGATTACATGTGGGCGATGCTAACTGACTTGCGGCGCATACGCCTGTGCATCATCGAACTCTCCAGCCCCAATTAAACTCGCAAAACCACGCTCGCCCGTATGCTGCAAGGGGAAAATTGATTCGAGTTTTTGGTAGGTATTTCGTCGGTTAAACCACAAGAGCAGACTCACCAAAGTGGTCGTGCCGGGCATTGTGTAGAACGTTTCGTTTGGATCAAAATCGTAAGGATGACAATAAACCCAGTAGCATTGCTCGGAGCCCCCACGCTCCAGGCAACGTTGAATGAACCACTTCGGTAAATAGGGTAAGTAGAAGCCGCCTAAAAATTGAAAGACCATTGGCCCGAAGCTCGCAACCGGCGCAGGAATTTCTAGTAAACCGTTTGGCCAGCGAAATGGACAACAGGGCGCGCCAGGAAAGCCAAAGATCGGATTCTTAACTGGCAGCAAACTTGACGAATAGGAAAAATTAAGCCCGGCAAGAATGTCGAGTGCCCACAGGCTTTTTTCTGTCAACGAAAAAGCTGGGGCCCGATATCCAATTATGACTTTACCAGTAAGGTCTTCAAGAAGCTGCTTGTATTGCTGAATTTCGGCCTTGAATCGTTGCGGAGTTTCTTCTGTGAGGTGGGTATGATTTACAGAATGAAACGCAATTTCGTGACCGCGTCGAGAAATTTCTTTGATAAGATTCGGCTCCTCGTGAAGCACCCTCCCCAAGACAAATACCTTTGCTTCAATTACGCGCTGTTCAAGAATTTCCAGCAATGAAAATGTAATTGCGGGGTAACGCCGCTCGGCCGATGATCTTCGAGATCGAGTGTGAAAACTATGCGCTTGCTGTGCTTCACGACCCGAGTTTGGCTTTGGAATATTTATTTTTGAAGTAGCGTTGGAAAAACATGTTTGACAGAAAGCGCATGGCGATGTCGTGGCATCGCCATGACGTTCTCTAGACTAAAGAAACGATTGCCTTTTGTGTAGTCTACGCGGTCGTCGAGGATCGGCGCAACGAGGCCTGTGATGAGTCTAGGATCCATCTGGCCATCGCCATCGAGTTTGACGACGATGTCGGCCCCCATTCGAGTGCGAGCAAAAAAACCGCGTCTCGTGGCACCACCAACACCCTCGTTGTGCGGGCTAAACAGGACTTTGACTCTAGGATCCTTACAGTGCTCCCCGACAAAAGCCTCGGTCCGATCGAGGCAACCATCGTCAACACAAAAAATATCCCTAATCGCTAACGGTATACGCGCGAGCACATCAATAATTGCTCGCACTCGCGGAAACATGGGACAACAACCGCAGCACGCACGGTTGCTTTCGATTGCTACTTCGAGGCGCCATCAAACTGGTCCATTACCCTTTTGATTATCGGTGCCCATCGGACCAATGTTTACGCCTCTGGCTTGCTACGCATGCACGATCACGCCCCGAGCATTTGCACCTTTCTCCAAATCTTCAAAAGCTGCCATTGCCTCGTCCAAGGTGTAGGTTTTGCTCACAAGAGAATCGAGGTCGAGACGTCCCTGACGATACAGATCGAGATACATCGGAAAATCAGTCTTGAAGTTGACACCACCGTACATCGATCCCATTAAGGTCTTAGCAGTAAACACCATAATGGGTTGGCGGATGGAGAATTTATCGTCCAGGCGCCCGACGCCAACAACGACGATATTGCCGCCCTTGCGGGTTGCCTTAATGCATTGCTCGACAAGCTTTCCACTACCCACAACTTCGAACGCATAATCCACGCCCATGCCGTCTGTCAATTCGAATATTTGCTTTACGGCATCGCCTTCTGGGTCGATCGTATCAGTCGCACCAAATTCGCGCGCCATTGCCATCTTGTCGGACGATAAATCGACCGCGATGATTTTGGCAGCGCCTGCTAGGCGCGCTCCTTGCACGACGTTCAGGCCGACACCGCCGCATCCAAATACCGCGACGGTTGCGCCGATCGGCACATCGGCTGTTTTGATCACGGCACCAACACCCGTACTCACTCCGCAACCGACTAAGGCGGCGGCTTTGAAATCGAATTCTTTATCTATCGAAATGACGCATGCAGATGGGACAACGGCGTATTCCGCCATTAGACCAACAAATGACATCACGAAGATGTCTTTGCCCTTTTGATGCACTCTGGTCGTGCCATCGAATAGATTACCGTCCTGTTTCGCGACATTGCACAGGTACGATTCTTGACGCAAACAATGGAAGCACGATCCGCAGCTAGGGATAAACGAAATAGCGACGTGGTCACCTGGTACAACGTTGGTTACGCCTTCACCTACCTGTTCAACAATACCAGCACCCTCATGCCCGAGAACAGTCGGCAATGGTGCGGGGATGGTTCCGTTGGCTATCGAGAGATCTGAATGACAAACTCCCGTCGCCTTCATTTTCACGAGAACTTCGCCAGCTTTCGGAGAGTCCAATTGGACATCGGTTACACCGAAATTATCGATATCGTTTACTACCACGGCCTTCATACGGCTTGCCTCCTATGGCGATCATTTTTAGTAATGTGCATTTCTGCGACGCTCTCAAATCTGCTTGCGGCGACTGATCAAAGCGGTGCACGACCCAAACCGAAGTCGTCGACTTGGAGGGGTTCGTGGCCCAACGATGTATTTCGCGGTTTAATTCGTCACCACCACAGGTGCTGATACTGCGAGCATCTCTGTATTAGTATCAGTGGCACGCATAGTACCGTGTCTTTGAGCTGGGTGGGAAAATTTGCCTGCGGAGAATCTTCGGCTAGCTCTCGATAGAAGGTGTGACACAGGCGCTGCTTGGCTTTAGAACGTCTGGTGTGCACCTATTTGTATATCTGTGTCGCGGCGTATTCACCGTCCATAGTGAGTTTCAATGCGGTAACCGGCGTTATGAGAACCTCAAAAAGGACGCGATTCGGCCATCAACAGCAAAACATTAAGGGTTCTTCTTGCGGCATTAGTGCTTATCAGCACTGCCGCCGCGTCGAACGAAGACAGCCGCGATCCCGTCGTATGGCTTAGTGAGGCTGCGATCCACTACCACGGTCCGATCACGAAATCCGGGTCCAAGGACTTAAGGATCACGTACGCCTCGGCACGCGTTCCTATCCAATGGTTAGAAATAACCTCCAATGGCGGGGAAATTAACGCATCGATGGATCTAGGCGACTGGGTATATGCGAATAAGATTAACGTTCGCGTAAACGATCACTGTCTGTCTGCCTGCGCAAACTACGTCTTTACAGCGGGGACAATCAAAGCCATCGAACCGGACGCAATTGTCGCTTGGCATGGTTCTGCGATTCAATCGGAAGAGAAAAGCCGCAGAGAAATCAGCAAGGTTATTGAACGTGACGTCCTACCTGGAACCGCGCACGCAGATCGTCCTGTCTTAAAAGCGCAACTGCTCGACGATACGCTAGCGTACTTGCACGCATCGCGGATCCGGCAAGCTCAATTCTTCGCAAAGATTGGTGTCGACGAGCGGCTTACTACCATCGGCGAAGACCACAAAGAAGTACGTGATTTTTGGTTTCTGTCGCCGGCCGCCATGCGGCAACTAGGATTACGCTCAATGAGCGTACCGCCAAACTATTCGGCGACCGATACGTCTCGTTTCGGGGATCAGTCAATTAGATACGTCGAAATCGATTTAGAGTCGGACTAAGCAAGCTTTCGCGAGCAACGGATGCGTTTTGCGCGTCAATTAATTCCCAATTGTTGATCGCCTCGCGGAAGCAAATATCCGTCGATGGTTGACTTCCAATGGTGAGTTCACACATCCGCTTCGATCACGATGCTTTCCGGTATGCCGCTTCACGCAAAAGACCGGATATTTCCGCCCGGCAAGAGCCACAGTTCGTTCCAGCACCGAGTCGTTCCCCGATCGAAGCTAGCGATTGGCACGATCCTTCGACG
>JBLFWZ010000212.1:0-8086 GCA_047611905.1 Gammaproteobacteria bacterium | reverse complement strand
CGCGATCTACGACACCATCGTGCGCATGGCCCAACCGTTTTCCT
This sequence comes from Gammaproteobacteria bacterium, assembly GCA_047611905.1. GTDB lineage: Bacteria > Pseudomonadota > Gammaproteobacteria > UBA11873. The sequence continues at coordinate 8,042 of JBLFWZ010000212.1, read as the reverse complement.
TGCGCTACATGCTTGTCGATGGTCAAGGTAACTTCGGCTCTGTCGATGGCGATGCACCTGCTGCCATGCGTTACACCGAAGTGCGAATGACCCGCATTGCCCACGAATTGCTCGCCGACATCGACAAAGACACGGTCGACTTTCAGCCAAACTACGATGGATCTCTGAGCGAACCACTGGTTTTCCCGGCGCGCTTACCGAATCTTCTTATCAATGGGTCGAGCGGCATTGCGGTTGGGATGGCGACTAATATCGCACCGCATAATCTCACCGAAGTCGTTAACGCGTGTATCGCCGTTATCGACAACCCGGATATCGAATTATCGGAGTTGTTCGAGATCGTCCCGGGACCGGATTTCCCCACCGCCGGCTTTATTAATGGGTCCGCCGGTATTCGTGAAGCCTACCGAACGGGTCGCGGTCGGATTCATGTTCGCGCGCGCGCCGACATCGAAGGCGAAGAGGGCGAGATGCAACGCATCGTCGTCACTGAGTTGCCCTACCAGGTTAACAAAGCGCGGCTACTAGAAAAGATCGCCGAACTCGTTAGAGACAAAAAGCTGTCGGGCATTCGTGAGTTGCGCGACGAGTCGGACAAAGATGGCATGCGGATGGTCGTCGAATTGAAGCGCGGTGAAATCGCCGACGTCATTTTGAATAATTTGTACAAACAGACGCAAATGCAAACTGTGTTCGGTATCAACACAGTTGCGTTGGTCGATGGTCAGCCGCAAACGCTTGGCCTCAAAACGATCCTCGAGTGTTTTGTCCGACATCGGCGCGAAGTTGTTACACGCCGGACCTTATTTGAGCTTCGTAAGGCGCGCGAGCGAGCGCACGTTTTGGAAGGCTTAGCCGTAGCGCTTGCCAATATCGATCCCATCATTGCCCTGATCAAGGCGTCGCCGACCCCTGCAGAGGCGCGTACCGCTTTGCTCGAGCAAGATTGGGAACCAGGGATTGTCGTGACCATGTTGGAGCGCAGCGGTGCGAGCGCCTCTCGGCCCGACGATTTACCAGAGTTATGCGGATTGCATAATGGCAAATACCGCTTGTCTGAGCGTCAGGCGAAAGAAATTCTCGAAATGCGGTTGCAGCGACTGACCGCACTTGAACACGATAAAATTATCGACGAATACAAGGATATCTTGGTCAGGATCGACGATCTACTCGATATTCTGGCGCGTCCGGAACGATTGATGAAAGTAATTCGGGACGAACTTCTTGAGATTCGCGAACAGTATGGCGACAAACGCCGCACCGTGATCCTTGAAAACCACGAGCACTTATCGTTAGAAGATCTGATAAGCCAAGAGGACGTGGTCGTGACGTTCTCGCATACCGGCTATGCGAAGTCACAGCCGATCGATGTCTACCGTTCGCAACGGCGCGGCGGCAAAGGGATCACGGCGACCACCACGAAGGAAGAGGACTTCGTCGATAAGTTGTTCATCGCGAGCACGCACGACACAATTTTATGTTTCTCTACGCGTGGAAAATTGTATTGGTTAAAGGTCTATGAATTGCCGCAAGCGAGTCGCACAGCCCGTGGTAGACCGCTCGTCAACTTGTTGCCCTTAGACGAGGGTGAACGAATTACCGCGGTATTGCCGATCAAGGAATTCGATTCTGAGCTGTATGTATTTATGGCAACGCGTAGGGGAACGGTCAAGAAAACTTCGCTTGATCAATTCTCGCGTCCTCGTGCCAATGGCATCATCGCCGTCGTACTAGACGATAACGATAGTCTTGTCGGCGTGTCATTAACCGACGGCGGTAGCGACATCATGCTGGTTAGTTCTAGCGGCAAAGCGGTGCGTTTCGCCGAGACCGCGATCCGTCCGATGGGCCGCTCGTCGCGCGGCGTACGTGGCATTAATATGTCTGAAGAGCACGAGGTTATCTCCTTGATTCCGGTTGATCCAAGTCAAGCAATCCTATTTGCCACTGAAAACGGATACGGCAAGCGGACGGTCGTCGATGAGTTCCCGACTAAAGGGCGCGGTGGCAAGGGGATGATTGCAATTCAAACGAGTTCTCGTAATGGGCGGGTCGTTGGCGCTGTTTCAGTGCTTGAAGACGAAGAAATTATGTTAATTAGCAACGGCGGAACCCTTGTCCGTACGCCGGTAAGTGGTATCTCGGTGTTAGGTCGAAATACCCAAGGAGTTAGGTTAATAAATATTGCAGACGACGAAAAGCTTGTTGGTGTTGTGCCCGTCGCCGAATATCAAGGCGGTGATGTGGCCGCGGACGATGAAGAAGATCAGTAACCGCACGCTGCGCTCGATTTACCCTGCGAGAGGAAATTGCCATTGGTCTGTGCCGACCTGGCCGTGATCCTGCGCGGGTGTTTTTCGCCACAACGTTCTCTTGATTTAGCAAAATGGCAAAAGAACTCGACACCCTGCGTGAAAAAATAGACGCGATCGACACTGAGTTAATTCGACTGATTAACGAGCGCGCCGCGGTCGCCATTGAAGTGGGCGAATTGAAGCGCTCGAGCGACGGCAACGCCGTGTTTTACCGTCCGGAGCGGGAAGCAGAAATTCTGCGCCGTGTGATCGCGCGAAATCCTGGCCCGCTGCCGGCGCCGGAAGCGGCCCGATTAATGCGGGAGGTTATGTCGGCCTGTCTTGGGCTTGAGCATCCACTAACCGTCGCGTACCTCGGTCCTGAGGGTACGTACACCCATTTAGCTTCGTTAAAACACTTCGGCGGTTCGATAAACGGCATTGGTGTTGCGTCAATCGACGAAGTGATGCGTGAGGTAGAAGTCGACGGAGCCCATTACGGGGTCGTGCCTGTTGAGAACTCGCTCGAGGGTGGGATCAATCAAACACTTGATGCGCTGCGTGAATCGCCATTGAAAATTTGCGGCGAGGTGGTCCTTAATATTCATCATCAACTACTGTCAGTGGCGCATAAGCTCGAGGAAATTAAGCGGGTGTACGCCCATCCTCAGGCACTGGCGCAATGCCGACGTTGGCTCGCTATAAACTTACCAGGTGTCGAGTGTTCGCCGTCAAGCAGTAATGGTGAAGCCGCTCGCAAAGTCCGGGACGAAGTGGATGCGGCGGCGATCGCAAGTGAGGTCGCTGCGGGTATCTATGGCCTAAGTATTTTGCGCAAAAATATCGAAGATGAACCCGGCAACACGACACGCTTTGTGGTTCTCGGCGTCAACTCACCGCCACCGAGCGGTCGCGATCTCACTTCGCTAATGTTTACGACCGCTAATCGTCCAGGGGCCCTGCACGAGATATTGAGTATTTTTGCCTCAGAAAACATCAGCATGACTCGCATCGAATCCCGGCCATTAAGGCGAGAAGCCTGGGATTACGTGTTTTTTGTCGATATCGAGGGACACGTCGACGTCGAGAACGTTCGCGACACCTTAGAACGGGTTGAGCAAAAGACTTCGTCGCTTAAAATTCTCGGGTCGTATCCGCGAGCGGCTATCTAATTGATCCGTCAATAGAGTGTATTGGGCGCGGATCCGCAACACCTACGATTAAGCACACAATGCCTGTTATCTCGCCGCATCGCACCCTAAAACAATGGTTAATGAGCATCATCGACGCAACTTCGTTGCGCAGATGAATTTATCGTGAGGACGAATATGGCAGGCTTCGTGAGCTAGGATGATTCAGCGTTTGTGCATTATCGGCGTCGGCTTAATTGGCGGGTCATTGGCACGGGCATTGCGCTCGGCCGGTGCTGTTGGCAGCGTCATTGGCTGCGGTCGCGGCGAGGCTAATTTAAAGTCCGCGGTCCGTCTTGGGGTTATCGACGAATACAGCTTTGATCCAGCCTCAGCAGCTGATGGAGCCGATATGATTGTTGTCGCCACAACCCTGGGCGCGAGCCCGGCGATGTTCGACAAAATCGCGTCGAAAATTACGCGCGACACAGTTGTAACCGATGTTGGTAGTGCAAAACGTCGGACCCTCGAGGCGGCCCGGCAAAGTTTCGGCAACGAGGTGGCGCGTTTTGTTCCGGGTCATCCGATAGCGGGAACCGAAAAGAGTGGCGTCGAGGCTTCATTTGCGGATTTGTTCCGCGAGCACCGGGTGATCCTAACGCCGGATCCTACTACCGATGCGGATGCGCTTGAAAAAGTTACCAAGATGTGGCGAACAACTGGAGCGATCGTGTCGAACATGAACGCCGACCAGCACGACTCCGTGCTCGCAGCGACGAGCCATTTGCCGCACATGCTGGCTTATGCCCTAGTGGATTGTTTGTCGTCGATGGACGCATCGGCTGACATCTTTCGATTTGCGGCGGGTGGCTTTCGCGACTTTACCCGCATCGCTTCAAGCAGTCCTGAAATGTGGTCCGATATCGCGATAGACAATCGCGAAGCATTACTGGCGGCGCTGACGAACTTTTCTGCAACATACGATGAATTGGTCAAAGCGCTCGCTGCGGGTGACAAGGACACGTTAGTCAATTTATTTGGCCGCGCGAAGGCCGCACGTGATGCCTTCGGGGGGAGCGTTAAATGAGCGGCCCAGAGCAGTTAGTGGTTGCCCCAGGTGGGCGTGTTACAGGCGAGGTCGAAGTCCCCGGGGATAAATCGATCTCGCACAGGGCCGTCATGCTCGGGTCGATCGCACATGGAATAACCAATGTCAGCGGATGCCTGATGGGTGATGACGTGCGCTCAACGATCGCAGCCTTTCGTGCGATGGGTGTCGACATCGTTGAACATGACGACGGGCGGCTAAGCATCCATGGACGCGGCTACGGCGCATTGCAGGCGCCACTTCGGCCGCTTGACATGGGTAATTCCGGAACTTCGATCAGGCTGCTAGCAGGTTTGTTGGCTGCGGCCCCATTCGCGATAGAGATGTCCGGCGACGACTCGTTGCGGCGCCGTCCGATGCGCAGAGTTACTGAACCACTCGCATTAATGGGCGCAAATATACGCACCACATCCGAGGGCACGCCGCCTCTGGAAATATTGCCGAGCGCAAAACTTACTGCGATCCGCTACGCGTTACCGGTTGCAAGTGCGCAAGTGAAATCTGCGATCTTGCTTGCTGGGCTCAATGCTAACGGTTTGACTGAAGTAGTCGAGCCGTTAGCAACTCGTGATCATTCCGAACGAATGCTGCGCGCATTCGGCGTTGAATTACGTATTTCTGACAATGAGATTGGTGTGATGGGCGGTCAGCAATTGCGCGCGACGGACATCAGCGTTCCGAGCGATATCTCCTCAGCGGCATTTTTCTTAGTCGGTGCTGCGCTGGTTGAGGGATCCGAGCTCACTCTAAAAGGTATTGGTATTAATCGCACGCGCACTGGCGTGATCGATATATTGCGCGAGATGGGCGCGAGCATTCGTCTCTACAATGAAACGACGGCAAGCGGTGAACCGGTCGCCGATATCCAGGTGAGCGGGTCGCGGCTGCACGGAGTTGACATTCCATCGCGGCTAATTCCGAGCGCTATCGATGAATTTCCTGCCATATTTATTGCAGCAGCTTGCGCTGAAGGGATCACCCGGTTGAATGGCGCCGCTGAATTGCGCCACAAAGAGAGCGATCGCATTGACGCGATGGCGGTGGGACTGCGCCAACTCGGCGTCGAGCTTTCAACGACTGCCGACAGCATCGAAATTACTGGGCGTAGCGGGCTGTCTGGCGGTTGCTCAATTAATAGCCGCGGCGATCATCGCATTGCCATGGCGTTCGCGATGGCGGCATTAAAATGTGATCGGCCGTTGACGATTTTAGATTGTCACGCGATCGGTACTTCTTTTCCCGGTTTTGTGGCGACAGCGGCACAAGCCGGTTTAAAAGTCGACCAAAACTAATGCCTATCCCAATTATTACTATCGACGGTCCGAGCGGGACCGGCAAAGGTACTCTGGCATCAGGCCTGGCTAGATTGCTGGGTTGGCACTTATTAGATAGCGGCGCACTGTATCGGGTCGTCGCTTACGTCGCGAGACGGCGGCACATCGCATTCGACCAGGCGGAACCGTTGAGTGAAATAGCGAGGTCGCTGGCGCTCGAATTTCGGTTAGCTTCCGAAAGCGTCCAAATCCTTGTTGATGACGAAGACGTGACCGATAAAATTCGCTCGGAAAGCGCTGGGGGTGATGCTTCTGAGGTCGCGGCAATCCCCATGGTTCGTGATGCCTTGCTCGTCTACCAACGGGAATGTTGGCGACTACCGGGCCTTGTTGCCGACGGGCGCGACATGGGAACGGTTGTTTTTCCGATGGCAGAGCTTAAGATTTTCCTGACCGCGAGCCCCGGTGTCCGCGCCCAAAGGCGCTATAAGCAGTTGAAGCAAAAAGGAATTGATGTTAATCTCGCGCGGCTCTCGGAGGACATTGCCGCCCGCGATCGGCGAGACGAGCAGCGTAAAGTGTCCCCATTGCAGCCGGCTTCTGACGCAATAATCCTCGATACCACCGCGCTTAATATCGGCAGCGTTGAGGAATCCGTCAAAGCGTTGGCACGTGAACATGGCTGGTTGTGAGGACTAAACACTCGCGCTCAGACGTAACTTTTAACTTTACAATAACAACGTGGTCAGCCCATCAGTAGTGCCACTACTGCCGTCGGACACCACCCGGATAAGCCCAAAACATGTCGGAGAGCTTCGCAGAATTATTTGAACAGAGCCAAGTCGAACAAAAGATGGAGCCGGGCACAATTGTTGCCGGTCTCGTCGTCGAAATTCGTCAAGGATTCGTGGTCGTCAATGCCGGTTTGAAATCAGAGGGAGTTATCCCTGCTGAACAATTCATGGGATCGGACGGTAAACTCGAGGTTGAAGTCGGTGACCATGTAGATGTTGCGCTAGACGCCGTCGAAGATGGATACGGCGAGACCCGACTGTCTCGCGAGAAAGCTAAGCGGGCTCGCGCATGGGATGAACTTGAGAAGGCGTGCGAAGACAGCGTTAATATCACAGGTATTATTAGCGACAAGGTCAAGGGCGGATTTACAGTTGATATCAGTACGATCAGGGCTTTCTTACCCGGCTCACTTGTCGACGTCCGGCCGGTTCGCGATACAAGTTACCTCGAAGGCAAACCACTCGAATTTAAAGTCATTAAAGTCGATCGGCGACGCAACAATGTGGTCGTATCACGACGCGCCGTTGTAGAAATCGAAAATAGCGCCGAACGCGACGAATTGCTGAGCAACTTGAAAGAAGGTGTCAGCGTTAAAGGACTCGTTAAGAACCTTACCGATTACGGTGCCTTTATCGACCTCGGCGGTATCGACGGATTACTGCACATCACCGACATGGCTTGGCGTCGCGTAAAGCATCCTTCAGAGGTTGTGAATATCGGCGACGAAATTGAAGTCAAAGTATTAAAATTCGACCGCGAGCGTACCCGCGTGTCGCTTGGTCTCAAGCAATTGGGCGAAGATCCTTGGGTGGATATCGCGCGTCGCTATCCTGAAAACTCACGCTTGTTTGGTAAGGTGACGAACATCGCGGATTACGGCTGTTTTGCCGAAATCGAAGAAGGCGTCGAAGGACTCGTCCACGTATCTGAAATGGACTGGACGAATAAGAATGTCCATCCGTCCAAAGTCGTCCATCTTGGCCAAGAAGTTGAGGTCATGGTGCTCGATATCGACGAAGAACGTCGGCGTATCTCTCTTGGTATGAAGCAGTGTGCTTCGAACCCTTGGGAGGAGTTTGCGGCCACCCGCAATAAGAACGACAAAGTCTCCGGGACGATCAAGTCGATTACCGATTTCGGAATATTTATCGGTCTCGACGGTGGCATCGATGGTCTTGTCCACTTGTCAGATTTGTCCTGGGATCTGCCGGGCGAAGAAGCCGTTCGCAACTATAAGAAAGGCGACGAATTGGAGACTGTTGTCCTAGCAGTCGACGCAGAGCGTGAGCGGATCTCTCTAGGCGTTAAGCAAATGGCGCAAGATCCTTTCTCACAATTCGTCGCAGACAACGGCAAGGGGACGATCGTCACGGGTAAAATTCTCGAAATGGACGCTCGAACCGTTACTATTGATCTGGGAGACGGCGTTGAAGGACTGATG
>JBLFWZ010000211.1:0-8196 GCA_047611905.1 Gammaproteobacteria bacterium | reverse complement strand
GTGATCACTCACATTAAGCAGGAAATTGAATTGCGCGACGCGTTCGCGCGCCGAGAACTTGATTTGTATTACCAACCCATTGTTCGCTTGAGTGATTATCGTCTCGCGGGGTTTGAGGCGCTGATACGGTGGATTTCGCCCGAACGCGGTGTCGTTGGACCTAATGACTTTATTGGGGTGGCCGAGGAATCGGGCCTAATTGTCCCGATTGGTTTATGGGTTCTAGAACACGCTTGCCATATGTTGAATCGGTTTCAAGCAGTCCGTAATCGCTATTATCCAGAGGAAGAGCCGCTGTTTATGTCCGCCAATGTCTCGGCTCGGCAACTCGGCAACTCGGACAATGTGGATACGATAATTTCCACAATTCGCCGCACTGGGATTGATCCCGGGACATTAAAAATTGAAATAACAGAAGGCTTGTTGCTTGACGATCCCGAAGCTGCAATTACGGCATTTGGTCGCTTGAAGGCACTTGGCGCCAAAATAGCACTAGATGATTTTGGGACCGGCTACTCAAGCTTAAGTTATCTCCATCGATTTCCGCTGGATACGTTGAAAATCGATCGATCTTTTGTCATGTCCATGTTGAAAAGCAAGGAGAGCATGACGGTCGTTCGCACAATCACGCGGCTCGCCCGCGAGTTAGATCTCACCTGCGTTAGCGAGGGGATCGAAAATCCTCATGAGCTAACAACCTTAAAGAATTTCGGTTGTGATTACGGCCAAGGCTATTTGTTCGCGAAACCACTGCCAACGGCGGCCGCGGAAGAGATAATTAAGCGGGCCGAATTATGGATACCGCCAATCCAGCGTGGAGGGCTCGCAAGCGAGCATGTTGCTTAGTCAGATATAAGCTACGGAAACCACTCTGTACGTTGCGTGCATCGATGGATCAGCAACTAGAGTCGATACCCTAGGACTTTCCTGGTGCGAGAAATTTTGGGCTTACCAAGCGGCAATTGGCCAAAATGCACAATCGCTAACTAAGCCCTAACTAAGCCCTAACCATCAAGTCAGCAAATACCCTCTGACCGCGCGTTCCGACGAACCACGCGTATGAAAAATTCCCGCGGCGTTTATCGGAATAGGTGGTTTCCGCGATCCCTCCGCCATCTTGATAATTCACCTGTGCTGTGAAACCGAGGATTACTGGAGCCTTAGACTCGAACTGCCGGGGCTGATCAAGACAACCATGCACTTCGTTCAAGCGAATAGGCCAACGTCCCGGTGCGGATTTATGATGAAAAATTCCGAAGGTTCTTGACTCCTGCCTAGCTAGTCGAATTATGGATCATCGCGTCGGCAATAATGATGTAATCCTTCACGTAAAGGTCGTTCGGGCTTCCAGTAGGGAGCGATGCAGTGACGGATCGCTCGCGTTAATTGGAATCGGCTCGGACGATTTCTATCACCAGTAATTTAGACGTGAGAGGCTACGAGAAAACAAATCCTTGATAGCCATTTTCCGCGACCTGGGTGCATTTTTCTCTGAACGTTGGCGCGCCGCCTGCATACAGCGAAAAATTGCGTGCCTTGCCAGGAATATTTGTGCCCATGAACCAGGAGTGGGCATCCGTTTCTGAGAATAGGAACCCTTTGGTGAATGAATTAGCTTCCTCAGTCCATTTAGCTTGTGCATAGGACGTTGCTTCGATGCGCGAATGTCCTTTGGCACGCATGTACTCCATACAATCGCTTACCCACTCGACGACGATCTCCGCGCAGCGGGGCACATTACAAAACACCGCGCCATTGGCGATGAAAAAATTCGGAAAGCCGGCTGTTTGCATCGTTAAATAAGTTTCCGGTCCGGCTGACCAACTTTGCTCAATCGACCGGCCTTCGAGTCCGCGAATGTCCATACGAGTCAACTCTCCAGTTATCGCGTCGAAGCCAGTCGCATAAATGATGATATCGAGTTCGTAATTAGATTCCGAGGTCGCCAGTCCCGTTGGCGTGATTCTTTCGATCGGGTTTTTACGCACATCTACGAGTTGTACGTGCTCTTTATTGTATGTCTCATAATATCCGGTCTCTAACGGTACTCGTTTAGAACCAAAAGGGTGATCCTTTGGGATCAATAAATCGGCGATCATTGGATCCGAAATACGCGCGCGAATTTTCTTTCGAATAAATTCCGCATAAGTTTCGTTTGCTTCTAGGTTGCTCGCAATGTCGTAGAAGTTCGCGTGCCATTTCGCGAAGCCAGGTTGCGCCCAAATCTCCTCATAGTAGGCTTCTCGAACTTCGGGCGTAACTTCCAAGGCCGAACGCGGGTCTGCGTCGTGAATAAAACCGGCAAACGTTTCTCGGCATTTCTGGAATATTTCAGGATAAGTGGCCTTAATATTTTTCTGAGTTTCGGCATCGATTTCCGAATTACGCAGCGGTAGACACCAATTGGGTGAGCGTTGAAAGACCGTTAGGTGTCCGACCTGTTTCGCGAGTTCAGGAATCAGCTGTACGGCAGTGGCGCCTGTTCCGATAACGCCCACCCGTTTGTTCGTGAAATCTATCGGTTCGTGCGGCCAGCGCGATGTGTGAAAGGACTCTCCCTGGAAACTGTCGATTCCAGAGATGTCGGGCAAGTGAGATGCGGACAGGATACCGACGGCGGCGATCACGAAGCGTGTGTTAACCGTTTGTCCATCGGCTGTGTGGACCTGCCAACTATTCTCATGGGGGTCGAACTTGGCACCAGTGACCAAGGTATTAAAGCGAATGTGCGGTTTTAAATTAAACTTATCGGCAACGAAATTGAGGTATCGTTCGTTTTCTGGTTGTCCAGAGAAATGTTCTTTCCATTCCCATTCCTGCAGAAGTTCTTCCGAAAATTCGTAGCCGTAGGTATAACTTTCTGAGTCAAATCGCGCGCCCGGATATCTATTCCAGTACCAAGTGCCGCCAACTCCTGCGCCCCCTTCGAATATCTGTGCATTGAACCCTAGTTCGCGAAGGCGGTGTAACTGATATAGCCCGGTGACGCCGGCGCCAATGATGACGGCATCTAAATCCTCACTCAATTGTTCACTTGGTACTTGCGTTGTGCTCACGATACCTCCTAAGGAATCTAGATAAATTGATTACGATTCGAGTGCCACTCCTACACTGCCTTGAAACTCATCTACGTCCATAGGTGCGGGTTAGGTTGTCGATAGGATCCCATAACTAGCGATATTGAGAATCTCGCAGCAGTTTGAGGGCACCAAATACACGCAACGTCGATTCCCTTGCTAGGATCACAAATAGGTACCGACATGTGCCTGTTGTTAGATCGACGATCTTGACAAAATATTGCGACAAGTGCTTTGGTTGCGGACCATAATTAGCCTGACCCGATTCTAAGCTTCCGTACTTTGAACATTAGAAGAACTAAAGACATTATGACTAATACGCGTTCGGACTTTAACACTAAGGAGTTGGATACGCGGCACCAATCGGCGATGTTTATCTGGATGCTGGCGCTCGCCGTCATCTGGCATCACACCAGCTCTGCGTCTGAAATAGTCGCTTATTGGCTCCAATTCGACCCAGTTCAAACACCTGGAGTTGTTCTCGCGTGTACGGTTGCGCTTATCGCCGCCTGCTATCCTTATCGAACAGCAGTCGTCGGTTTTCTCGCGCTAGTAGAGACAATCGTCATTGCGCTGCGCATGCCATTCGTACCGACGCATGCTTTTATGGAAATGCTGATGTTCTTCGGCATATTTATCTGTTACCTCGGGCCAGCAATCCGGTCTCGCACATTGAATCCCGGCATCGCTGCAGTGTATGAGAATTTTGCGCCGCTCGGCCGGTGGCTGCTGATCGTGATGTATTTTTTCGGAACCTTCCACAAGCTCAATCCGGTATTTCTAAGCCCAGAGACTAGTTGCGCGATTCCGTTTCTCGATGGTTTGCCATTGCCGCTTTCATGGAAGGACGAATTGTGGCTGCAATACAGCGCAATTTACGGCACTTTGATAATCGAGTTTGTCGCGATGTTAATGCTCCTGACTCGACGTTTTAAGTATCTTGGGGTCTTACTCGGAATTTCACTACACCTCACGATAGGCATTTCTGCGTTCGGCACTTTGGCGCATTTTTCGACATTCGCGCTAGCGTTACATTGTCTATTTTTACCCAACGACGCCTTCTCTCGATTCAAAAAATCGTCGTTAATCTCTTCGCGATCGAAAAACACGAGCGCTTTAATCGTGATGACGACGTTGCTCGTCATGATGCAATTCTATTTCGCGATGAATTCGAAATGGGTCGCGATTAATCTGTTGTTCGCCTTGTACGGTGGGTTGTTCACGTCCTATGTAATTCTGTTTGGTAGGTTGGCTCCGGGCGGCGAGAGACCCCGTCTTGTGTCGCGAAATTGGGCGATAAATGCTTTGTCCGTTCTGTTTTTCGTACACTGCTGTGGCCCCTATATTGGTCTGCGAACTCACGGCGTCGTGCAAATGTTCAGTGGTTTGCATACTGAGGACGGGGTATCGAATCATTACATTATTCGTCGACCGTTTTATTTGTTTGATTATCAGAACGACGTTGTCGAAATTTTGTACCCGAATAGCCGGCATTTTGCCTATCTGATGCAACAGAATGTGGGAACCGTTGGGTTTAAGTTTCAGCACTATTTATTTGAGAACTACAAAATTAACTTACCGCTAGCGATACGGGTTAACGGTAAAGTTTACGAAATAGATTCCCAACAGTCGCTAAGGGATGCGCTTCCTGCTTTCTACAAAGAGCGCAATTGGTTCGAACGATTCTATTTGGATTTTAGGCACCCGGATTTGGTACCACCTACCGAGTGTCGGCACTAAGACGGTCGTTGTCATCAGCATACGTCGGGGAGTTTCAAGATCGATTCAATGGTTTGTCGATCAGGGACGTCGTCGATCTTCTGACCACGCGGAAGTAAGCAGACGTCTGAATTTCCAAACCACCGGTAACGGTGTCGACCAATCAAACGATAACTGAAATCTCGCAACGGCGCTGGCACCAAGCTCGCTAGTCGGCCAACAATCCGCCACCCGCAAGACAACTGGATCATGATTCGTAGCCACGCGCTAGATTCCGTTTTGAGATGCCCGCGTTCGATATATAGGAATGTGGACATGGCGTCCGGTGCGATTGAATAGTGTTCGCAGATGAATCGTCCATCATCACTTTGGAATGGTACGAAATAGAATGTGTGTGGACTCCGCTGATGGCGTATAACGAAACTAAGCGAGCCGTTGCACAAATGACAAACGCCGTCATAGACGATGATAGGACGTAATTCTTGCTTAGCCATGTTTACTGTCATTGTCATGTTCGTAAAGATTAGGACGCTTGATGAGTTATCTACGCGGGCTCGGCTAACGGGCTTACGAACATACCTGCGTTATAGATGTCCTTCAACGTAAGAATTCCAAATAACGATGGCCTGGCTGGCAAGCCGTAGGGTTTATCGTTGGTTCGGAACTTACTGCGCGTTTTTGCGCGACTGAGTTATTGCTTATTAATGAATCGAGAGCGCTATGCCCAATATCGTTAGTTTAGTTCGATTAAACGCGCGCGAAGAAGCGGCAATCCGTGCGGTTGATAAAACCATCACGCTCGGTCATTACGGCGGCTGGTTTAACGGTGAGTACCGGGAAACCTGGCCCGACAAGACTGTTCGGCGCTACGTCAAGGGCGACGGGACCGGTACTCGGGCCGAGCGTGACCTTATTTTGCAGCAAGCGGATATCGTCATTGGAGGGTTTCCGTATCCACTCGATCTGCGTACACGCGCGCCTCGCCTAGACTGGCTACATCAGACACCCGCCGGCGCTAGCAATCTACGCCGTGGCGATATTTGGGGTAGTGATGTAACAGTTACGACGTCGCGTGGCTATGGCGAAACGACCGCAATCGCCGAATACGCGCTCGCCGGCGTATTCCATTTTGCGAAAGGTCTCGATCATGCGTATCTGGATCAAAAGGGCGGCACATTCGACTATTCGAGATACAGGGTATGCTCAATTGAGGGAAAGACCTTGTGCGTTGTTGGGGCCGGTGGAATAGGTCGCGAAGTCGCACGTTTAAGTAAGGCGTTGGGCATGCGAACACTCGGTATCCGATCGGCAAGCCCTGGGATTGCTAGTGATGCCGAGTTTGATGGTATCGGAGGTCCTGAACAACTGAACGATTTTCTCGCGCAATGCGATTTCGTCGTGGTTAGTTGCCAGTGGACTGAGGCCACGACCAATTTACTCGACGACGAGGTCTTCGCGGCGATGAAAGATCAGGCTGTTATCGTTAACGTGGCCAGGGGTGAAATTATCGATGAAGCCGCTTTGTTACGTGCGCTAGATTCGGGCCACATTCGTGGCGCACTACTCGATGTCTACGTCGGTGAGTTCGAGGGCGCACCGCCGCCGGTTTTATGGAGTCATCCACGGGTTGTCATAACCCCACATACTTCCGGCCACACGGATGCGAGTCGTCGTCGGTCAACCGAATTGTTTTGCGCCAACCTACGGCGTTATCTAAATAACGAGACACTTGAGAATAAAGTTGATTGGTCGCTCGGGTATTGATCAAACATCGTAACTACGTCTGGGTCATGCTCGCCATCATGATTTGGTGGGCGCAGATTTCTGCCGCCACGATCGCCAAAGTTATGCAAGCGATTGCTAAACCGGTGAGATTGCGCCGCCGTTCGAAGCGGGTAGGTTGCTGAGCAAGCTCCGCACCTTCGGCGCTATCTTTCTGGCCATGCCCAAAGAGAATAATCCACAGGACTACTAAGGCACCGATGGTTGCGAATCCTGCAGTGGGATGCGGACCAGCGATTGATCAAAAAACTTAGCAATTGCGCCCATCGATAGAGCACCGAAACCAAATGCCAAGCCGGCCGAATTTAAGGCGAGAAACCGAGCACACGGCGCGCTCAAGATAGCCGCCAAGGTTGTCGCTAAGCGCGCAGAATTAGCCCGACGGGTAGTTTTCGTATGGCTATCGTCGCCAACCGAGGCGCCCTCAATAAGCGCAACGGTTACCGGTTCAGAAAATCCTTTGAGTTCGACGGTTTCACAGATAGCGTCGGGAAACTCCGTACTCACTACTGCGTAGACTTGGTCGTCGACGAGTATTCCACCGGGCGAGACTCTGGAGACTAATCGCGCGGCGCGATTAACGACGTCGCCGATTGCTGAGTAATGAGCAATCTGCTCGGATCCTACTTGCCCGACCCTCGCGAAACCTTGGGCGATACCGATAGTGACTTGCATTGGGTGATCGAGTTCAAAGCTAAGTTGCACCATCGTGCGCTGCAACGACACCGCCGCCTCTACTGCGAGCGACGCGAAATTTGGTCGACGCAGCGGCGCATTAAAAAATGCCATTACTTCGCCACCGAAAAATTGGCTGACGTAGCCCTCTGCATTGACTATCTCATCGCGCGCGCCGCGTAAGAATCTATCCAGGAGTTCGTGGACGCGCTCAGGTCCCAGCGTTTCCGTCATCGAGGTGTAGCCGCTTAGATCGGCAAAGAAAACCGCAATCTCAACGATTTTCCCGTCTTCGACGTGACCGTTACAACGATTGCATAGGTTCGGGTTGCCGGCCCCTCGCGACACACCACCAAGCCGTGAAAGTGCACCAAACAGCCCCGTGAATGCGGTGTTACAGACCAAACATTCGGCGCCGAGGATTACGCCGTTCATGTCATGACAAGTGAGATAATTGATCCATGGTGATCGACCCTTTCGGCGTTAAGCGCTGTCTTAGTTGGATGCGCTACGGTGGCTTAGCGCAATGATTGGAACTTCGACTCAGGCGAGGATCGATAGTTCATCAAAATGCTTTAAAGGTCAGTGTTGTTTGCGAGCGCGAAATACCCTCGATATCTAAAATTCTGTCGTTGATGAATTTGCCGATATCTTCGGTTTCTGGAATGTAGAGTTTCATCAGTAAATCGAATTCGCCGCTAGTCGAGTACAGTTCGGAGACGATTTCTCGCTCATAGAGGGTATTTGCGACTTGGTAGGCCTTCCCCGGTTGGCAGCACAGCTGCACAAAAATACAACTCATCGATTCGTCCTCACAGTGTCGACGCTAATCGCGTGTCCGCTCATGATAGCGCTGCAGGCGAAGATAATCCTCCAATGAAATGTCAATGGATCGATACGTCCTGTGGCGCTTGGCGGCCCGCGCACAAAGCAATGCTCCGGG
>JBLFWZ010000210.1:0-8276 GCA_047611905.1 Gammaproteobacteria bacterium | reverse complement strand
ATCCGTGAACTCGCTCAGAGTTCCGTGCATCCAGTCGCGATGCGGTGCTATTTTGGGCTACGGATCCTGCTAGGGTTATCAAAACTCAGCATACGCGCCGGAGAAGACGATGAAATCTTGCCAACATTACCTCATCTGTTTAGCGATGTTCCTGTGTGCAACTGCGAGCGCAACTGAGCTCAAGTTCATTCAACTCGCCGACGGTTCAAAGTTACGCGCCGAAGTCGTCTCACTTAACAATGAGATCTACACCGTGCGTTCGGACGCCTTGGGCGAAATACAAATTCCCGCCAATAACGTCGAATCAATTAGTGCTACCGCGCGTGTCGATAGCGCGACGTCAAGGGCCAGCGCCGCGACCGGCCCAGTTCTTGATAACGTTCGCCGATCGTTAGTAGAGAATCCGGACAGCATGGGCAAGATAAACCAGCTGCAAAACGATCCCTTGGTGCAAGAGATTATTAACGATCCGGTGACCATGCGGGCGATCAGTAGTGGTGACCTCAGCGCGTTGATAAATAACCCAAAGATCAAGGCGCTGATGGAAAACCCAACGATTCGAGATCTCACACGGAGCCCAGATTTCTGACCAACAGAAGTTTGTACCCTTGGCGGGCGCATTGATATCGACCGGTCCGTTCCGGTTGCAGTAGGCAAAGCATTACCCCGCGCATCGAAAGCGCGACCAGAGCTTGCGTTCTAGTAATTTCCTATTATCCTCACCGCTATGGCATTGCAAACAAGCGGCAAGCTTCACGCGACCTTCGAAGCACAACAAGTCACTCAACGATTTCGCAAGCGCGAGTTCGTTATTGAACTTTCCGATAACCCAGACTATCCCCAATTCGTAATTTTTCAGTTAACAGGGGACCGATGCGATCACCTTGATGGATTCAAAGTTGGTGACGACGTCAACGTTGAATTTAATCTACGCGGCCGCGAGTGGAACAGTCCCAAAGGCGAAACAAAGTTCTTCAATAGCCTCGACGTGTGGAAAATAGAAAAGAAAAATACCGGCGCCGCAGAAGGGTTCGGCGGCGACAATGAACCGCCCCCTCACGGAGACGAATTTTTTAAAGACGTCCCATTTTAGCGTGCCGCGCTGGCGCTTATGTCGGCCGTACCGGCCGACGCCAGTAACGGAGCAACATCCAGCCGAACAACATCCCGCCAAGATGCGCGAAATGTGCAATGCCGGGGGCGGTGTCCGTCATTCCAAGTGCGACGGACACGACAACGAATCCGAGAATCGCCCATTTCGCCTTCACCGGAACGGGGATTGGAAACACGACCATCTTAACGTTCGGGAACATGACACCGAACGCCAACACAACGCCTAGAACGCCACCAGACGCACCAACAGTGAAATTAGCATGTCCACTGACGGTGCCCGCGATGAGATGCAATAGTGCCGCGCCGAGGACGCACACCGTGTAGTAACCGAGGTATTTCGAAACGCCTAACTGCTGTTCCACAACTCGCCCGAACATCCACAGCCCGAACATGTTGAACGCCAGATGAAAAAAACCGCCGTGCAGAAACGCATACGTCAGGGGTTGCCAGACCTGGGTGTGCGGCAGCGGCCACAAGGCTAAATAAGGATATAAATTGCGGCCATCTTGAGTATATGAATACAAAACAAACATCACGACGTTCGCAATGATTAGATTACGAGTAACTAAAGTAATGAGGAAATTCCTTGACTAGTTTTTAGCTGGATTAGCCTTTTTCGCGGAGCACATTGTAACTGTGGCGACGATGGTAGCATTTCACCACCCTGCTCCATAAGCATGATAATACGCCTCAGCAACGTACCCAGGAAGCTACTCGGACGGACGCAATGCCTTTAACGCCTCGATGTCTCCTCGCGAGGCCGCTTCACGGATTCTACGATTCAATTTTGGAGAATGGAAACGTGCAGAGAATTCAACGGTTGCCGATCCTGCGCGTTCGAAGGTAAGCTCAACCGGAAAGCGCTTGCCCATCAGCATCGGCACTTCAAGACCCGTCAACTCTATGTAATAGCCAACTTCCGTAAGCTCGAAGGCATGCTTTGCGACCGGAATATCAATCGCGTCGATTGGATTTAAGTGCCGTTTCCCGTCCTTGAGTCCAACTGCAAAAAAGGCGGTTGCACCACTGGCTAAAGACGCGCGCACATTAACAAGGCGGTCGGGATGTTCACCGAGGTTTCGAAATTCGAAAAACAATTTCGCTGTGTGGCCGCTGCCAACGGCAGACTTCGCCCACGGATCGGTAAGCTTGATATCCCCGACCAGGTGAATTTCGGCCTCGTCTGCTAAATCGAGCTCGACGGCGCTTGCGCAAAACGCGATCGCCGCCAGCAGCACGGCGATCACATAGTAAAATTCTCGAACCATCTAATCCCCGGGATGCAATCGCACAATCATGTTGTTCGCGCCGGCGATCAAATGTTTTTCTGGATCGCGCGGACCGACCGGAAGATTCGCATACGATGTCCAAATATCGCCGGATTCATGGTCGACTTCAATCATGCGTAAGAAGGCTTCTTTGCGCGGCAAAGGATAGTGGCGCCACCGAGTATCATCGATATCGAAGCGATAAATTCGATCCGAATTCGTCGTCCCGACCCATATCGCATGGCGTTTCGGATCGAGCGTTATCGAGTAAGGAGCACCTGCGCGGTCTGGCATGTCATAACGCGCAACTTCCGTGCCAGACTTCGTGTCGAATTTGACTAACTGACCTTCGCCGTACAACGGTACCCATAACATGCCGTTGTCCTCTATCGCGAGGCGACGTGGCGCCGCGCCACGCGGAAACGGCACGATCCGCTCAACGGTTTCGGTCTCTGTATTAAACGAGCCTAAGTTGCCGTGGAGTTGAGTCCACCAAACTCTTTTGCCATTGGGATCCATAGCCGCGCCGTAGATGAACACATGGAATTCTTCCTCGCCTTCCGGCAGTGGCATTTTGAAACGCTTCACTTCACCCGTGTCGACATGGATGCTCCACAACTCGTTAATACCGACCAAGGTTAACCAAATGCGGCCCTTAGCATCCGGTTCCACTTGTCTCATGGAGTTTAGCGCGGCGTCATGAGTGATAGCGAAATCGACACCTTCTGGCGGGCCATAGATGCGCCACTTATGGCTTGTTGTATTAAATTTCGCCATCGAAAAACTTTCTTCGAGTGCTAACCACAAGTTGCCTTTAGAGTCCGCATTCAACGTGTGCGGCCCTTGTGCGCCTTCACCAGGAACATCGAACCACTCGACGCTGCCGTCACTCGTGTTGAGCGCACCAATTCGGTCTGCATCCAGTTCCACAAACCAAACCTTATCGGATCCTGGCGCAACGGTGACTTCGCGGGTCCAGCCGAACGTTGGTAACTGAAATTCTTCGATGACGGTATCTGCCGTCACACCGTACTCGCCGAGACGCTCGACGTCGTTATAACCGACCATCGTATCGAAGTTGGTTGGGAACGACTTCGCCATTAACGGGACTACTTCGTCCATGTCGCGGATTTTAAAAAAACTCGTTTCAGGTGCAATAGCCGCTTTATATTCCGGACTCTCTTCCGTCATATTCCAACGCAGCTCGGCATGACCGACCGGGCCCATACGAACAGACTGAAGACGCATGTACTGCACCATGGCATCCCATGCAGCGGTTTTCGTCTCGATCGGCTGGCCTTCGAGGCTCGTCGCGAATCGTTTGACTCTCTCGGCGCCCAGCTGATGACAACCAGCGCATTCATTGATGAGGATGTGATGATTTCTTTCACCGACCTTACCCGGTATCCAAGCAGACGATGGCACTTGGTCGGCGACATTTTCGAGCTTCGCGACGGTCAACTGGTACTC
Organism: Gammaproteobacteria bacterium; assembly: GCA_047611905.1. Lineage (GTDB taxonomy): Bacteria > Pseudomonadota > Gammaproteobacteria > UBA11873. Next base: position 4,425 of record JBLFWZ010000210.1, on the reverse strand, counting down.
GACGAAGTCTCCGTCGACTGTGACTTTCCGGTTCGACTCCTGCCATCCAATTCGAAAACTATCAACAGTGATCGCCTCGGCGCTCGCATCGATATCTCGAGCAGTGAACTTTCCATCCGCCGCGCTAAAAACCGTTGTCGTCGCTGGCACTAGGTTTTCGCCTGTCACCACGATGCGAACAAAGGGTAAGGGCTTGCCAGCGGCGTCGTTCACCGTGCCAGTGACGGTGAGCGCGCTCGCCGACAGCGCGCCGAATCCGAGAACCATACACACGACTACACGAACTAGACCGAAATTCATTCCGCTCAACATGTCGTTACTCCTTCTTTCGATTTTCAAGAGTTGACCATCTCAACAACAGCGTTGTAGACATGCCGAGGCGCCATTTCGCCATCCGATAGGATGGTCGTCTCGATCGCGCCAGACTCTAAACCGACTTGCGTCGCGTCCAAGGTGACGGTGTCTTCACGAAAGGCATCACGTAGTAGCGTTTTGCCATGCTCATGGACGATTAAATCGCTGGGTTTTTCTGGTTCTGCGAAATTAATGCTGCCAATCCAGCGCGTTTTATTCACGGATATCGGCCAGAATTCATGGCCGTAAAAGCCACCGACATAAGGATCGACCAGCATATTCGGGAAGAAGCCATGGCAGTCGAACGCATAAAATGGATCGTTATCCGGGTTGGTTCCTGGGAATTCGTTACCTGTTTCTGCGCCGCCAGCTGCATACCAACTCGAGCCGCGCTGACGTACCCATTTTTCAACGGCCGGCGGTTCGAAGTCTGGCGACACCATAAAGGTGACAGAACGATTGCCTTGTTCAAATAAACGAATCGATGTGGGGCGACAGTTTGGATTCAATGCGCCATTGAATGCTTCCGGCAAGGTGGATGCGTGAACTGTATTGACGTGATAGCCCTCTTGGAACGCGTCCATCGCAACCTTCCAGTTCACATCGACCACGGCCGTCCAAATTCCCCGTTTGTGAATCTTTTCGAATGGAAAATCTTTTAGTAAATCAGCGTGCGGTTTGATCTGCTCCTCGAGGGTCTGGCTCGGGTTCGGATCCACGTTAATAAAGATAAACCCTTTCCAGACGGCGCACTGCACAGGTCGGAGCCCGCGTTCTGTTTTGTTGAGGCCACAGAATTGATTTTCATCGGGCACAAATTTTAGTGATCCATCGGTGTCGTATACCCAACCATGGAAGCGGCAGGCGAAATACTTGCGGTTGTTCGTCGCCCACGTGTCATGGTTGTCCCATACCACTGTGGTACCACGATGTTGGCACGCGTTGTGAAACGCTCGTACCTCACCGTTCTTATCGCGGCAAATAATAAACGACGGATACGTGCCTTCTTTTTTCGTTCGCACCGCCTCGATAACTTGCGTGAAGTGATCGCCTTCATTCGGGATACGTTCTGTGCGCCCAACGTACAGCCACATTTTCTTAAAGATTTTCTCGCGTTCGAGTTCGAAGAACTCTTCACTGACATACGGTTGAATCGACACCGGTCCCATATCAACGTGTGGGTAGCGTTCGGATACGGGTCGCTTATTGGCCCAATCAGGGAGACGGGATTCTGGTGTTTGGACTGAATCTGGCGAAGTACTCATGCTTAGTTCTCCATCACCTTTACCGGATCGGTCGGTGAGATAATATGGAAGCGTTCGAATTCAAACGAATTAGGTACATCGGGTTGTCGATAGACCTCAACGGCCGGCACGACCTCCATCAACATTTGCCCCAAGCGCAGCAAGCGAGCAGCGGTAGGCGGCATCGCTTCGAGCGAAAATTGATCGATGTATTCACACAAGGCATCCATGCGCGGAAAAATCGTGTGGTAGAAATCGTCGAGGTTTTCGATGGGTTGCCGAACTCGAAACTGATTACGTTCTTTTTCGGTTTCATGCACCCAAGCATTCGCAAATCGTTCGAGGTCAGAGAATTCAGACGGCAGTAGCGTCGCGTCAGTGGTCATATAGCGTCTCCGGAAGGTTACGCGTCGAATTGCGCGCTTATTATTTAGACGATTAATTATCTGTCCAACATACCGTGGAGTGAGGTGACGGTCAATTCAAATGACGCCCTGGACAAGCTGCACTGACGACGATCGAATGTCGACTTTTCGGCGACACCACGGCTCGTATTTCTGTCTCAATGGTTGGATCTGCCACACAAGGTATGTTTGCTGCAGCGCGATGTAACCAGAGTGTGGCCCACACCCGCGCTATGATCTGATAGCGCGCGAGACGATCCGACCAAACAGTCTTGTCTGAGAAGCTTTTCGAGCTAACGACCGGCGCCGATTGGAGATTAGGATATGGGTTGGAATCAACGAAGAGGAATAGACCATGTCAGCAGTCGTGCAGGAATCGAACGTTAAAGTCATCGAAGGTATGGCATCGAATGTTGAATGGTGCGACGCGGGCCCTGGGATCCAAATCAAGGTGCTAGCGATTGATGCCGACAATCACTCGGTACAATATTTAGCGCGAACTGGGCCGGGCCACAATGCTGGTGTTCATCGACACGAAGCGGACGCCTACATTTACATCATTGACGGAAGCGTTAAAAATCTCACCACCGGTTGTGAGTTTGGTGTTGGAGACTTTTGCTTCCAGCCCATCGGCGACGTGCACGAGGAAGAAGCAGGACCCGAAGGTGTGTTCACCTACGTTAGCCAACGTGGCGACAGCGATCTCCTGATCGAATTCATGGATGAAAGTGGCGCCGTCGCCGACAAGTATTGTTTGTCGGATTTCGCCAAGCTGATGTAAGTCGTTGGGGTGAATACCCCTTCCGACAATTGAATAGGAATAGCCGGGCATAGCCCGGTTATTTTTTGCTCGAATTGAAGTGAAGCGAATTCAGGCCGATACGTGCAAACGCTCTTTCGTTTATCACGAAGGTACTGCGCAACAGTGCGACTGCAGCCGACGACGTAGAAGTAACCGCGATTAGATAAACCGTCGTCGTTCAATCCCCCAAGGTAAAGAAACTGACTCTGATTCTCCTAGGCGGCCGCAGGGTTTCCTCCGAACTTTGGAATAGCCGCATCGATATCCACCCACGATTGCGCCGTATCACACCAAATGTTCATATCTGGTTTCAGCCACGACGTGTCATCCAGCGTCCCGGCTTTAATAAAAACCATCTCATCCATAAATTCCGCATGGGAATAAAGCGGCGATCCGCAAGTTGGACAAAAATACCGATTCACAGCTAGGCCAGTGTCTTTACCGACGGTTTTATACAACTTCAATTCGCCTTCGAAAGCAATTTCGTTGCCGGGCACGGCAACGATAATGGACATCGCCGATCCAGATTGTTTTTGACAATCGAGACAATGGCACACTGCAGTTAGCGCCGGCTGCGCAGCACTGTCGTAAGTCACTTTGCCGCACATACAACCGCCTTTCATTTTCGCCATGCCGTGTACCCTCGCTTCTAAAGAATCAATAAAACATCGTAGGTAGTGATACTAGTGCATTTGAGGATCGACCGCGACGCGCTCTCGACGGTTGGCGACAGGGTGGTTCAATGGGTATTGGCAGCATGAGTCTAGCCTTGTGCTTTCATTTCGCTTGATTCAAGGAAGGCTCATTCAGCACTGATTCAGCTTTCGTTGTTCATGCTCGCACCGCCAACTGCATCCATCAACAGAGGAGGTCTTAGCATGGGGTTTATTCTCTACATACTCATTGGCGCGCTTGCCGGTTGGCTCGCCGGAACGCTGATGAAAGGCGGCGGCTTTGGGCTCATTGGAAACATAGTCGTCGGAATTCTCGGGGCCCTCGTAGGCAGTTTCGTCTTTACCCTACTGGGCATTTCCGCCGGCGGCATTATTGGGTCGCTTATTACCGCTACTGCGGGTGCGGCACTACTACTGTTCATCGTCGGCCTTATTAAGAATAAGGCTTAGTGCAAACCATTTATCAAAGAGCTAAAGCAAGCTAGTCACTAGATATTGAGAATGCCGAGAAGTGTGATGTCACCGGATGCAAAACAGTAGCCATTCGCCTACGGCGATGACTAACAGGGCCAACAGCGTGGCCGTACCGGCGGTATCTATCGCGCGCCGCTTATCATCAGTGCCCTGTCCAATTGGCTTAATCTAGGTAAACCTTGAAATTGAACCGCATCCCGGTACTGGCTAGCGCATCAACGCACGAGAAGTCTTCTAACGCCATCTGGAGTTCGGCTTACTGTCCGGGGATGGTGCTGAGCGGCTGTTGTCCGGACGTTTCATGCCTACCCGCCAAATCGTTCGCCACGCCAGCTCTGATCGGGTTTAAGTCCACAGTGGCTGTCGCCGTGATAAGTGCGGATTCGCCCAGCAACGCTCGGGATTCAAGCCGCCCCGCCCACGAACTGTATCGGGAACACAGTTGAGCATCCGCGCCTAACACCGGTGGCCCA
>JBLFWZ010000209.1:0-8300 GCA_047611905.1 Gammaproteobacteria bacterium | reverse complement strand
AACTGGCCTAGCGTCCAGTTGCGGATTGTTTGGGCTACGCGCGAGTTTGGTTCAAGCGCGATTGGCGAAAAATTTGCCTGCATTCAGTCTCCAGCGGCAATTTCGGATAAAACTGGAGCGTCGCAAAGGTTGTACTTTGTAGCCGCTCACCAAATAACGTACTGTCTCCAGCGGCAATTTCGGATAAAACTGGAGCGTCGCAAAGGTTGTACTTTGTAGCCGCTCACCAAATAACGTACTGTTGCAGACCATCCGGATTTCCGATCATTTGTGTCGCCGCGCTTGAAATAATAGTTCGTAATCATTAACATCCCCGCTTGCTCAAGTGCGGGGTGGAGCAGTCTGGCAGCTCGTCGGGCTCATAACCCGAAGGTCGCAGGTTCGAATCCTGCCCCCGCTACCAGTTTTTCGATAGAAGCCCCGCGTAATCGGGGCTTTTTGCTTTTGGAGCATAGGTAGACGTGGCGGTACTTGACTCACTTACTGCGTTGTTAGAGCCGACGGTGAGCGGTCTCGGATACGAGCTGCTTGGAATCGAGCGACAGTCGAGTGCGGGTGGAACTTTAATCCGCCTGTATATCGACACCAGTGAAGGCGTCGTTGTTGACGACTGCGCGATCGTCAGCCGCCAGGTCGGAGACGTTTTGGAAGTGGAGGAGGCAGTGAGTGGCGCCTATACATTAGAGGTGTCGTCGCCGGGCCTTGATCGACCGCTTTTTACGCCAGCGCAATACCGTGCGTTTGTAGGGTCGCACGTAAAAGTGCGATTGCGCACGATAATAAACGGACGACGCAGACTGGCTGGATTATTGTCAGCTGTGACGGAAGAGTATTTAACAATCAGCATTGGGGAGGATGACATCGATGTGCCGTATAACGTTGTCGAGCGTGCACGCCTCGATCCTCAGTGGTAGAGCATATAGCCTGATAACGACATCAGTTTTGGTCGCAATGGCCGGTGGGTAAATCGGAGTGATGAACAAAGAGATCCTTACCGTTGTTGATGTTGTCTCCAATGAGAAAAGCGTCAGCAAGGACATAATTTTTGAAGCTCTCGAAGCCGCATTGGCGAGCGCGACCAAGAAGCGCTATTCGGACGAAATCGATGTGAGAGTAGCAATCGACCGCGAATCGGGAGATCACTCAGCCTTCCAGCGTTGGGAAATCGTCGATAAAATCGCGTTCGCTGCGGAAATTGAAGTCGACGACTTAAATAACGTCATTTTGGAATATCCGGAACGGCAAATCTGGTTAACTGACGCGATCGAACTGAATTCTGAATTTGTTGCAGGCGAATACGTCGAAGAACCGCTCGAGGCGGCTGAATTCGGCCGGATCGCGGCACAAACAGCGAAGCAAGTGATCGTCCAGAAAGTTCGAGAGGCCGAGCGAGCCCAAGTGGTCGAGGCTTTCCAACATCGCATTGGCGAGCTCGTCATGGGCGTAGTCAAAAGGGTCGAACGAGGCAACATATTTATTGACCTCGGCGGTAACGCGGAAGCAGCCGTATTAAAAGAACACGTGATTCCCCGAGAGTTAGTCAGGCCGGGTGATCGGGTTCGAGGATACTTGTACGACGTGCGGTCTGAGAAGCGCGGTCCTCAGCTTTTTGTCAGTCGCACATCAAAAGATTTGCTTATCGAGCTGTTCAAGCTCGAGGTTCCCGAAATAGGCGAGGGCTTGATCACCATCCTAGGCGCTGCGCGAGATCCGGGTTTGCGGGCGAAAATCGCTGTTCGCAGCGAAGATACGCGGATAGATCCCGTCGGTGCTTGCGTTGGGATGCGCGGATCAAGAGTGCAAGCTGTGTCTAACGAACTGGGTGGGGAACGGGTCGATATTATCTTGTGGGACGAGAATCCAGCGCAGTTCGTTATTAACGCGATGTCGCCGGCGGAAGTAGTCTCTATTTTAGTTGACGAGGACACAGGCAGCATGGATGTCGCCGTCGTTGAGGAGCAACTTTCTCAGGCGATTGGGCGTAATGGTCAAAACGTGCGATTGGCCAGCCAATTAACCGGCTGGGAACTGAACGTGATGAACGAATCGGACGCGGAAAGTAAGAGTGAAGAAGAAACGCAAAAGAACCAGAAAGTCTTCATGGAAATGCTCGATGTCGATGAAGAAATCGCGGTGATCCTCGTTCAGGAGGGCTTTACGTCAGTAGAGGAAGTGGCCTACGTTCCAGAGCAGGAGATGCTCGACGTTGAAGAGTTTGATGACAAGCTCGTGCGTGAACTACGCCAACGAGCAAAAGATCTATTGTTGACTCGCGCGATTGCCTCAGAAGAACGCCTAGGCGACGCGCGTCCGGCAGACGATTTGTTAAGCATGGAAGGCATGGATGAAGATCTGGCGTATAAATTGGCGGCCAGCGGCATTATCTCGATGGAAGATCTTGCGGAGCAGGCGGTCGATGACCTGTTAGAAATTGAAGGATTAGACGCCGAACGCGCCGGTGCCCTAATAATGACTGCCCGCGCGCCATGGTTCGAAGAAACAGACTCGACGCAATCGGAGGCAGGAGATGGCTGAAGTTACGGTCAAACAATTCGCCGACGTGGTGGGCGTGTCTCTTGAACGCCTGCTCGCGCAGCTAGGGGAAGCGGGTTTATCCGAAAAACAATCCGATGACCTCATCTCAGATGACGAAAAGTCTAGACTGCTCACTCATCTGCGGCGTGCCCATGGTAAAGACGAAACAGGAACGGAACCTAGCAAGGTAACGTTAAAGCGCAAGACCGTCACCGAACTAAAAGTACCTGTAGAACGAACCCGTTTGCGCTCGCGTCCGAAAGCCGGGCCATCCAAAACGGTGAGCGTCGAATTTCGAAAGAAGAAGACTTATGTAAAGCGCAGCGTCGTCGCAGAAGAAGAAGCAACACGCATAGAGAAGGAAACGGCCGAACTAGATCGAGTTAAAGCAGAAGAAGACGCGGTTGTGCGAAGTGCGGAAGAAGCGCTCGCCACGATTCAGGCAGAAAAAGACGCCGAGCAGGCGGCATTAGTCGCCGCTGAAGACGAGCGGATTGTAGCGACGCAGGTGTTGGAAGTCGAAAAAGTAGCGCAAGTAGCGCGCGAAGTGGCGGAACGCGAACTGGCCGCACGTAGTGCCGCAGAAGCGCCTCAAAAATCGGAAGGGGCCGCCAAAGACGGCGCGCCGTCTCCCTCGGCGCCGACGTCCGAACAACGCCGTGGTCGAGGAGCGCCGGATAAAAAACCGGGTGCCGACGGCAAACGGGATACGAAACCAACCCGCTATGGGCGTAAAGAACTACACGTGGCGAGCGATAAGTCCGGCCGTCGTCGGAAAAAACCGGGCGGGCGTAAAGTTGTCACCACGACGAACGGTAAACACGGGTTTGAGCGTCCTACGGAGCCACAGGTTCGCGAGGTTCCTGTATCGGAAGGCCTAACCGTCGCCGAACTCGCACAGCGTATGTCGGTAAAAGCAGCCGAAGTTATCAAAGTGATGATGACTCTCGGCACGATGGCGACAATAAACCAGGTTCTTGATCAGGAAACATCGGTCATCATCGTCGAGGAAATGGGCCACGTCGCGAAGTTAATTCGCGAGAACGCTATCGAAGAAGAGCTACTGGTCACTTCCCAATCTTCGGCGGATGTGGAACCCCGTGCACCGGTCGTTACGATAATGGGCCACGTCGATCACGGTAAAACATCGTTGCTCGATTATATTCGTGACGCGAAAGTTGCAGCCGGTGAAGCGGGAGGAATTACGCAGCACATTGGTGCTTACCAAGTCGAAACGGATCACGGCGAAATTACCTTTCTTGATACGCCAGGGCATGCCGCATTTACGGCAATGCGCGCGCGCGGTGCGCGGGTTACCGATATCGTTATTCTAGTAGTCGCCGCCGATGACGGTGTGATGCCTCAGACGGAAGAGGCGGTATTGCATGCCAAGGCAAGCGGTGTACCGATGATCGTTGCACTTAATAAAGTCGACAAACCAAATATCGACATCGACCGCATTAAGCAAGAACTCGCCAGTCGCGAGGTCGTGCCGGAAGACTGGGGCGGGGATACCCAGTTCATACCGGTGTCGGCACTGACAGGACAAGGGGTAGACAATTTACTCGAAGCGATTTCCCTTCAAGCAGAACTACTCGAGTTGCGTGCGCCATACGATGGTCCAGCAACGGGTGTTGTCATCGAATCACGTTTGGATAGAGGTCGTGGGCCAGTAGCTACCGTACTCATTCAAAGTGGCCGACTAAATCGCAGCGATGTATTACTGGCAGGAACGGAGTTCGGCCGTGTTCGGGCCATGTTAGATGCCCGCGGGGAGGCGCTGGAAAGCGCAGGTCCGTCGCAACCCATCGAAATTCTCGGATTATCAGGGACGCCTAACGCCGGTGATGAAGCCGCGGTCGTTGAAGACGAACGGAAAGCGCGTGAAATCGCGAGCTACCGCAGCGTCAAAGATCGTGAGGGCAAACTGGGGCGGCAACAAGCGTCGAAACTCGAAAACATGTTCTCCCAGATGAAAGATGGTGAGCTTTCGCATGTTCGGGTCATGATTAAAGCTGATGTTCAGGGCTCAAGCGAAGCAATTGCGGATGCGCTCAAAAAGCTAACGCACGACGAAGTACGGGTGGAAATTGTTGCCAATGGGGTTGGTGGCATCAATGGCTCTGACGCTAATTTGGCGTTGGCGTCGAACGCGATAATCGTCGGGTTTAACGTTCGGGCGGATGCTTCCGCACGTAAAATAATCGAAGACGAAGGCCTGGAATTACGTTACTACAGTATAATTTACGATGTTATCGATGACGTTCGAGCGATGGTTACCGACCTTCTGGCACCAGAAATTAGGGAAACGATCATTGGCGTTGCTGAGGTTAAGGATGTGTTCCGTTCGTCCAAATTGGGCTCGATAGCGGGCTCGATCGTGTCGACCGGAGTCGTGAAACGCAGCAGTCCAATTCGGGTGTTGCGGGATAACGTTGTTATCTACGAAGGAGAGCTAGAGTCTCTCAGAAGATTTAAAGACGACGTTAATGAAGTCCGCTCGGGTACTGAATGCGGTATCGGCGTCAAGAATTACAACGACGTTAAACCTGGCGACCAAATTGAAGTTTTTGAGCGAGTGGAAGTAGCCAGAACGGCGTAATCGATTATCGACGAACTGCGCGGGAAATCATGGCGCAGATCGGCGATTTTCGGCCGCTGCGCCGATAAAATCTCGGAATCGATTCTCATGTCACCCGTTTCGTCTGACGGGAAGTGGATACTCAACCTGCGCACTTATCTGTGAGTCATTTAGGCTTGGGGCCTTGTTATGCCGCGCGAATTTAAGAGAACAGTTAGAGTCGCCGAGAGTATAAAGCGGGTTGTCGCACCGCTGCTTAACGATTGGATGCGCGAGAACCAGGCTGGCATGGCCTCGGTCACGAATGCGACCGTCTCGTCTGATATGCGGCAGTCGAAAATTTACGTCAGCCTTTACGGATGCGACGATGCGACTGCGACATTGAAATCGATTAATGAGGCGCGATACCAATTTCGCCAAAGTATCGGTCACGAATTAAGTCTGCGAAACCTTCCCGAAATAAAATTCTTCCGTGACGACTCTATCGAGTCGAGTGACAATATAAGCCGGATGCTTGGCCGCCTAAATGACGGCGACGGCGATGTCTGAGGCGCGGTCTTTCGCGCGGCGCACGGCACGCGATGTTACTGGCATTTTGCTCATTGATAAGCCCGTGGGGGTAAGTTCTAACGGCGCCTTGCAGAGAGTTAAGCGTTTGTTTGGCGCACGCAAAGCGGGTCATACCGGAAACCTTGATGTTCTTGCCTCAGGACTGCTGCCGATTTGCTTTGGAGAAGCCACGAAGGTGTGCGCCTTTTTGCTCGATTCTGACAAGACCTATAGTGCAGAAATCAAGCTTGGTGAAGTCACAACCACTGCTGATCGCGAGGGCGACATAGTTCGCCGCGTGACTGACTTTGATGTAAGCCTTGAACAGGCAAGGTCGGCGGCAGCGAAATTCGTAGGCGACATTGAACAAGTTCCGCCGATGTTTTCTGCACTGAAACGTAATGGGCAGAGGCTCTACAAGCTGGCCCGCAAGGGTATCGAGATAGAGCGTGCACCGCGACCCGTTACGATCCGCGAATTAGAGGTAACCGAACTGAACGAGGATGTGCTGTCGATACACGTGAAGTGTTCGAAGGGTACTTACATCAGAACCTTAGCGGAAGACATCGGCGAGGTGCTCGGCTGCGGCGGGCACATTAGCGCGCTGCGTCGATTGGAGGCCGGTCCTTATTCTGTCGCTGGCGCACTGACGCCTGATGAAATTGAAGAGGCAATCAGTGCATACGGTACGTGCGAAGGGCTGGATACACGGCTGCTGGCGCTCGATTCTGCGTTACAACACTTATCGGGTCTTCAATTGACCGACGATATGGCGTTTCGAGTGACGCGCGGCCAAACGATAGTTATAGAAGACGTACTCGCTGTGGGTGACATTCGATTGTATGGTCCGACACGCGAGTTTATTGGCATTGGTATGGTTTTAGATGACGGTCGAGTCGCGCCACGTCGACTTATGCGCTGAGAACGTCGGATCGGCGGCGCAATCGCATGATTTCCCACCGAAATTCCTTGTTAGCAGAGGCTACTCGCGGTTAGAATACGCGGGCTCTGAAAAGGGCTTGGACCGCAACAGGAGAGTCATTGAATGGCTTTAACGAACGAAACAAAAAGCTCAGTTATTACCGATTACCAAATAAGCGGGACAGACACCGGTTCGCCGGAAGTTCAAGTCGCGCTTCTATCTGCCCGAATCGAAGACTTATCCGGCCATTTCAAGGCGCATAAGCACGACAATCACTCTCGCCAAGGGCTGCTGAGGATGGTTAATCGTCGTCGTAAGATGCTCGATTACCTCAAAGCAAACAACATCGAACGGTATCGAACACTAATTGCTCGCTTGGGTCTGCGGAAATAGTCTAGTCGATTATCGTTAATATACCGGGGCTCGAAGGTAAGTTCGGCACCCGGTTTTTTTTTACTTCAATTATTTGACAGAAGCTAAGTTATGGCGCCGATTACAATTTCATTTCAGTACGGAGATCACACGGTCACTTTGGAAACTGCGAAGGTCGCGAAGCAAGCTTCTGGTTCAGTGATCGCCACGGTAGGCGATACGGTGGTGATGGCGAATGTCGTCGGAAACCGTAACGCTCCGGACAACCCTTACTTTTTCCCCCTGACTGTCGATTATCAAGAACGCACATATGCTGCTGGAAAGATCCCGGGCGGCTTCTTTAAGCGCGAAGGACGTCCGAGCGAAAAAGAGACTCTGACCTGTCGATTAATCGATCGGCCGATTCGACCGTTATTTCCGAAAGGCTTCCGCAAGGACGTGCAAATAGTTTGTACGGTAATGTCGCTGGACCCCTTGGTCGATCCAGACATCGTTGCTTTAATTGCTTCGTCGGCGGCGATGAGCATTTCTGGGCTACCCTTCAAAGGACCCATCGGCGCCGCCCGCGTTGGCTACATCAACGGTGCCTACGTGCTAAACCCGAGTTTCGCAGGGCTAGACGAATCGGAACTCGATTTAGTAGTAGCAGGCACCGAGACCTCTGTCCTAATGGTGGAGTCTGAGGCGGATCAATTGTCCGAGGAAGTCATGCTCGGCGCCGTTATGTTTGGACACGAACAGCTACAAGCCGTCATAAACGCGATCAAAGAATTGGCCATTAAAACCGACACTGAAGTATGGAAATGGGAGGCCCCGCCGACAGTGCCGGGCATTGAGAGTGCTGTGAACGCGCAATGCGAAGCTGGCATTAGAGCCGCGTACACGATCACTGATAAATTGGAACGGCGCGATGCGCTTAAGGTCGTAAAGGTTGAGGCAACCGAAGCTTTAATGGCGAATGAAGACGCGCCATGGACGTCGTCGGACGTCGGCAGCGCGATCGACAAGCTTGAACATGACATCGTTCGCGGCACCGTGGTTGCAGGCAATCCGAGAATCGATGGCCGCGGTGCGGCAGATATCCGTGCAATATCCGCTGAAGTGAGCGTCTTACCACGTACCCACGGGTCGGCGTTGTTCACCCGTGGAGAAACTCAAGCGATTGTTGTCACGACTTTGGGAACCGCTCGTGACTCTCAAATAATTGATGCTATCGAAGGGGAACGGCGCGACCCGTTTATGTTGCATTACAATTTCCCTCCGTACTGTGTTGGAGAAACCGGCCGAGTCGGTTCGCCGAAACGCCGTGAAATTGGGCATGGGCGATTAGCTAAGCGCGGG
>JBLFWZ010000208.1:0-8372 GCA_047611905.1 Gammaproteobacteria bacterium | reverse complement strand
GAGCCGTCGATTACCTATCTCGAAACGCCCGTCGCGCTCATCCGCACAGGGATAAGAAAACCGGGCGCCTTAAACAGGGGCTATTCCATGTTTTTGCCGATGCTTAAGAACTTACCTATGATCTAACGCTAAGTGATCACGTTTTACGATCCGTTATTTAATCGCAGCCGCGCACGCCAACTGCCCTGACCAGCAGGTCAGTGGATTCTAAGACAACACGTTATGAAAGACGAAGATATGGGGCATGAAGCTTCGTTTAAAGTTGCGTCGGCCAATTCCTGATATTGAATGCAGTATAATTCGAAGCGGATTACGACCAAGCATGAATTTCAGCGGCACATAACGATATGAACAATTATTCGTTACCTGATGACCCGGATAGGCAAGCGGCCTCGCGGAACGAGGCTATAAGTCTCACAGAGGCGGACCGGATTCGGACGCAGCGCAGTCAACACGAAAAGACGTTTGCCGCGTCGGCCAATGCGTTGAGCGAAGTCGCACAAGCCAAAGTCAGAAATTGGATTCACATCTCAGTTGTCGCGATAGCAGCGATAGCAATGCAGCTCGACCCAAATATCGATCCTATTAAAGTTCTCGCGACCGCGGTGGTCGGGCTTCCGGCGGGAGCCGCGCTGTATTATTGGGCCGGCCAACTTAATTCTAAAGACCTCGACCACAAATGGCGGATCGGTCAGCGGATCTCGAGCATGGTAAGCGACATGTTTTTTATCACCTGGGTGCTGCACTTCGGCGGCGTCAATTTCGCTGGTCTCTTTGCGTTATACATCTGGATATCTGTCGGTTACGGTATTCGCTATGGTCTAAGTTATTTATACGGCACGTTAAGTCTGTCGGTTATCTGTTTTGCGACTGCGGCATGGTTTACACCTTTCTGGCATTCAAACCCGGGGCTTGTAGCCGGGATGTTGTTCGGCCTAATTATTGTCCCAATCTATGTTGGTTGGCTAATTACCCAATTACAGCACGCGGTTGCAGAGAAAGATCTCGCGTACCAGGCAAAGAGTGATTTCGTTGCCATGATGAGTCACGAGCTTAGAACCCCCCTTCATGGAATCATATCGACGTCTGACCTTTTACGTGGAACGGCTGCGTCCCCCAAGCAAAAGGAAATGATCAGAATAATCTCGACATCATCGAATTCATTATTGGAACTTATCAATCGCGTACTGGATATCAGTAAATTCGAATCGAAATCGATCGCCCTTCAGCAGCAACCTATGGACCTACACGCTGTCGTTAATGACACAGCCAATATCATGTGGCCTCAAGCACTGAAGAAGGGCTTGTCGCTGCAAGTCTATATCGATCCCGAAATCCAAAACTCTCTAATCGGTTCGCCACACCAACTTCAGGAAGTCCTTATCAATCTTTGTGGCAACGCAGTTAAGTTTACGGAGTCTGGTCAAGTTGCTGTCCGAGTGTTATTTATTGATGAGACTTCGGATGACGTCGCTGTTCGATTCGAAATTAGCGACACTGGACCCGGGATACCAAAGCTCGCGCTGCCCGGCATCTTTGAGCCGTTTGTTCAATCGGACTCACCAACGACTCGTAAGCATGGTGGAACGGGACTCGGTACTGCGTTTGCGAAAGAGCTCATCAGATTGATGGGCGGCAATATCAACGTCCAATCTACCGAAGGCGTCGGGACGAAATTCACAATCAATGTCAAATTGCAGAAGCTACGCGAACGGGAAGACATCGCACCACTGTTTCCGTTTTCCGTTGCCGGGATCGGGTTTGAGCAAGAGGGCGAAGAATTACAATCAACACTTGTGAGATTTGGTACGAAAATCAGGTTGTATCCGACTACTCGACTGCTGAGTGAATTCCAAGGTTTGAACGATGAAGATCACTACCCAGAGGCGATTTTTGTAAACGTAAATCGATTCGCCGAAAATCTTCGTGGAGTTGTACGCGAAATATCGAAGATCCTCCCGGACCGCAACGTCCCAATTTATGCTTGCGGAGACGGTTTGTATAAATCCTCCGCAATAGCGTCTGGTTATTCGGCATTTGTAACTGATCTGGGTGATTCCAAACTTATCGGTCGAACGCTCAACATGATCAGCGCTCTTCGGCACGATTCCGGCGAATCAATTACAACTTCAACACAAAAAATTAGAGGCCTGCACATACTGGTTGCTGAAGATAACGCCACTAATCAACGGATCGCACAATTGGTACTCGAAGAAGCAGGACATCGTTGCACGATTGCAAATGACGGGGACGAGGCGCTTGAAGCACTTCATGAGGGAAGTTATGACATTGCAATTTTGGACATGCACATGCCTCACCGCGACGGAATCGAAGTCGCCAAGATTTATAACTTTTCTCACTTTGACGCAGAGAGTCGGATTCCACTGATAATGATGACTGCTGATGGACGTTACGAAGCGAGACAAGAGGCACGTGACAGTGGGATCGATGCGTTCGTGACAAAACCGATCACGCCGCAACAACTGGTCGACGTCATTGATTCCGTTGCCACAAGCAACAAAGTTGAAATCCGAGACCACTATTTTTGTGACGATTTATTGACAAACTCTCAAGTCGTTCCCGCGGGCGATGAACTACACAAACCCATCGAACTATCGCGTTCTCGCGAACTACTTAATCAGCACATTATCGAAGAGTTAGCTGGGTATATGGACCGTCAAGAGCAAAAGACATTTTTCGAGGATTTCATATCTGACGGGTCAACATATATCTCAACACTGGTTGACTGCAACGATCTTCAGAAAGTGAAGGCGGCGAAGGATGAGATGCACGCATTCGCTGGAGCCTGCCTAGTTATTGGGGCCGATCTACTCGCCGAAAAAGCACGGTTGATCGAAATGCAAGAATCTTCGATTGTTCTACGTGATCACAGCGCTCTGCACGACGAAATATTGTCGCTATTTTCCGCCACCGCGGACAGTATCCGCTCAGTGTACGATTGATATTGGTGGTCGTCAGTTTTCGGTAGCTTGCAAAAGTAGGCCGGCGTTGTGACCACCAAACCCAAAACTGTGTGAGACTGCGAATTCAATCTCGGAGTTGCATACCTCGGTGGCGAAATTCAAATCTGCGATGGGTTTTTGCAAATTTCTACTCGGATGAATTTTACGATCTCGAATAGAGAGTGCTGCAACGATACATTCGATTGCACCGCTGGCCCCGATTGTGTGGCCAAGCAAAGACTTCGTACTGTTAACGTACGGTCGGTTTGGAAATACGCGCTCTATAATTTCCGATTCGACTAAATCGTTTAGTTGGGTCGAAGTTCCGTGTGCATTAACGTATCCAATATCGCTCGCCGCTACGCTAGCATCGGAAAATAGATTCTCAAACATCAATCCAATCGCATTGTCTTCCTTCGAAATAGCGGCTAGTGAATGAGCGTCAGATGTAATGCTCATTCCGATAATTCGCGCGATTGGAGTCGCACCGCGTCTTCTGGCATGAGCTTGCGACTCCAGTATTACGATACCGCTCCCTCCTTGGCTGAACAGAAATCCCGAACGATTCTCGTCGAAGGGGCGATTTCCACTGTCCGGTGGCCCTGCTTCTTTCACCAAAGTCTGAAGCCTATCGAACGCCATAAACACGCCCCCAGCCTGATCACCGTAGTACTCGCTACCACCCGCAATCGCAATGTCCACTTCACCATGTTGGACGGCGCGATAGGCGCGTGCGATGGCAGTTGTGCCCGCGGCACAGGCGGAAACGAAGGTTTCGCTAGGTCCTCGCGCTCCAAAACGAATGGAAAGCATCGCCGCGACTGCGTTAGCCATTGACTGACAGCTCGCAAAAGGGCTGACGCGCGGGTGGTTTGCAAAATTCTGACGAAGTTCTTTAACCGCATCGTGCTGCCCTTCCATAATTCCGTTATCGCTAGGGAAAAGCGCACCCGAGGTCGCACCGAGAAGGTGCGGTACATAATTATTAAACGCCGATGAAATACATCCGAGTCCCGTGCCCATATACACGCCGAGCTTGTCCCGATTGATACCGTGCAATCGATAAGTCTTGGCGCGTTCGTCGAATTCTATCTTGTTAATTCCAGCCGCTAACAATGCGTCATCAGCGGCGACAATTGCGTTTAATACAGCCGGATCGTAACGAAGAATATCCGCTCGAGTAAGGCCGTAATTTGCATAGTCGGGGAGAATCAACGGCGACCAAATCGTGCTCTTTGGTGTGTAGTAATGCTGCCACTCTTGCGGGATGGATTCGACGACAGTATTGCCGGCAAGGCATGACTGCCAAAATTCTTCGACGTGGTTAGAAAGCGCGCTTACAACCCCAAGCCCAGAAATAACGACTTGATTGTCGCGCGCCGTCAATTTGCAGAATTCTCAAACTTTCGAATGATGTGGTCGACGATCCATCCGATCGCCACGTCTTCGGGGGGGATGTCTTCAGGACTGAATTCGGCATCGAATTTATCATCTAAAAGCACCATTAAAGTGACGATATCCATCGAATCCGCTTCAAGATCTCGTCGAATCAAAGTCATTTCGGTGATGTCGGCGGTCGGCACGTTTAATGTTTCTGCCACGCTATCAAGAACTTCTGCAAGTATTTCTACACGATTTAGATTCATAAGTGTGCCGTATTGGGATTAGCTGACAATTAAAGGTTAGCGTCTTTACGCGAAACACAATACCTCTTAAAACAGATGACATTTCATTTTTAAACTACTGTTTTTAGGTTATTTATGCCGTTTTTGGCTATTTTTGTTCTTGTGATAGAGATCACAAATCGAAATTGACTACTCCAAATTGGTGATACGGACGATTTTATGTCTTCCGTAACTTCATTTCAAAGCAGCAATTACTGCTTGAATTATAAAAAGAACTGCGCTTCCAAGGACCGGGAGGCGTGATGTCCAAGCATCGAATCGAGGCCAAAAAAATAATTAAGGTCCCCGATGCTAAAGCAAGTCGCCATCGCTACAAGCTAATTATAAATGCTGGTAGTCGACTTACCCGGAGGAGGGTCTATTCCATGTCAACAGTAGTTGCTCAAGAGCGCGATTTTGTAACGCTTGCACGGCCTCGTATACTGCCGCCAAGTACTATCCCAAACACTGAGTTGCTGGATTTGTCCTACGATTCGACTCGTCGGGCACTTTGGATTCATTTACCGACTAGGGCCCCATCGTTTGTCTCGCTTGCACTAATGCGAGATCTGCTCCGTGTCGACGCGGTTGCCTCAACCTCGTTGATTGCGACTCTGCGTGCCGCTCCTCCTAGGATCGATTTTAGGGTAATCGCCTCGAAAAGACCGGGAATTTTCTCTTTGGGCGGCGATCTTCAAACCTTTCGCGAGCTCATTGGCAAGTCCGACCGGGACGCATTGAGGTGCTATGCGCAAACTGCCCTCGATGCCATTTGGACAAATATTCGAAACGGCAGTCAGTATCGCGACAACATCACTTCGATCTCACTGGTCGAAGGAGAGGCCCAAGGTGGTGGATTCGAGGCAGCGCTTTCATCCCATGTGCTTATTGCCGAAAAAGGCGCGATGTTCGGGTTCCCGGAAGCGCTTTTTGGAATGTTCCCCGGCATGGGCGGCTACGCACTTTTGACTGCGCGCACCAACGCCGACTGCGCCAGACGTCTTATTGGCAGCACGAACCGTTATTCTGCCGAAATGTTATATGAAATGGGTGTCGTCGATATCCTTGCTGAGACTGGGAAAGGCAAGGAAACAGTCAACGACTGGATTGGAAACTCAACACAAGAAAGTACGGCGGGTTACCGAGCTCGATTCGATAATTTAAATCGCGCCGAATTGTCCGCATCTGTTGACGACTGGGTCGAACAAGCTCTCACCCTAAGTGAGCGCCAACTTCGAACAATGGGCTATATTCTTTCGGCGCAAAGAACGGCTTCAGAGAGCCCACCAAAGTCGAAGATCACGCACTTGCGCAGAGCGATAAGTTTTCCTGATATTTGTAGCGAACCGCTATTTCAAACGACACAAGACGGCATTCCAGCACCGCTTATGTTGTCGCCAAAATCCGGGAAACGATTCGATGAGAATGATTTCGTGACATTCGTAAAATCCGCCAGTCCGTGGATTTACGATAATCTGACTCGTCATGGCGCACTGCTGCTCAGAGGATTTTCTAACTCGGGCTCAGCATCACTTGACAGACTGTCGGCCGCGTTACGTGCCGATCGAACATTCAATGCTTCGCAGTTAATTCCGACGCCTACCGGTCTCTTTGAAAACGTTTTCGAGGATGACTGTTGCCCGCATAACACCCCTCAGGAACTGCATAATGCATTCGCGGATTGCAGCGTTTACCCTGCTGTGAAAATCCTGTCTTGTTTCGGTTCGAACGAGCAATCCGACGTTTTCGTCACCATTGCTAATACTCACGCGATTTATCAGCAGCTCGACCGGAGCATTGTCAGTGAATTCGAAAATCGGGGAGTTTCCTACCAGCGGATTTTTCCGAACATTCCCGATTCCAGTATTCGCGGCGCCTCGCATTTGGAGCGAATTCACTCTTGGCAAAACATCTTCAAAACAGAACTACGCGCGGAGGTCGAACGAAAATGTCGTGAAAACTGTTTGAGTGTCGCCTGGCGTCGAGACGGAACTGTTGAAGTCAGAAATATCGCACCGGCGTGCATCTCACATTCTGGTACCGGCGAGCGCTTATGGTTCAACCATGTTCATCTTATCCATGCGTCTTCGAGATTCCTGCCGAAACCCCAATCATTGCTTTCGAAAATTTTTTCTAGAAGAGATCCGCAAGCGATATTCCAAGCCCGTTTTGGCGATGGTACTGCGATCCCGGAGTCCTATATCGGTGAAGTCATGGCGAGTCACAGAAAATGCACAATGGAAGTGTCGCTAAAGGCCGGAGATTTTCTGGTCATCGACAACGCGTTATCGGCGCAAGGACGCTACGCGCTTGGTGAAGATCAATCACTGTTGATGACGACGTTTTAACTGGGCGATTCACCTCGGACGTGGTTCAATGCCCGCCACGCCCGAATATTCACTGAGTACCCGTCCGTTTGAACCTCTAGGCTCGTAGTTAGCCCATATCCTGTTTTATTAATTCCCGCGCTCGTCCGAGAATCTGTAGGCTAAGATTTTGATCGAACTTCCCACCTGTCGCGGCGCTAATTGATGGCACGTCGCGCGCCTTTGGGATCATCTTCATGCCGGAGCGGCTGAGAAAATAATGGTACTTCGCCATCAGCACGATATTTACCAGATCGGGTCCATCTCCGTATTCATAAGACCAGTCATGCGAGTGCTCGATGCTGCGTACGATTTCCTCGCTAAAGCGCCACTTTTTAGCCAGCAACGCACCGACTTTTGGTGCCATTTTTTCGATCGCCCGTACGACCAACTTCGGATTCATCGAGTACGCAACGTTCTGCATGGAATAGCTGAATATAGGCAACACGCCAACGTTGTGTAGTAGTCCGCCCATGGCCGCAATCTGAGGGTCGAAATTGTCGGTAATCTCAGCGATCGCTTCGGCTATTGCAGATACCTGACGTGCCTCAATAACCTGCTCTTCCAAGAGCCTGACTAATTCCGGTGGCGAGTTTTTATAAACATCACGAAAGGCGAAACACGCGGCAATTTCACGAGTCGAAAAGACACCTAGACGCGAAACGATACCGCTTAAGTGTTCCACCTTGTGTTCCAAATTGAACAGCGTGCTGTTCGCCATCTTAAGAAGCTTTGCACATATCGCGGGATCCATCGAAATGGCGGCTATTAAATCCGCCTCACTGACTTGTCCGCCGCCAAGCAATCGGTGCACCCTGGAAGCGCTATGCGCGAGGCTCGGCAGACGTACGCGATTCATCTGCAGTTCTTCTTTGAAGTCGTTAAAGAACTCACGCGTCTGCGTAATGTCGAGTGTAACGTCATCCTCTATGGCGATATCTTTCTCCGGGGCTTCGGCCCGGACACGACGAATGACTTCTTGCGGCACCTTAATTAGCGTCACTTCGCCGTACGCAACAATCCGGTAGGCGCTCGGTCGCAGCTGCGACAGCGGTCTTGCCGCCTCCTTGGAGCCGCTTTCAATAACCGTTACTGCCCCGTAAACATCTTCGCTGGCCAGTTTTCCGTCGAACAGGAAATAGTCGTTGGAATCTTCGGAATTAGAATCAATCAGGAGCTCGTTGTCCTTAAGAATAATCTGATCTGCAAAACTTGCTGCAATAATCACGTACTCCGGAGGCAACTCCGTAAAGGGCATAAATGGTTTGAGGCTTCCGGGCTTAATCATATTTGTAGTGGCTGATCGCGTTGGTGATTTATCTTCGGAGTCTTAATAGTGCTAAGAAGTCCGCTATTGTTAGCGTCAACTTTACATAAAA
>JBLFWZ010000207.1:0-8402 GCA_047611905.1 Gammaproteobacteria bacterium | reverse complement strand
ATCCCGGTATGCTCGCAGTAGCACGCAATAAATCAGAACCTTATGCTGTCAAATCAGAATGGCACGAGTCAAGCGCGACTGACATGCCATTACCCGATGGTGCCTTCGACAATGTCTACTGCCAATGTGCGATCATGTTCTTTCCGGATCGTGGCGCCGCGATGAGTGAAATGCACAGAGTTCTAGCGCCAGGTGGGCGACTTGCCGCAAACGTATGGCGTTCTCTAGAACGCACTCCCGGCTTCGCAGTGTTAGAACAGATAGTAGCCAATCACGTTGGCGACGATGCGGCAGCGATTGTTAGAGCGCCGTTCGTCATCGATACGCCCACCGAACTGCACACGCTGCTGGACGCAGCGGGCTTCAAAAATATCCGCGTAACACTTGATATCAGGATGGTTAGATTCCCATCAGTCGAAGCATTCTTTAATTGCTACACCGGGGGCTCGCCGCTTGCTAGTCACGCTGCGGATCTCGACAACCGCGAGCAACTGATTTCAGAAGCGGCGGATCAACTTAGTCCTTATATTGACGACGACGGACTCGCGTTTCCGATTGAGGGCCTGATCGTAACGGCGAATAAATAGTGCATATTTGTCTCGCCTAGCCCAGTGTCTTCTGATGGTAAGCGAGTGCGAAATCCGATGCAAAATCGGCGGATCATCTGCGCAACGGTTATTGGGCACGGTATGTTTGATTCATTATGACCGTTACGGCAGAGCAGACGGTGAATCCGCGCTGCTCCAGTCACTTCGAATAAATATACTCCCCTCGCAATTGCGAGTTCGTTCACCCGAGCTTGTCCAGGGCGTCCCGAATGGCTACTCGCGCGCCGCGACCCAAGAGACCAATTCCTGAAACTTGGCCGCGCCGTCCTCAAGCGTCGCTTTCATATCCGTAAGGTCATCGTAGTATGAGCCATCGGATGCCGCCTCCAAAGCAAGCCCATCGGCATAAGTACCCATCACGCCGCGGTCGATAAGACTCTTGTACCGTTTGACCATCATCGGATGGTTGCGCGCCATCATCCTTGCAACCTCGATGCTTGCGCCATCGAGTGTGTTGTTGTCCGGGTAGACCTGTTGCACCAACCCCCATGTCAGCGCAACATCCGCCTCGATCGGAAAAGAGCTCATGGTCGCGAATTTTGCATTGTTGACGCCGCAGACGTGGAGCAAGCGTTGTGACAATCGACGCCCAGGATGAACACCGTACTTGGCGTGGTTGTCCATGAATACCGCACGCGGCGAAGCCAGTAGGACATCGCAGCCCAGCGCAATCTCGAAGCCGCCCGTGATCGCCGGACCGTTCACTGCGCCAATGACCGGAAACGGACAGTCCCAGATCGCGCGCCATGGATCGGTTTTGCCGGAAATACCACCGGCAAAGTACTCATCGAGTTTGCCGATATCTAAGCCGATCGCAAAGCCGCGTCCTTCGCCCCTCAGCACGACGGCACGCACTTCGTCGTTGTTAGGATCCGGATTGGCGCGTTCGCTGATCGCATCAAAAGCCTGGGCTATCGCCTTCATCAACGCGACACTCATGGTGTTAAATGTCTTGGGGTCGTTCATGGTCACGACATAGATCCCGTCGTCGCCGACGATCCTGTCTACCAGTACTTCTTCGTTTTGGCCGTAGCTAGCAACTCGCGTTCGATCCGTCATGCTTTCTCTCCAATCATTGGTATTTTGGTGATGCCGTAGGTCCGGACCAGTTCGGTCACGATTCCTCTTCACTTGCCGTCCGGCACGATCACTTGAATTTCTCGTCGCGCGATAGAGACTTGTGCATCTTCGCCGCCGGTCGCGAAAACTACAAACGAGTCGCATCCTACGCGAAGTGATTTATCGATAGCAGCTTACGTTTTGATTCGAGTGGGATCCAGATGCCGGGCGGAATTCTCGAGCCGGGAAACTATAGGAGACTTAAATATTTAGTGTACGAGTTGAGCACGCATTAATCGTCTTACGAGCCTGCCAAACTCCCTCGACCTCGCAGGCGTGGAAACGTTCGGAGCTCAGCCTTGGTTTCTAGTTTTATACGTAATCGAAGTTGGCCGACTGCCGCTGAACACTTGCAATGTCGAACGTCTGCGGCTGCAGAAAACAGTCCCTCGCGTGCCGTCGGTGAATGCGGAAAAAAGACCCACAAGAGACATCAAGGACCAAATTCCCTATTTCTCGAAACCGGACGTCCGGCGAGGTTTAAGGAACAGAGGCCTCCGCCTGTAGGCAATCGATCCGCTCAGCCTGCGCGGTCATGCCGAAGCGGTTGTAGCAATCGTGGGCACGCGCCAGCGCTTCTGCCCTGACTTTCTTTTTACCTTGCCGTTCGGCCAATCGTGCGCGCAGTTCGTACAGTTCGCCTTCGTAAATATGGAATCCTGTCTGCGTCAGCAAAGCCTCGTATTCATTGAGAGTGTTCGAGATGTCGGCGGCCGGCTCCGCCAATTCGAGTTGGGCGCGAACCAGCATCGCATAGCCGTGCGGGTTCCATACCGAATTCGAGTCGCGCATGAATACGACGCCTTTGAGCGCCGCGGCGCGCGCCGCTTCGGGGTCACCAAGCTCGAGTTGCGCCCTCGCAAGCACCGATAGTAGACGGGATTCCCAATTTGCACCGGCGCCTCGCTCGTGAATTCTGCGTATGAGATCCCGTGTCATCGTCGACACTGCCTGCCACTCGTGCTCCTCGAGGAGGGCTTCACACTGGCTGGTCGCCGCAACAACTTCGTTGACCGGGCCCAAATTTTCCGCGAGTTGCGACGCCGTCTGCGCCAGTGCGCGGGCGCCGTCGCTGATGCCGAACGCGTATCTCAACTCAATTTCCCAGGCTACGGCCCAGAGCGCCTGTTCCGGGTAACCGCAATCCGCTGCAGCTTGCCGCGCCAGTGAAGATTCGCGCAAAGCCGTCACCGGATCGCGCAGACCGCCGACGGCCAAAGGACGGACGCCGAGCGCACTCATTAACGGGCTGAACCCGATGACGTTCGTCCCGAGGTGAGGATCTCCCGCGGCCAACGCGATGATTTCGTCGGCGACCCCTTCGAGTTCGCTAAGCTGGCCGGCGTACATGTACCCGAATATCAGTGAGCCACGCGTACCGACGCGTAGCGCGGCGTCATCTGTCTGATCAGCGATGCGGACTGCTTCTTTCGCATAACGCACGTGTTCGAGGGGCAACCCCTGGTTGTTGCCGCACACCGCCCCATAAAGTGCATTCGTCATCGCGAGTATCGTGAGATCGCCAACACGCTCGGCGGCGGCGCAGCCTTCCTCGAATATTTCCAGCCAGTCCTTTGCGGACGAACCGACGCGCCAGGCGAACGAGAGCGACTTTGAACACGCCAGGGCCAGAAGAGCCGTCGCTTCGGACTCGTCCTTTGTGTGCCTTACGAGTTCGCGGACTCGAAGCCAATGAAACAGCGCAGCGTTGAAATCGTTCAAGCCCGCCCACTCCGCGGCCCGGCAGTGCCAACGCGCGGCGCTGAGGAGTTCTCCCGCCTCTTCACAATGATGCGCTAACAGCGCCGCCTGCTCGCCGAGCTTGTCACCCGCCTGCGCTTCAAGTGCGAGAGCCACCGTGCTATGGACCACGGCGCGCCGGCTTTGCAGTTGCGACTGGTACGCGACTTCGTGCGTCAAAGGATGCTTGAACGCGTATTCAAACACCGGATAGAGCGCACGCTCATAGATAAAATCTCCGTCCATGAGACGTTCGAGCGCGGGCGTGTACTTGCTCGTGGTCGCGTCGCTTACTGCGTCGAGCAGCGGGCCACTGAATTCCCTCCCGATTACCGCCGCTGTCTGTAATAGGCGCTTAGCAGAATCGGGTAGTCGGTCGATTCTAGCCGCGAGTACGGCACGCACATTCGTCGGCACGACGAGGCGATCCAATTCCGTCACGAGCCGATAGTAACCAGCACGCCCCGCGAGATCCCCGGACTCGACCAGAGCATTAACCAATTCCTCGGTGTAGAACGGATTGCCGGTCGTCCACTCGATGATACGGCTTGCGAGCCCACCGACCGAGTCGTCGTCGCCAATCAGGTCGACGAGCAGCTCCCGCAGGGCCGCGTCCCCCAGAGGCACGAGCGGTAATTGCTGGTAATGGGCTTTGCCCCCGAACGCGGCGACGTACTCCGGACGGAAGTTCAGCACGATCAGGGCGCGCCGACCTTCGACCGCACTGACGAGTTGATTCACGAAGCCGTCGCTGCCCGGGTCTACCCAGTGCAGATCGTCGATCAAGGTCACGGTCAACTGCTCCTGCGCATTGACGTTGCGATGGATCAGTTCGTAGAGCTGGCGCTGCTTGGCCTCGGCATCCATTAGCGGCAGCGGATGATTCGGATCGCCGACCCCCATAAACTCGAACAGCACTGGTAGGCTCTGTTGCAGGGTCGGGTCAAGCAGCGTCAGCGTGCCCGCGATCTTCTTGCGCGCCTGCGCCGCGTTGTCATCGGCATTGATCTCGAAATAATTACGAAACAGCTCCAGGATTGGCAGATAAGGAATGTTCTTGCCATGCGCCGGGCAATGCGCTTCGAACACCGGTAGCCCCTGCTGTCGGCAGCGCTCAACGAATTCGAAGCACAAACGGCTCTTACCGAGACCCGGTTCGCCGACGATCCCGATCACCTGGCCGTGGCCGTTTTCGGCGTTGGCCAGCGCCGCTTCCAGCGTCTGCATTTCCGCGGCGCGTCCGACGAAACGCGACAGTCCGCGCGTGATCGCAACGTCGAGGCGGCTGCGCGCACTGCCGGGTGCTTCGAGTTCGAACACCAGAAAAGACTCAGCGAGTCCCTTGAGATCGGTCTCGCCCATCGCGCGCAATTGAAAGTAACCGCCGGCGAGCCGCTCAGTGGCACCGCTCAGGTAGACGTGACCGGGCGCGGCGAGCTGTTCGATACGTTGCGCAATGCCGACGGTCGCGCCTTGCGCGGTGTAATCCATACGCAGGTCATCGCCGATCCTGCCGACCACGACGTCGCCCGAGTTAAGCCCAATACGAAAACTGAAATTAAGTCCCTGCGTGAGTCGAAGATCATCGGCGAACGTCCGCAATTCGTCCCGCGCGTGTAAGGCGGAGTAACACGCACGCTGGGCATGATCCTCGTGTGCGATCGGCGCACCAAACAGTGCCATGATGCCGTCGCCCGTATATTGATTCACCGTACCTTCGAAGCGATGCACGGCGTCGGTCAGGATCGCGAAATAGCGTTCGAGCAGTTGATGCCATCGCTCTGGATCGAGTTGATTCGCAAGCTCCATCGAGCCTTGGATGTCGGCGAACAATACCGTGACCTGCTTACGCTCACCTTCGAGCGCCGATTTCGATTGCAGGATCTTGTCAGCGAGGTGTTTCGGGGTGTAATCGGCGACGCGACGGGTGGGAATTGGCTCGGGCGCGATTGTGGCTGTTGGTGTGCCGCACTTTAGGCAGAACTTGGCTGTCGACTTCAGTTCAGTCCCACAGCTCGCACACCCGCGGGCCAGCTTGCTCCCGCACTCTTCGCAGAAGACAGCCGCCGCCTCATTGTCGTGCTGGCATGCCGGGCATTTCATTAGGCCATTCTAGACGTTTTCGCCGGAACTTTGCGGGTCGAACGGCTCACGCTGCAAAGGTTGGCGAATGTTTCTCGGCTGGGTTCGCTGATCCCCTTCTAAATGACCGCAATTCGGCAGGGACAGTGACTGAAATTGGCCGAATTCGAGAGTAGCGTTCGCGGCACCGTCGGGCTGTTGACAGTTCGAAAACGGGCGTTGAGGTTGGTGCAGCAGGTGGACGAGCGAGATCGATCCAAAACCGATCTTCGGAAACACGTTCGTCTGCGGTCGAGCGTCAGGTTGAGCGGCTGGTTCCGTGGCAGCACGGTTGAGCAAGTCATGATTCTCGGATCACGCTGATGGTGTTATGTGTATTATCCTCGCCACAATCGTAGCGGGAATAGGATTGAAGATGAATGAGGCAGAAATTATTGGAGCGCTGAGTGATATCGCAGATAGCGCGGGAACGTTCCTCGGCATGTGGATTTCATTGAAATTTGCCTATTTGACTGCCGCGTACATCGTTGGGCGTGCGATGTCTCGATTTCAATGTTGGGTTGTAACGTCCCTCTACTTTGTCACGGCATTTTTCATCGATTCAGCGGCTTTTGTTCACACCCAAGCCTGGATCAAGATTAACGAAAGCCAAAGCTTGGTCTACAGCCATTTGTGGGTTGCACCGTACGACTTGGGGGC
This sequence comes from Gammaproteobacteria bacterium, assembly GCA_047611905.1. Classification (GTDB taxonomy): domain Bacteria; phylum Pseudomonadota; class Gammaproteobacteria; genus UBA11873. The sequence continues at coordinate 2,154 of JBLFWZ010000207.1, read as the reverse complement.
CGCGATATTCCTTGCAGTAGGAACTCTGGTTCTGCTCTATTTTATGTACAACGTTCGGTATTCGGAGAGCTCATGAATTCTGGCCTCCCCCTAACCGTGAATGTATGGGCCAAAAGGTCCGGTCCTGGCCGAATTACGGAGTAACACTCTGATCAACAACTGACTGTTAACTGTTTGAAAGCGGGCGTTCAGTTTCAACATTTGAATGTGCGAGATTGATCCGAAAATGACCTTCGATGCGTCTCGACTTAGGTCGACCCGCCACGACCCCCGTTCCCCAGTGACGAATTGCAAAGCCTGTTAAATCTAACAGCAATGAAATACTTCAACAACGCGGAAATTTTACCGTTATCTCCCGACAACAAACCCCTGCTGCGTCGCAGTACCATAAATGGGCCTGTCCTGAACGTTGCGTCCGAAATCAGCTTGTCAAAGTATATTTTTCGCTAAGCAACGACACCGACGAATATTGAGACGCCGCAGCGGTCGTGCTCCGTCCCTTCCCGACATTGCTGGAATTCGAATGCGGAAACAGTTTTCGCAAAGGACGTCGTAATAACCGTGCCGGGCGATTAGTTGTTATATTGTTGCCCTCATTAACCAAACACGGAACACTCGGCATGAAAATCGGATTTGCATTTGTCGGCGCTGGACTTGCAGCGGACCCCGACGTCATTACGTTGATCGCACAGACCTGTGAAGCATGCGATTACCACTCGCTTTGGGCTCCGGAACACATCGTACTACTCGACAAATATGCGGCGAAGTATCCCTATACGCAGGACGGCGTCATGCCGTTCACCACCACGGAGATTGATCTTCTCGACCCATTTTTGGCCCTCACGTTCGCGGCCGCGGCGACTAAGAAAATCCGCCTTGGCACAGGCATTTGCTTGGTCCCGGAACGCCATCCAGTGATCACTGCAAAGGAAGTAGCGACGCTCGACAAACTCTCGCGTGGACGCTTCGATTTTGGTGTTGGCATCGGTTGGATGAAAGAAGAATTCGACGCACTCGGTGTGCCGTGGCCAAAGCGTGCAGATCGAACACGGGACTATCTGGCGGCAATGAAATCCCTATGGACCGAAGCAGAAAGCTCGCATAAGGGCGAGTTCTGCAGTTTTGATCCGCTCCGGTCGTTTCCGAAACCCGTGCAGACTCCATATCCCCCGATTATTTTTGGCGGCGAGAGTGAGCCCGCTCTGAAACGCGTCGCCGAAATCGGAAATGGTTGGTGGGGCGTCAACGTCACCGTTGAAGCGGCCAAAAAGCACATCGCGACGGTAAAGCAATTTGCTGAAGCGGCGGGACGCGATCCCGCGACACTGAGCTATGCCGTGTCACCGCAACTCGGAATGCCGGTGAGTCTTGATGAGGTTAAACAATTCGAGGATTTAGGTATCGACGAGGTAATCGTTGGTGCGTTTTGCGGCAGCGCGGATGAATTCAAACAAACGATAGAAGCAGGCGCCGAGCAGCTTATTGTGCCGATGGCAAAGCCATAGCCGGACCAGGTCGGGCAGGCGTATTTATAGTTGAATTCGTCAGCGCTTTCACCACTGGTGCATTCTTGCGTTTTGTCTCTGAGCTAGGATCTGGTTTGGCGGGGATGATAGATCTTCTAGGCTCAATAGCAAACCTAGGAGGTTCGATAGATTCGGCCTGTGGCGGGTCGTGAAATGTATCGACTCTGATTGACCCGCCGTTGCTATGTAGTCTCCATTTATCGATACCTTAGACTGGGTCGATGGCGGGATCTGCGGTGAGTGAGTGTCCTGAGTTAACCGTATTTCCACTACGAGATCTCAGATTAGTCGTCCTGTTTAGCAAACGAAAAACGAAGACCTTATGAGCTCAGTGCTCGTGTCATGAACCCGCCAAGGCGCAATGCTGATCAGCAAAGCATTGAAGTAGGATAAAAGCAGGATCAGAATCCGATATCAATTAATTTTGATACCGGGTTTTTTTATGTCTCTTTCCCAAGCGATCGGCGAAACTCAAGCCTGTTCAGATAATTTCGTCCCAGATTTTGATGTCCTGACCGAGCATCTACCAACTGAGTGGGTCGAAAAATCCCTATCGTTATCGTCACACGCAACCATCCGTCGGCGGCGCTTACCGGAAGATATGGTGCTGTGGTTGGTTATCGGCATG
>JBLFWZ010000206.1:0-8412 GCA_047611905.1 Gammaproteobacteria bacterium | reverse complement strand
AGAACTGACTGTCGCCGACGCCGAAGTTGGTCTCATGAAGGGCGCAGACCGCTTGAACCAGGTACCGCCGGACGCACAGGCTATTTTCGAACGAAACGTGAGAACCATGGTGGACGTCTCGCTTAGTGGTGGAGCTGCGGTGATTTTGTCGTCGTTCGCAACGCTGCATGAACTTGATCCCGACGCCTTGCTTAACGGAATGACAACGTTAAAAGAACATAAATTGTTCTCGCTGTTGCATTTCACGCCGGGCTTAAGTTTACGAGGGATTTTCACGGGAATTGCCAGATACAAATTTATGTTGCGAAATATATCGATCACTCGGAATACAGCGTGGGTCGATAATGCGATGCTAATTGAGTCGATTGACGATAATTTCCTTGACTGCGTTCATCTATCTAAAAACGGAGTCGAACGGATGGCACGGAACTTTCTACCAGCGGTGCCAGCGCAATTCAAGCGCGAATGACAGCCGCGCAGATGCCGCTATTGCCGACAGATTCGAACAATGTCCACAGTCCACACTGTGGTGGCGAACAATACAGCATCGCGCATCGACCGAGCTTGATGCTGGTATCGCGCAAGGTCAGTAAACGACACGAAACTCGCGTAACTTGTAAACATATTAGCGTCCAGCATGATTTGCCATAGACGCCTTCATTGCGCGGTGCGAGTATACGAATCGGAATGAATCTGGGCATGGCCGTTCAGAAAATTAATTACTAATTGGGGCAGGGAATTCGCTGATGGTCATCCTACGTTTAGTAATTATTGTGGTGGTACTCTGGTTCGCGTTCCGTGTGGTAAAGCGTTTGTTAAGCTCCGCGAAATCGCGTGATCTCCGGCTACGCGCGGCTGGCAGGATGGTCAACTGCGCGGTGTGCGATGTGTACTTGCCTGAGAGCGATGCAAAGGCACTAAGCGATGGAAAATTTCAGTGCAAAAACCATTAACCGACCTCGAATCGCCGCCGCCGCATCGATGAGCGGGTCATCATATTTGAGCGAGGCCCGCCTCGATTCTCAAAACGAGCCGGATGGACCAGTGAATGTTCGTACCGTTTCTGAGGAACGCGCTTGGCAGGCCCTGCGATATTTTTGCTTATATCGCATTGTCATCTCCGGTCTGTTCTCCGTTCTAGCGCTGCTCGGAAAACTGCCGTCAAATTTTTCAAATTTCGATCTTAGAGATTTCACCGTAACCGCATGCGCTTACCTTGGGCTCGCGATCGCTGCGCAAATCGGTGTGGAGCGCCGCTGGGCGCCAATTCGATTGTCAGTTTACGCCCAAGTCATAATAGACATCGTGTTTATAACAGTTTTCATTCGCGCGAGCGGTGGAATAGACGGTGGCTTTGGAATGCTCATGGTCGTCGCGATCGCTGGAGCTTGTTTATTCGTTCAACCCAAAGTGGCGATATTTTTTGCGGCCCTAGCCTCTTTGGCGGCCTTGGCTGAGACAGTCTTTGGGATCTTATATCTCGATTATCCGAGTGCTGACTACACTCAAGCCGGCCTGCTCGGCGCTGGGTTGTTCGCGACAGCTTTTCTCGCGTCGATTTTGGCCGACCAAGCGCGGCGCAGTGAGGCTCTCGCGGCCGCGCGTGCGGTGGATATCGAAAATCTTTCCCGCTTGAACGATTATATCGTGCAGCGAATGCGCTCGGGCATTGTCGTGCTTGATGATAAACATTGTGCAGTGTTGAACAACGAAGCGGCCGCCTCGATGCTATCGCTAGAGTCGGAAGATAGTGACATCCTAAAAATTGAGATCCCAGCTTCTTTAACGAACGCCTACCAACGCTGGCTCGCTGACGATATCAACAGTAAAACGCCCCTCGTTTTAGATAGCCAAGGCAGCGAAGTGATTGTCTCGTTTACACCGTTGGGCCAAGGACGCGCGGGAGGCACATTGATCTTCTTAGAAGATGCTGCCGAAATCCGCCAACGCGCTCAACAACTCAAGCTTGCCTCGTTGGGGCGTTTAACCGGCAGCATAGCGCACGAAATTCGTAATCCACTCGGTGCGATTCGTGCCGCCGGGCAGCTGCTAAATGAGTCGCCGAAACTCAATGATCAAGACCGCCGCTTAACCGAGATTATCGAGCAACATTCGCAACGGATGAACAACATCATCGAGAATGTGATGACGATTGGCCGTCGTAAATTGGCGATTGCTGAGAATTTTTCTTTGCGACCGTGGTTCGAATCGTTCTTGGCGGAGCTACAAGAACGGCATGAATTGCAGCAAGCAGACTTAAAGTGTGATTGGTTAGAAAATGGCCTGGTTGTCCGAATGGATACGAGCCAACTGCATCAAGTCTTATGGAACTTGTGTGAGAACGCGCTACGCTACAGTACAACGGCGCCCGTATTGGCTTTTAGCTGTGGTCGCAGTGCCGGCTCGGAGCGACCGTTTATTGAGGTCGCGGATACTGGTCCCGGTATGAGTGCCAAAGTAGCGGAGCAAATATTTGAACCGTTTTACACCGGTGAGATTTCGGGCACGGGACTCGGTTTATACATCGCGCGGGAGTTATGCGAGTCGAACCAAGCGTCGCTCGTATTGACGGCGCATGGCCAAGCTGGGTGTCGATTTCGCATAATTTTCGCGCATCCCGATAGACGACAACTAACGGAATAATATGACTAAACATCGCGCCCTCATTGTGGATGACGAGCCGGATATTCGTGAGTTGCTAGCGATAACGTTGGCACGCATGGATATAGATTGCGTCGCGGCGGCCGATCTCCACGATGCGAAATTACGCTTAAATGAACAGACATTCGACATCTGTCTGACCGACATGAAGCTGCCGGACGGAAATGGCTTGGAATTAGTCAGTTATATTCAACAGCAACATCCGCAGCTACCCGTCGCGGTGATCACGGCGCACGGCAATATGGAATCTGCAATTCAAGCGCTTAAGTCTGGTGCTTTCGATTTCGTTAACAAGCCGCTCGATATTAACGATCTTCGAAATCTAGTCGCCCAAGCCATAAAAGTAGGCGAGGGTAGCGAGGCAACTGGCAAGGCACTGATCGGGCATTCGGACAGTATCAAGCAGCTTCGCGAAACCATTACGAAGCTCGCACGGAGTCAAGCGCCTGTCTATATCAGTGGCGAATCGGGAACGGGTAAAGAATTGGTCGCCCGATTAATTCACGAACAAGGCCCACGTATTGAACACGAATTTGTACCGGTAAATTGCGGCGCCATTCCCACTGAACTGATCGAGAGCGAGCTGTTTGGGCACATCAAGGGCAGCTTTACTGGTGCGAATACGGACAAACCGGGGCTCTTCCAAACGGCTCATTTGGGAACTTTATTCTTAGATGAGGTGGCTGAGTTACCCCTGCAAATGCAGGTGAAATTGCTGCGCGCCATCCAGGAGAAGCGAATTCGCCCTGTTGGCGCGCCTCAGGAGGTACCGGTCGATTGTCGAATCTTATCTGCGACGCATAAGAATCTAGCCGACCTGGTTGAAGATGGAACATTTCGCCAGGATTTGTTTTATCGAATTAACGTGATTGAGCTAAAAGTGCCGGCGCTCAGAGATAGAACCGACGATGTGAATCTTCTGGTCGATCATTTTTTAAAATTGCAGAGTGCCGGGCTTGGAATGACACCACCGAGTCTATCGTCGGCCGCCCGCGAGGCACTTAAACACTATCCATTCCCGGGGAACGTTCGCGAACTCGAAAATATCTTAGAGCGCGCAATGACACTCTGTGAATCCGACCGGATCGATATAGGCGACCTCAATTTGCCCGCCGCGGCACCGATCCCGTTCGCGTCCACTCACGAACCTCTAAGTGAAGAACCTGGCGAACTGCAAGGTTATCTAGATGATGTCGAGCGAGGGCGGATTCTCAAAGCGCTCGAGCAAACTCGATGGAATAAGACGAAAGCCGCGAAACTACTCGGAATTAGCTTCCGCGCCTTACGTTATCGACTCGAAAAACTGGGCTTAGATAAGGACTGATTTGTTCGAACTCGCGGCGCTGCGCGTTACTTCCGCGATGCCGTCGTTAACCGTTGTTCGGTGAATTCATGGAGTTAGCGTTCGACATTGTGACGTTGCGCGTCACTTTTTGCCGTTAGCGGTTGCCGAAATGATGGGGTTGGTTTCGACAACGTGGACCTGTTGGATCCGAAAATGCGGCTGAAAGTGGTGCCGTTGCTCGTCTTCAGGTAGTTTTCATTTGTTGGCACGCCACGTGCTTCTAGAAAACTAACGCGCTGCCGGAAGTCTCGAAAGCGCCTAACAGTAGCTGGCAGACGCAAGAAAAGATTTTAAACGTCCTAGCAAATTATTTGTAACTCTCAGGAGAATGAGAAAATGAAAAAAGTCCAACAAGGTTTTACATTAATCGAACTCATGATCGTGGTCGCGATCATCGGTATCTTGGCCGCGGTAGCCATTCCGGCGTATCAGGATTACACGATTCGTGCCAAGGTAACGGAAGGTTTGGGTCTGGCCAGTGCTGGTAAGACAGCAATCTCGGAATTCTTCGCGACAAACGGTTCGTTGCCGACATCGAATGTATCAGCCGGCATGGCAACCTCTACTAGTATTTCGGGTAATAACGTAAGTGGTGTTGCAGTTGGAACCAACGGCGTTCTAACAATCACCTACTCTGGCAATGGCGTTTTGAGTGGCGCGACTATATTGCTGTCACCGGAGACATCAGCCGGCCGAGTAAAATGGAACTGTACTTCAGGCGGAACTTTAGACGGTCGGTATCGCCCCTCTTCCTGCCGCAGCTAGTAGGACAACTCGGGGAGGCATAGTACTCGCCTAGATTGGGACCAAGACAGAACGCCTAGGCTCCGCCCTAGGCGTTTTTTTTAGGCGCGGATGTCTGTGTAATTCGCCTGCCTGCTGCGCCTATCCTTCTTCGCGAGACCTGGAACTCTATCACCCATGCTTGCATCATTATTTCGAATAAGACTGGATGGGGCATTAGCCGCGCGAATATTACTGCTCACCGCAATATTGTTGACGGCGCTCGTCTACGTACCAGGAATCGGCGGCGGATTTGTCTTTGACGACCACAATAATATTTTATTCAACGAAGATCTGAAGTTCGAAAATTTTAGTCTGGCGAGACTATTTCAGGCCGGATGGTCCGGAATTGCGGGTCCGTTGAAACGACCGTTGGCGATGATGAGTTTTGCCCTCAATTTCAGCACGACGGGTGATTTCATTGCGGCGTTCAAAATCACCAACCTTCTGATTCATCTTGTCAACGGTTTCCTGCTGTTCACATTTCTGCGAGTACTGATGCTTTCTGCTCGTGACACTAACGGGTCCGACAAAACGAACCACGTGATGATCGCCGCCATCGCAGCTTCGATCTGGCTGCTGCATCCGCTGAATCTCACCTCTGTTCTCTACATAGTGCAGCGGATGAATAGTCTTTCCGCAATGTTCTCCCTCATAGCACTGATATGTTATTGCATTGGTCGCCAAGGGCTCGAAGGCCGGCGCGCAAACGGGTGGTGGTTGATTGCTGTGTGTTGCCCGTCGTCGCTCGTCCTAGCAATGCTTTGCAAAGAAAACGCAGCGATGACGCTTCCACTTATCGCTCTAATCGAGATCTGCTTTTTTCGTCTGCGGACGAGCAACTCACGTGATCGCAAGTTATTGATCGGATTTTTCGTCGTAACGCTAGCCATACCGAGCGTTCTCGTTAGCATCTATGTTTTATCAAATCCGAACGTAATTCTTAACGGCTACAACACTCGATCCTTTTCACTGATGGAGCGCGTGCTAACGGAAGCAAGAGTCTTGTGGTTCTACTTGGCGTTACTTTTACTCCCGAGATTGAGTGAGTTTGGGTTGTACCACGATGATTACGTGCTATCGACGTCGATGCTTGATCCCATCACGACGCTTCCTGCGATAACCGGTCTCGCATTGTTTGTAGCGATAGCAATTTGTAGTATCAAACGATACCCGATACTTTCTTTCGCCGTAGGTTGGTATCTCGTTGGCCATGCTATGGAGTCGAGCGTGATTGCGCTCGAACTCGTCCATGAGCATAGAAATTACGTGCCAGCAATGGGTGTCATATTCGCATTGTGCTACGGCGTGGCGCGATTTTTTGCATCAGGTTCCTATCCTCAGTTACAAAAATCCGCAGTTGCGGCGGTCATTGTCCTGTGTGCATTGTTGACTTATCTCCGTGCCGGTGACTGGAGCGATCCCGCGACTCTAGCGGCGGTCGAGGCGCAACGACACCCGAACTCGCTACGGGCTGTCTACGATCTCGGTAGAATTCAATTTGGCTTACACCAACTCACTGGACGAGAAGAGTTCTACGAAAAAGGCATAGCGAACTTAGAGCGTTCCGTGCTGCTCGATCCGAATGCAACCCGACCATTGATCGGACTTCTAAGAATGGAACACGAAAGTGGACATACACCGCAGCCCGAGTGGATGTTGGCGGCATTAGATCGTTACGAAAACACCCTGTTTCATCCCTCAGAGACGGACGATCTATATCGTTTAGTCCAATGTCGGTCGCAAAAATCCTGCGCGTTTCCGGCACCGGATGTGCAGCAGCTTTACCAAGCTGCATTGCGAAATGAATCGGTACCGAAATATTCACGAGCTCAACTGATGGTTGATCTTGCGGTTTTCTATATCAATGAGTCTAACGATATAGAACCCGCAATGAATTTGCTCGACGATGTGGTTTTGGCATTTCCCACAGAGTTCAATTTCCGAAAGATTCGCGCACAGGTTTATTTGATGGCGGAAAAATATAGTGAAGTAGCCGAAGAAACCAAATATATGCGATCGGTTTCGGTATGGAGGGATCTGATAAATTCACCAATAGATGAGATTTCTGTCCTTGAACGTTCGCTAGCGGACGCAACTAAACAAACAGAGACTCCCTAGCTCTTGAACTACTCGGTACTGCGAGCTCGACATCAAGATGCGCTGCGTATCGATTTCGGCAACGAAAGTATCACACGCTCACCATGGTCATGAGCAGAAATTATTTACGCTACGCTTACGAGCACCCGTCTTTGTTACGTGCATGGTCGTTACTTAATCGTTGATATGGTTGATGAGTAGCCTAAGGACTTCTCATCTCGCGTTAATCGCAGTCGTTGCAACGCTTTTCGTAATCTGCTGGCCCGGGCTTTTCGGTCCATTCGTGTTCGACGATTTGCCTAATCTGCGTTCAATTGATTTCGAGAATCCGCCGAACTATATAAAATTTATTTTTTCAAACGAATCCGGAACCCTAGGTCGAAGCGTCTCGATGGCAACCTTCGCGATGAATCACTTAGTGCGCGGTGGCTTTGATAGTTTCGACTTGAAATTAACGAATCTTGCGATCCACATCGCGAATGGATTATTGCTTTATTGCATTGCGTCGAGTTTGTTTGGACGAGCCCTAGCGCGACCGCAAACTCAATGGCTCGCCTTTCTCGTAGCCGCGCTCTGGCTATTAAATCCAACAAACGTGAGCGTCGTACACTATGTGATACAGCGCATGGCCTTGCTGGCTTGTTTTTTTACGCTCATCGGTCTTTTAAGTTACGTCCGGTGGCGTGGACTAGCAGGTACCGGTGGGATAACGCGACATCGGTACTTAATCGTTTGTGCGGCGAGCTGGCCGTTGGCATTTCTGTCCAAAGAAAACGGCATTTTGCTTCCATTTTTGATATTGATCCTCGAGTTTGGTTTTTATTCAGTCGGACCAACATTCCAACGGCTACGTTGGCTGTTGGTTGGTCTGTTAATCGGCGGCGCTGTCAGCATCTATGTGTTTCAGACGCACGAACTATTGCGTTACACGGATCGCAGTTTCTCCTTGATCGAGCGACTATCTACCCAACCGATTGTTATAGCTAACTACCTCCGCGACCTAGTTATCCCGCTAAGCGCGGATATAGGCTTGTATAACGATGATTTTCACGTCTACAAGACGCCGCTGAATACTACTACGATCTTTCTTTCGGCCGTGTTTGCGATTTTTATTATGTTCGCACTGTTCGCGGCAGAGCACTCTTCGCTTCGAAGAATCCTCTGTGGAGTACTGTTTTACTTCGGCGCTCACTCAATCGAAAGCACCGCCATCCCGTTGGAAATGTACTTCGGACACAGGAATTATTTGCCATCCGCAGGATTATATTTTGCGCTAGTCTCGGCAGCTTATGCTGGGCTTTCCAGGAGAGTCCTTTCGCAACATTTCGCGAAAATTTTGGCCGTCGTTCCGTTATTGTGGTTTGCGTTCGTTAGTTATCACACATCGCTGGCATGGGCATCATGGCCTGCAGTAGTCGTTAATCAGTATGAGCACCATCCAACGTCCGCTCGAGCAGGATTAGCAATGGCATCGTTGTTGGTGGAGTCGAGCAACGCAGAGGCCGCGTTCGCCGTCAATGAAT
>JBLFWZ010000205.1:0-8421 GCA_047611905.1 Gammaproteobacteria bacterium | reverse complement strand
CCAATTCCATGACCACTCTCACGCGAATTGCTGCCGCTGTAATACGCTGAGAAGACGTTCTTTAACTGATCGTCGCCGATGCCGATGCCGGTGTCTTCGATGCGAACTCCGCCGGCACTGATGCTCACGTCGACTTGGCCCTTATCGGTATACGCGCAAGCATTGCGGATCAAGTTCCCGACGACCACTGCCACGACCATCGGCGAGGATGAGACCCAAACTCTAGCTTTTTCATGGAAGGTTAGTTTCAGGTTTTTATCCCGGTAGACGAGATCGCATCGTGCAATTTCGGCCTGCACGATGTCATTGAGGCACAGGCGCTCTTTAGCAATGCCTGACTCACCCTCGCGCGCGAGAAGCAAGAATGCCTGAGTTAATTCGTCCATATCTTTCGCGGCACGATGGATCTTGTCCGCCATCGCTCGATTGGACGTGCTCATGTCGTCTTTGGAGAGCAACAATTCGCTGGCGATTTTTATTACCGTCAGTGGGCTGCGGATCTCGTGAGATGTCTCACGCGTAAATATACGTTCCCGTTCGACAAACTGGTTGACCCTTTCGACTAGTTGTTCGAGCGCGTGGGACAGGGTGATAACTTCATCATCTGCGCCTTTGAGCTCGTAGACTTTACTGATATTTAGACGCTCGGTCGCGTTTAAGTCCAGATCACGGACCTCTCGTGCGAGTTGTACAACCGGCGATACGGCGCGTCCTGCAATGCGATAGGCAAGCCACGCAGAGGTGTACAAAACAATTAGCAATAAGGTGAGTGGAACGAGTCCGAAGTAAGTTGCAAGTTGGCGGATATTATTCGCGTCAAACACCAAAAATAATCGATGCCCTCGCATATCGCTAACCAACACGACGGACTGTCCAACCGAAGAAGTTAAGTCATGGATACCCTGTGCTAGTCCTTGGAATTCTTCGGGGAAGGAATCGAGCTTGGCGGCGTCGAATAGGTAGCCAATTAACGAGTGGGTATTCGGCGCGGGGGTATCTGGATCGATATTTTGTCGTGCCCAATAGTAGTCCGCTTCGCGTTCAAGCGCCGAGACAATGAGGATCTCACGAATCGCGAATTCCGCTACATAGACAGCGGCGATCGCCGTTGCACTGATTAACACAATCTGAAAAACGAATGCGCGCCAGAGGCGTCGATTGAGCCGTTGCGAGGACTTAGTTTTCATCCGCCAGTCGAAAGCCGGCGCCGTGCACGGTATGTATCAAGGCTTTATTAAATGGCTTGTCGACCGCCTTGCGTAGCGAATACATGTGGCTGCGAAGTGCGTCGCTATCCGGCGGCGCATCGCTCCAGATTTCGCGCTCGATTTCGACACGAGTTACAAGCTTTGGCGACGAACGCATCAGCAGGCGAAGGATTTTCAATCCGATAGGCGTAACGAAAATTTCACTATTTTCTCGGCTCACTTTGAAAGTTTCAGAATCGAGGGATAATGGGCCAACGATTAAATTGCCGCCCGACACGGCGCCTTTATGGCGCCGAATAATCGCCGCTAGACGGGCTTCCAATTCTTCTAAAGCAAACGGCTTTACTAAGTAGTCGTCGGCACCATGTTCGAAGCCAGATAACTTGTCGGCCAAGGTATCGCGCGCCGTGAGCATCAAGATCGGCACATCGATAGATGACTCGAAACGTAAGCGCCGACAGACATCTAGCCCATCAATGCCGGGCAACATGACATCGAGTATGAGCGCGTCGTAGCGATTATTTTCTCCTAAGCGGAGCCCGCTAAGGCCATCAGCGGCATAATCGACAATGTAGTTTTTCGACTCGAGATATTCGCCAACTGTCTCCGCGATGTCGCGGTGATCTTCAACCAGTAGAACGCTGTATTGCATTAACTGAGGTGTCTTAGTGGCCAATTCGCTAAGGCACGATCGATACAGCTAAATAAGAGCTGTGTGCGGGGCTAGTTTTGCAATGAGAGGGAAGCCAGGCGGTTACCGATTGCGTCTTGCTGGGTCGCCATGCCATTGGACAAGGAGCCGATTGAGACGTCACGGTTTTTTGAGTTTGATAACGTAAGCATGGGCGCGCGTCGCCCAGACGTTTCGACACCATAACCCCGCCGAAAGCGGGATCACGGTGTCTTGTCTTGTGGCTAGCCGGCAGATGCGGCCTTCTTGCCACCCGACGCTTTGATCTTGTCGGTGAAGTTTGGCCAGACCTCGTTAGTGAGTAATTCAATGCTGCGCATTAAAGCTTTATGCGGCATATGGTTGTAGATAAACATCCAAAAATAATCGACCGGTAAAGTCTCGAGTAACGCTTCAATCTTGCGGTTTACCGTACTTGGCGAGCCATGGATAACTAGACCGGCTTCAGAAATTGCTTCAAATGTGGCCGGTGGATCCCAAGGGCCTTCGCCAGGTGCAGCTATGGCGGCATTAAATCCAAACGGAGCAAAGAAGTTGTTCCAGATGAACGAGCCAGCATCGCGTGCCAATCGCTCGGCTTCTTCGTCTGTATCAGCGACGATAATTTCTCGAGTCAAGGCCATGCCTTGGCCCCATTTCAGGTCGCGTCCAGCTCTCGCCGCCGCTTCTTGACCTGCTCGAAAATGGCCTTTGATTACTTCCGGGTGCGTCATGATGGTGACGGGTACGACACCGCGCTCCATACCCCAGGCAATAGATCGTTCCGAGGTTGCGAATGGCATAAACAGGTCCAGCATCTTGTTGTTATAAAGACCTGGTGCAATCCCGACTTCTTCGATGGTGCCGTCCGGGCGAATGCCTTTGCCGTATTTATGCGCCATTTCGGCCGCCGGCCAGTCAATGTCTTGGCGCGGTGGGATCTGCCAGTGCTTACCTTGATAGCTGAACGTATCGTTCGTCCAAGCTTTCATGATGATTTCGAAGTGTTCTTCGAACAATGAGCGCTTGAGTTCCTCATATTCTTCGCCGGTACCTGGGTCACCCAGACCAACGTTCTGACCGATGATATTCACCCAGCGCGGTTGGTAACCGCGGGCAAAGCCGGCAAACGCTCGGCCTTCCAGCATCTGCGACATCATCGCGATGTCTTCAGCGCGATTGATCGGGTTGGCGCATGGTAAGACGTTGCCAAGTTGCCCGAACTTCATATTCTTAGTCCGGCTGCCGAAATAGACGTTCAGCATCACCGGATTGGTGGACACCTCCTCGCCTTCGATATGGAAATGGTGCTCGGTGGTACCACAACCGTAGTATCCGAAGTCGTCCATAAACTGCAGCTGTTCGGTAATCTCGGCAAGCATCATTTGGTACAAATCGGTCCGCTTGCCGGCCATGCCAGCCTCTATGTCCTCTTTGCGCCCTAGAGACGGTAAATAAAATGCACCTACTTCCATCGGAATTCTCCTGCGAACGTGTCGGCCGCCTCGATTGCCGCGGCTGCTGAGTAAAATTGGTTGCGTAGATTACTACTACATCGAATTATTGTATACAAATCAGGCACTCTGCTTGGCCGCACACGCAACTTGCGATGCGGTTAGTGCTAAAGTCGGGCACAATGTAAAACGCAGCGGTCAGGGATACCAGTCCCAGTTACATTGCTGCGCTGCAAGATAAAATCAATAAATAGGTTGGGATCCCATGTCCATTCAAGCAATCCGAACAGAAGAGAATCTAGTTACCGAAGAACCGTATTACGAGCCCGTCGGGGATGAAATCGAGGTTTATGCGGCCGCCTATCGCAATCAGTTGCCAATACTGCTGAAAGGGCCAACCGGTTGCGGTAAAACGCGATTCGTCGAATATATGAGCTGGCGCTTACAGCGGCCGATGATCACCGTCGCCTGCCACGACGACTTAACCGCGTCCGATTTAGTTGGCAGATTCCTTATTAGAGGCGGTGAAACTGTTTGGGTTGACGGACCGCTAACCCGCGCTGCTCGAAATGGCTGTATCTGCTACCTCGATGAGATTGTGGAAGCGCGCAAGGATACTTCTGTCGTGATTCATCCTTTGTGTGACAACCGTCGCTTACTGCCGATCGACAAGCTGGGCGAACTGCTCCAAGCACCCGATGAGTTCTGTTTGACGATTTCTTACAACCCGGGTTATCAAAGTGTGTTGAAAGATCTGAAGCAGAGTACTCGGCAACGTTTTGTCGCCTTGGAATTCGATTATCCCAACGCGGAAAAAGAGCAATTAATCGTCGAAAAGGAAGCCCCGGGGATTGATTCCGCCGTTGCTAAGCATCTGGTGAAATTCGGCACGATGACCAGGAATCTCAAAGGCGGTGGATTAGACGAAGGTGCGAGCACACGCTTGCTCGTCAACGCAGCGAAACTTATCGTCGCCGGCATTAGCCCAGTGGTTGCCACCGACACGGCGGTTGCTCTGGCGCTCACGGACGATACAGATATGCTGAAAGCGGTGCACGAACTTAGTCGATCCGTTTTCTAATTCGTCGCGCAATCAATCAAGTATTTTGCCACGCCTCCAAATCCGTTTACGTCGGTCACTAAACTATGTCAGATGAAAGCCGGCAGAACTTCTTAAATAAAATCCGCGTCCAAAAAGATCTGGAACAAGCGACCGGGTCGCCGATTGAGCGGCATGGGCGAGGCGCTGAGCTGGTGTCCAAGTTTGCTGCGCTCGATCGACCGGACCAAGATTTTATCTATCATTGGGCCGAAATCGTCAGCGAATCAAACGAGGAACTCGCCGGACACTTCGTCAATCGAGCACCATCGGCGTTTGAGTTAATGGACCAGGCTGGGGTCGAAGCGTGGCTAATCGCGGCCATGGATCAATTCGACAACCAGGGTTTGGGCACGGCTATTGAGTCGTTAGAAAATCTACAAAATTTTTCTTCAATTTACGCCTCACGTCATACCAGTTGTCCGTTCGAATCTGTTGCCCTGTTTCTTCAGCATTTCGTGAAGGGTTTAGGTGGACGTGAGTTACAGATAACCACCGATAGCGATACTTATACGGATACCGAGAAATTATTCTTGCCCGACTCGTTCAATGAACACGGCGAACATGAACTGAATTTTTCTCTGTATAAGTTAACGGCCGTGCACTTGTGGGCACAATCTTGGTACGGAACGTGGCGTTACCAAGTCGTTGAACGATTGATCCGATCAGAAGATCCTGGCGCAATGACGGCGGTTTTCAATCGCCTAGAATGTATCCGCTTAGATGCGTGCATCGCACGAGAGTTGCCGGGTCTGCATCGCCAATTAGAAAGCGCTGCCTATCGATCCGACGAGCATCGAGCTTCCTGGAAAGAGTGGCGCGAGGCGGCCGTTTTTCTAACCGAAGATTCGGCATCCGCACTCGACAGCGTCGCCCTGATTGCCGATTTCATTTCGCGCCCATTGCCGGCGTTGAAACGTTATCAAGGCGAAATTCACTTGCAGTCTGTTCGCGATGCGATGTTCGCGCGAGTTGAGCGCGAAAAGGCGGCGATGAAGCAGGCACTCGCCGAGTTACAAAAGGCGCTCGAACAGGCCGGTGAGGGCACCAGCGACGATACGTCTGACGCTAAAGAACTGGGAGAGTTTAGTCTTGCCGAAGATGGTGATCCGGGTAGCGGCGGAGATGTGCAGTTCGAATTAAGTTACGACGGCGAACCCGTCGAGATGACACCGGAATTGGAGGCGCTGCTTGGCTCGATCATGCAGGACTTTGGCGAGGTCCCGGATGACCACATGGCCGGTATCAATCCATCGATGTATCCGGAAGATCTTGAGTCCGATGGTGGCGAGCAATTGCTTGGGGCAACGCAGGGCGACGAACTAAACAACGCGATCACATATCGCGAATGGGACTACACACGACAAAGGTTTCGCGACGCCTATTGTTTGCTCAGCGAATTCGACGTGCCAACGGGAGAATCTGGTTTTGTCGAAGAGACTTTGGAAAAGTACCAAGGTCTTCTCAAGTCGATTAAGAAAACCTTCGAAGCGGTGCTCGGTGAGTCGAAGCTACAACGTAAGCAGTCGCAAGGTGACGATATCGATATCGACGCGCTTGTCGAAGCGCATGCGGACTTCGCACGCGGCCACGAAATGAGCGAATACGTCTACACGCAGTATCGCAACGTCGAACGCAACATCGCTGTCATGTTTATGGTCGACATGAGCGGTTCGACTCTTGGCTGGGTCAATGAAGCAGAACGCGAATCGTTGATTTTACTCTGCGAGGCGCTAGAAACATTGGGCGATAGATACGCGATATACGGATTCTCGGGTCGCACGAACAAACGCTGTGAAATCTATCGCGTGAAGCGATTCGATGAATCGTACACTGGCGAAGTGCGCGAACGAATCAGTGGCATCCGCCCGAAGAGCTACACGCGTATGGGTGTTGCTATCAGACACCTCGGTCACCTGCTGAATATGACCCGGGCACGCACTAAAATCCTGATCACCTTATCGGATGGACGACCAGAAGATTACGGCGGCTACAAAGGACGTTACGGCATCGAAGATACCCGACATGCATTGCTGGAATTACGTCGTGACGGCGTCCATTCCTTTTGCATCACCATCGACAAAGAGGCCCAAGATTACCTGCCGCATATGTATGGCGCGGCAAACTACGCTGTGATCGATGAGGTCAAAAAATTGCCGCTAAAAGTCGCCGACATTTACCGCCGCCTAACCACATAACGACGCGATTCGCAGTTTGGCGATGCGCGATCGAGCCCCTTGCTGTCGTCGATTGGCGACAGAACAAGCAGATAGTTCGAACGGGGAGTGCGATACCGCGGCTAAGTTTCTTATAACCGCGCGTCAAATAAGCAAGCGAATACCTCTAAGAGTTAGAAGAATTGCCAATTCCTTACACTTTCTCCGCACTCTGTCACATTTCGGCTATTTTGGTATGAATTTTGCCCTGCTTAATGCAGGGAATGCCGCGATGGCCTAAGACGATCAACGTGAGCGGCCCCATAATTAAATAAAAAAGAACGCCCAAAGAGAGAGGAAGCCGTGAACCCTCAGCCTACAGACCGCCGATCTGCTGGAGACGAACGTTCGGACGAACCCGATCGTCGCGATCTTCGTCGCATCCCCTTCGAATGCAACACATTGCTAAGACTGGAGGAATCGTTAACGTTTCGCGCACGCCTACGCAATATTTCCGCTGATGCAGTCCAGATTATCTGTGAACCGCGCTACGCTTTGTTGATTCATCCTGGTGGGACATCCGTCCGACCCGCGGCTGATCGGCTTATCGATATCTCAGTCGCGCTGTTCGAATATACGGACGCCGAGGACTTTAAGGCGACTTGCCGTGTGAAGTACTGCGTCGACCATGATGCCGAGCGGATGGCATTGGGACTCCAGTTCGTGAAAATGGATTTTCGATCTGTCCAGCACCTAGATAGATTCGTGGAGACGCAGAGACCGCAGCCATAATCGAGCGTCCCGCAAGGCTCATCGTATAGCCGTCCTATTCGTCGCTCCAATGCGCCGTTAAACTAGCTGCCCGACAATAGACCCGCATGCCGCTAGGTCCTACTTTAAGACCCTTCATCTATGGAATATCAGATTGTCCACCTAATGGTCGTCATTGCTTGCTCCGGCGTCGCAGCGCAATGGTTGGCTTGGCGATTCCGGATCCCGGCGATCGTTATTCTTACAGCTGCCGGCTTACTTCTTGGTCCCGCACTTGGCGTACTCCAGCCCACTGAAAACTTCGGTGTTCTTCTAACACCGTTTGTGCAGCTCGCGGTCGCCGTGATTCTGTTTGACGGCGGCTTAAACCTGCGTCTTCACGAACTTAAAGATGCGGGTGTCGGACTCCGTCGATTAGTTACTGTTGGACCTCTTATTGCGTTCGCCTTGGGCAGCGGCGCAGCCCATTTTATCGGTGGACTGTCTTGGCCTGTGGCACTTGTTTTCGGTGCGATCACCATCGTTACGGGGCCGACGGTGATCATGCCGCTGCTGCGTCACGCGCGATTACGCACCCGCACTGCCTCCATATTGAAATGGGAAGGGATCGTAAACGATCCAATCGGCGCGTTGCTCGCGGTTGTTTTGTTCGAGTATTTCACTCTAGCGGAAGGCGGTGCGAGCGGCTTCGGTCTCATTATGGAGATGATCGAGACAATTATTGTCGCGGGACTTTTCGGGGGATTAGTTGGTTATGGGCTTGGACGAGCCTACTCGACCGGTCATTTCCCCGAATACCTTAAGGGCCCGACCATGTTAGCTGCGGTGTTGTTCGTCTATGCCGGTGCTAATTTGCTGCATGAAGAGGCCGGACTCGTGGCCGCCACCACTTTAGGACTGGTGATGGGCAACATGAATCTGCCGAGCATTGACGAATTACGGCGCTTCAAAGAATATATTACCGTGATTCTCGTGTCGGGACTGTTCATCGTGCTAACCGCCGATCTAGATCCTAACTTATTGCTCGAAATGAATTGGCGAAGTTGGGCCTTGCTCGCGACAT
>JBLFWZ010000204.1:0-8523 GCA_047611905.1 Gammaproteobacteria bacterium | reverse complement strand
TCGCGGGTACGACCGTAAAATATACCATGAACCGGTATTCGAATAGTCGTGCCGAACGTCAAATACCACTACAGGGCGAATGAACATGACCGTATCGCTGATCGACCGCGCCACGCAAACCTTGCTCGCTCCAGCAGGGATCGAAATCCGGGATTTGGAAAAAGTTTTGGGGTCCTTATCGCTCCAGTCTATCGATCTCGCGGATCTGTATTTCGAACATTCGACGGCGGAATCATGGAGTCTTGAAGACAGTATCGTCAAAAATGGTTCCTTTTCGATCGACCAAGGTGTCGGTGTTCGTGCCGTAAGCGGCGAGAAAACTGGTTTCGCCTATTCTGACGAACTAAACCTGTCAGCACTTGAGAATGCCTCGCGTACCGCTCGCGCGATAACTCGACAGGGACAATCCCGCGACATTCAAATTGTCTCACCGGTGAGCAGTACCGCGCTTTATGCGCCACTCGACCCTCTGGCAAGTGTTGCTACTGACCTAAAACTCGACCTTCTGAAATCCCTGGATAGCCGTCTACGAAGTGCCGATTCGCGCGTATCGGAAGTCATGGTGAGCCTAACGGGGAGCTTCACGTCGATCTTAGTTGCCGCGTCCGACGGTACTTTGGCGACCGACCAAAGACCGCTAGTTAGGCTTAACGTTAATGTCATCGTCGAGCAAGACGGTCGTCGAGAATCAGCTGGCTACGGTGGCGGCGGGCGCACAACTTATGAATGTTTCTTTGGTAACGCGACGGCAACCGATATTGCCGACGAGGCCCTACGCCAAGCACTGGTTAATTTAGAGGCGCAAAACGCCCCGGCTGGGGAAATGGTTGTGGTCTTAGGTTCCGGGTGGCCTGGGATCCTATTACATGAAGCGATTGGTCACGGACTCGAGGGTGATTTCAATCGCAAGGGCACCTCGGCTTTCTCAGATCGCATTGGCGATAAAGTGGCAAGCGAGCAATGCACGGTAGTAGATGACGCAACCTTGTTAGACCGACGAGGGTCGTTAAACGTCGACGATGAAGGCGTGGTCGGACAAAACACCATGCTGATCGAAAACGGGATCTTGCGCGGCTACTTACAAGACAAGCAGAACGCGCGCTTAATGGGCGTTGCATCAACTGGTAATGGACGTCGCCAGTCGTATTCGCACCGACCGATGCCGCGCATGACGAATACCTATATGCAAGCGGGATCATTTGACCCTGAAGAAATTATCAAAAGCGTTGACAAAGGCCTCTACGCAGTTAGTTTCGGCGGTGGCCAAGTGGATATTACCAATGGCAAATTCGTATTCAGCGCTAGCGAAGCCTACCTAATAGAAAACGGCAAGATCACAGCCCCCGTGAAAGGCGCAACCTTAGTTGGTGACGGACCTGACGTCCTAACTAGGGTGAGCATGGTCGGAAATGATTTAGCCTTAGACAATGGCATTGGCACCTGTGGGAAAGACGGCCAATCGGTGCCCGTGGGAGTCGGCCAACCAACGTTAAAAATCGACGGACTCACAGTTGGCGGCACAGATTCTGCGTAGTCGAATGCGCGAGAAGTCACTTTCTACGTGCTCAACACGGTAGGGAAATAAGAAACGGTCTCGCTAATGGCTAAAAACGTTCAATCTCCGGATGCGGGAGTTGCCCACCGTGAACGTGCATCGCACCGAATTCCGCGCAACGACTCAAAGTCGGGATAGCCTTACCCGGGTTCAACAGACCTGCGCCGTCAAACGCTTCTTTCAATTGATGGAAAATACTTAGTTCCCCACTCGAAAATTGCACGCACATCTGGTCGAGTTTCTCGACTCCAACGCCGTGCTCACCTGTTATCGTGCCGCCAACTGAGACGCACAGTTCAAGGATTTGCCCGCCAATTTTTTCGGCCGCTTCAAGTTGGGCATCGTCGTTCGCGTCATAGGCGATCAACGGATGAAGATTCCCATCGCCTGCGTGAAAGACGTTCGCTACTGGCAGCTTATATTGCGCCGACAGCTCAGCGATGCGGGTTAGAACGACACCGATATGTCGGCGTGGAATCGTACCATCGATACAATAATAATCTGGTGCCACCCTACCCATGGCAGGAAACGCCGATTTTCGCCCAGCCCAAAATCTAAGACGCTCAGCTTCGCTATTAGATACCTGGACATTGGTGCATCCATTTTGAGAAAAAATCGCCTCAACAGCTTCGATCTCACTGTCGACTTCGCCAGTCGTGCCATCGAGTTCGCAAAGTAGTATCGCGGCCGCGTCTCGCGGATAACCGGCCTGGCAAAAATCTTCCGCGACGCCGATCGCAAGATGATCCATCATTTCGAGTCCGGCTGGGATAATGCCCGCTGCGATGACACCAGCGACAGCGTCGGCGGCCGATTCCACTGCATCGAATGCACCGAGCAGCACCCGTGCGACCGGCGGGATGGGCAATAGTTTCACCGTCACCTGCATGATAATGCCCAGTAGACCTTCCGAGCCGTGGAGTATCGCGAGTAAGTCGTAACCAGGACTATCTAAGGCGGCGCCGCCCAAAGTCAGCCACTCGGCATCCGCCGTTAACATTTCGAGCTGCAACACATTGTTGACTGTCAGGCCGTATTTCAAGCTGTGCACGCCCCCGGAATTTTCAGCGACGTTGCCACCGATAGAACAGGCAATCTGCGACGATGGGTCCGGTGCGTAATACAAACCATGGCGCGCCGCTGCCTGAGATATGGCTAAGTTGCGCACGCCAGGCTCTACGACTGCAGTTCGGTTTTGGTGGTCGATTTCGATAATGCGGTTGAATTTCGCTAGACTTAGCAAACAGCCTTCGGCGAGCGGCAGCGCGCCCCCAGACAATCCTGTTCCGGCGCCTCGGGGAATTATTGGGACACCGAATTCGCTACACGTTTTGACCACACGGCGAACTTCATCTTTCGTCGACGGCAATACGACAACTCTCGGGATCTGCTGGTAGGCCGAAAGACCGTCACATTCGAACGGGCGCATCGCCTCCTCGGTCGTTAGCAACGACTCCGGCGGTAGGATTTTTGCTAGTGCCTCTTCAAACCTCACCGTTGGATCTCATCAATTAAACACTGCGCCCGATGGTATCACTACGACACCGTTCGGCGTAACGGTGAAGCGTTGCGCGTCTAGTTTTGGGTCAAGGCCAATCTCTTCGTTAGCGGGAACTACAACGTTGCGATCAATCACGCAGCGACGTAATTGTGCACCTGCACCGACCTCGACGCCGGCGCTTAGGATGGCGTCCTCAACGGTGGCGCCGTCATCAATATAGACACGATTGCCCAAGATACTTCGGCTGACACCCCCGCCGGCAATTACCGTCGCGTTCGCGATAATCGAATTAACGCAAATACCTTCTGTGCCGTAGGGACCGGACACCGTCCGAGCTGGCGGACCTTGGGTTTGATGCGTACGAATTGGCCAATCCGCCTGATAAATATCGAGCGGCGGCTCATATTTGAGTAAATCCATGTGTGCGTCATAGTAGTCGTCGACACTCGCCAGCATCCGCCAGTATTTATCCTGTGAAACTCGGCCATCCGCACCACCGAAGCGGTAGGCGTTAATCTTTTCGCTATCAAGCCAATGGTCTTTTATTAGGTCGATTATGGCTCGTCCATTGATCTCAGGGCGGTGCGCTTTCTCAAGTAAATCCATCAATGCGGCTTTCTTGAAAACGAATACTTCCATCGGTCCATGAGTAGCAGCACCATCTTTCCCAGCTACGAACGGCTCGATGCCAATGACTTTGTGACCGCGAAGTTTTAGAACTGCCGACAGCTGTGCTCCATTAGCGCGCGCCATGTCCAAGGTTCCGACCGTAACGGTGCTGTCGTGCTTTAAATGGAACGCTAGGACCGCACCGTAGTCCATTCGATATATTTGTTCACCGGAGACGACGATAACGTGATCGGCTATTGTGCGCTCGAGCAAATAAGCATTCTTCACCAAAGCGTCGGCGTAACCACTGTAGGTGGTCATTTCGTTCTCGATCGGGGGGGTCACGGGCATCACATATTCGCCGAGATCGGCGTTAAATAATGACCAGCCGTCGCGGATATGATTGTGGAGGGACAGCGCGTTAAATTGCGAAAACACCATAATCCGCCGCAATCCGGAATGCAGGCAGTTGGACAGCGCAAAATCGATCACCCGATAAGCGCCGGCAAATGGTATGGCCGCGACGGTACGACGCTGCGTTAGCGGCATGAGTGCTTTGCCATCTCCCGTCGCCAAGACGACGGTTAGGACAGAATTTTGATTGGATAAAAGCATGGGGGTTACAGCGTCGCGCATTATACGCACTTACATGCAGCTGGGAAGCGCTACCCAACTGGACCGCAAATGCTTATTTGCTGGCGATCGCTCGTGCTCCAATTTGGTGCCGACACGCACTAGCGCGAAGCCTACGCAAATCGCTATAATCACTTACAAATTAGATGTTTATGGCGTATCACTAGGAAACTCAGGAAGCTTATAGATCGATATGGCCGAAGAAATTTTGGTTAACGTAACGCCTCACGAAACACGCGTGGCGTTGGTGGAAAACGGCGTACTACAAGAGGTTGTAGTCGAACGTTCGCGCAAACGAGGGCTGGTGGGCAATATTTACCTTGGCCGGATTTCTCGTGTTCTACCGGGTATGGGCGCGGCGTTCCTCGACATCGGCCTCGAGCGAACCGCGTTCTTACATGTTTCCGACATCAATCACGAGCGTCCTTCTGAGGATGCTAACGGTGCCGAAGTCCCGATCGAGCAACTAGTGCACGAAGGTCAGGACTTGCTGGTGCAAGTGGCGAAAGATCCGCTCGGTACGAAAGGTGCACGGCTAACAACCTATCTGACAATTGCGTCCCGTTATCTGGTGTTCCTGCCTCACTCAGCCACTGTAGGTATCTCACGACGTATTGAAAACGAAGCGGAACGGCAACGACTTCGAGATTTATTACACGAACTCGCACCAAATTTGAAACCACCGTGCGAACAAGGACTTGAGACACCGCCTGTGGTGGGTGATCAAACGCAAACCTCAAAACGAATACCGTCGAGCCAAAACGGCAGTCCGGGAGGCTATATCGCGCGCACAGCCGCCGAGGGTGCGAACTTAGAAGAGCTGCGTAACGATATGCTATTCCTGAAACGACTTTGGCAGTCTATTTCAGATCGGATCCAAGGGGCAGCAAGTCCATCGGTAATCTATGCGGATCTCAATTTGGTCTTACGCACATTGCGCGATTCTTCTTCGATCAATGTAGAGAAGATAAGAGTCGACACAAAAGAGACCCACCAGAAGGTCGTGGAATTCGCGCAGCAATTTACGCCCGAGCTCCTTCCACGAATCGAGCACTACGTGGGCGAACGCCCGATCTTCGATTTGTACTCGACCGAAGACGAAATACAGCGCGCGCTGCATCGTAGAGTCGATTTGAAATCTGGCGGCCATTTAGTAATCGACCAAACAGAAGCTATGACAACGATCGATGTCAATACAGGCGGATTTGTTGGAAGTAGAAACCTCGAAGAAACGATCTTCAAAACAAATCTCGAAGCGGCGCAAGCCTTAGCTCGGCAACTTCGCCTGCGCAACTTAGGCGGAATAATCATCGTAGACTTTATCGATATGTCGGGCGAGGAGCATCCGCGTTTGGTCTTACGGGCACTAGAGAAAAGTCTTGAGCGCGATCAATCGCGTTTCACAGTGAGCGAAGTGACCTCGCTCGGTTTAGTTCAGTTGACGCGCAAAAGGACGCGAGAAAGCCTCGAGCACGTTCTGTGCGAGCCGTGCCCAACGTGTGCTGGGCGCGGTTCGATAAAATCTGCCGAGTCGGTTTGCTACGAAATTTTGCGCGAAATACTGCGCGAAGCCCGTCAATTTGAGGCGCAGAAACTTCTCGTCGTTGCCGCCCAAACCGTCGTCGAGCTGCTCTTAGAGGACGAGTCGACGAGCATTGTAGAGCTCGAAGATTTCATCGGTATTCCGATCCGATTTCAAGTTGAGTCGGCTTACAATCAGGAGCAATACGACATTGTCCTGCAATAAACCGCGGTCTTGACACGAATGCTCGGTCGCCTGATTAGCGCACTGTGGACGTGGTTTGCGGCGCTAACCATTGTCCTAGCGATTGTCGTCACGATCGTTCGCTTGGCGTTGCCTCATATTGACGCTCAACGAGACGAGATTGAAAGTTGGTTGAGCGACCTTACCCAGAGACCAATCCACATCGGAGAAGTTCGCGCATCTTGGCGCGGATGGGCGCCATCGTTAGACGTCACAGATTTTGTTGTGCGTACTTCGGATGCCGGTGAGGAGCTGGTTCGATTCGACTATGCGATTGTGAGTATTTCGCCGTTGGCGTCCTTGTTCAATCTCAGCCTAATGCCGCGCAAGCTAATTGTCGGCGGCATGAAAATAAGCTTGGAACGCGGAATTGATGGGCAAATATCGGTGGCGGGCATGCCACCGAGCCGTTGGCCGGTCGCTCAGTGGCTCCTTGAACAACAAAATTTCTCACTGAAGGACGCCGAAATTACATTCATCGAGTCCGGGTCCGAGTCGCCACCGGCTTTGTTTAGCGACGTTACGATCAGTATTGCCCATGACAGTGCCGCGCAGTCGATATCGGGCAGTTTTAAACGCCGTGATCGAGCCGAGGGAACGTACGCCTTTTCCCTGCGACTGGAAGGTGATCTGTTCGGTCCCAAGTGGAACGGTGATCTCGTCATGAATTTAAAACAGGTGAAAGCGCCGTCGACCCTGATCCTTGCTGGCTGGCGCGAGAATCACATTTCCGATGGATTGTTGGACGCCCAAATTTGGAGTCGGTGGGAGAACGCGAGACTGCAGCGCGCCGTAATGAAAATCGCGGCGAGGGATATTGAGATTTCGGGCGCGGGCGCACGCGACCCGCAACTAGCGAGATTATCCGCATCCGTGACAGCCCGTCGCCAAAAGGACGGTTGGTCGGTAGAAGTCGACGAGCTGCAAATGGGGGACAACGCACGCTCGTCGGATGCTAAGATCGCTTTTCGCTTACGCGAACGAGCGGGAGCGAAAAAGGTCATTGGTTTGCGCGCCCAAAACATCAACGTCGCAGACCTTGCGCTGTTGGCACCGGTAGAACTCGCAGCCGGCGGATTTAAACTCGAGCACTTCAAAACTTCGCCGATCGAAGGCACGCTACATCAGGGTCTCGTTGGCATGACAACGAACCCACAGACCGCGCCTCGCTTCTACATAGAAAGCAGTATCCAAAATCTTTCGTTCACTGAATCGTCGATTCCGCTTGGCGTTCAGGGACTCAATTTTGATGTCCGCGCTAACCAATTCGGCGGCACCCTGAGCTTCGCTCAAACAGACAGTGTCATCCTCGAAAGTGCTCCTCGTTTAGTGCAACCACTGGATCTGCAAAAATTAGCGGGCGATCTGCACTGGTCTTGGTATAAAGAGAATTTGCGGGTCACCACCGACCTACTAGATATTCAAGCTGCGACAATAGATTTTACGACACGCGGCACTGTGCTCTGGAAGGCCGATGAAAAACCTGAGCTAAAACTTGTTAGCCGCATCAACTCCGGCGATGTTTCGAAATTTCACTTGCTGATCCCGAAAGCTAGCCTGCGCCCGCGCGGCGAGTCGTGGATGCGCACTGCATTCACATCTGGCCAATTCAAACCCAGTAGCGTGGCGATCAACGGGAATCTGAGTGACTTTCCTTTTGATCGCAATACGGGAACCTTGAAAGCAGAATTCGAGCTCGCCGATGTCAACCTGAAATACAGCGCTAGCTGGCCTGCCACGAGTCATTTGGACGCCACTATTGCGGTCAATGGACGCAAAGCCAATACGACAATTCATCGAGGTCAGGTATATACCTCCAGGGTTGACGACGCGACCATTGAAATGCCGGATTTATTTAGTAGCAAACCTGCCGTACGTGTTCGCGGAGTGACCCACGTAAAACCCGACGAACTCAGCAAATTCATCCATGAAAGTCCTTTAAAAAACACCAAAGCGATGCGCTATTCGGATGTGGATATAGCGAAGCCATTTGCTATCACGCTAGACATGAATTTGAGCCTATATCCCGAAGGCGACAAGGAGATTCTCGGACTAGTCCACTTCGACGGCAATCGCATTGCGCACAAGAAACAAAACATTACCCTCGACGATTTCACCGGCGATATCAGCTTTACGCGAGAAGATTGGTACGGCGAGGGACTTCAAGCAGTATTCGACGGAATGCGGGTTGGCGTTGTTTTGAACGGTGGCTTGGACGACCCGAATTACGATACCGAATTTCGCATGACCGGCACGTCAGATGCGATACAACTTTCCAACTACCTCAAACGTTATTCGCCGCTGCTCCACGAATGGCTTACGGTTGGCCGCGATAGCAGTTCAATCGTCGGCCAGCTGCCGTGGAAAGCGGTCTTAACGATCCCAGAATCGAGCTCTCAACATGAAACCGCACCACAACGCTTAACCATCGAGTCGAGCTTGCTCGGACTTGATGTCGAT
>JBLFWZ010000203.1:0-8533 GCA_047611905.1 Gammaproteobacteria bacterium | reverse complement strand
TGAAACAGTACCCGAAGTTCGAAATACTTTTCCAGCCGGCTTATCAGCCCTGGGTAAACGACATCGAGAAACTTTGGAAACAGCTTCACGACAACATTACACGCAATCACCGATATCCCACAATTAATAAACTCATGCGCGCCGTGCGAATATTTTTACGGGAAGTTAGCCCCTTTCCAGGCAACGCCCCAAGTGTCGCAAAATTTGGATCAGCTATTTAGGTAGTAACTAGCCGGCCATCGGCCTCATTAGCCAGGCATTCCTCTGCCTGATTACGGTACGTATTGTCGAACGGTCGCAGCGAGCGAACAATGAAAATCGTTCGACGCCTGCCAGCCTAGGGACGGTCCTAATTCGCGCATTTCGGGTTGGCGATTATCACTAATCGAGGTGGGAAGCACCGCTTGTACGTAGTCACGATAGCTACCGGTCGCGCGTGGCGTCAGTTGATCCAATTGATCGCAAATAAATTCTGCAATTGCGATATCGGTCTGCTCGCCCTTGTCACAATCAACGCGGTAGTGTTCCCCTGGTTGGCCATATTCGGAGATGTAGGCAATTGCATCGACAATATCTTCGACGAACGCCCAATCACGCCGGCATTGCGAAAATCTAAGCGGTTTATGTTGCAACAAGGATTCTATTGTTCTTGGGAAAAACTGATCTCGATTTTGATCAGGTCCAAAACTATTCGGCACGCTCACATTTATCGTGGGCAATCCATGATACTGGGACCACTGGCGGGCGAGGCATTGTCCAACGACAGCGGCTCCAGGTTGCTGAACAAGCTCTCGCGAATCGTCGTTGCTGCGTGATCGTTCGCTTTGCACTTCCATATCCGCATCTACGGGAAGCGCTGTCGATACCTGCAAGTAGCACCGCTCTCCGGCGGTAGTTCCTTCGGTCGCTCGTGAGAGCCAGGCATGTCGCGCGCCCTCCAGTAGATTTCTTGTCGCAGTAGCCAACGGCGCTTGTCGTGCGGAAGAATCATTCGGTTCAGCGACACCACCTACGCCCGATAAATTTATGATGGTGTGTGGATTCAGTTCGGCGATTAAGCCCGCGATTCCTTCGGTATCGTCGTAAGCTAGGTAAGATACCCGCGAATTTGCTGGGTCAGAGCAATCCATTGCCACCGGATGATGGCGGATCCGCGTCAATAACTCGACGCAATAAACACGATTTTCTTCGTTGCGCGCTAATAGACTGGCGAGTTTTCGCCGTACTTCGCCAGCATCACCTGCAATCAATACATTATTTTCCATAGTACGTTAAGCACAGCAAATTTCATGCCACAAAATAAGTATCGCACCCTCGACGTTGCTCCGAAATAGATAGAATCCCAGATAAGGATTGCTAAAGAATTATCGTCGAACGACGTTTCTATCTGTTGACCCGAGGTCGTATTACGGTGCCGAGGATCGAACCCAATTCGGCTGCTGATAAACCTGGATCCGACTAAAGGTTTCTTGCATCGCCCCCGATACCCGCAAGAAGGTGAGGGGTTTTTCTATGAATAAGCAAGATGCGATCGGGTACCCAGACGAGTTCGTGCCGTTAACGATTGTGACCTCGATAGCACCATTCGAGCTATCGAAACAGCAACGAGCGACGGATAGTTGGCTTGCACTCGGCTTTCGAGTGGTGTCGCTGAATGTCGCGTCCGAGCGCGCGACCTTGGAAGCAGAATTTCCGAACGTGGAGTTTCATCAACCACCGCGCGACGGTACCGCGATCGCCGGGAAACCACTCGTTTATTTCGACGACATCCTTGCTTGGTACAGAAACCGAAGCGAACATACTATTTGCGGAATTATTAACTCCGATATCGTTATGGCTAAAGTTCCCTGCGCGATGGAAGTGTTACGACGTTCTGCGCGCGATGGCATGGTGATCAGTTCGCGAATTGATGTTGCTTCGTTCGATCCACCGATCGGGGACTGGTATCCGCAAGGCTACGACCTCTTCTTTTTCGATCGCGCCTTAATTGATTGCTACATCCCAAGCAAGTTCATGCTTGGCATGCCATGGTGGGATTACTGGGCACCCTCGGCTGCGCTGTTGCGCGGATACCCAGTACGCCGACTCACATCTCCACTAATTTATCACGCTGCGCATCCGGTGAACTATTCCAAAGAAGCGCACCAAGAGTTCGCCCTTGAGTATATCGACCGAGTTAGCGGCGCGTCGCTCGCCGGTCTTCGGCAGCGCCTTCCGTCGGCGGCGATTCGCGTCGAATATTCGGTTAACTCGTATGTGCTTTGGAAAGAAGCCTTTGCTTTTGTGCGTGATCAGTCACAGGAACTCCCTGTTCCTGCGTTTGACGTCGCGGCATTAGAGATTCAGGCGCGGTGGTTAACTGACAACGGGCACCTCACGGAAGCCGCGAAACTGATGGAAATTGCCGTGTCAATCGTTGCAGATCTCAATCGCGACCAAGCCGCAGCCTAACGCGCCTCATCAACAACCGACCAGGACAGTCGGCTCCTCTATCCGATGGTGATGTAGCCAGTATGCGGCAAGCGTTTGCCACCTCCATCTGCAGACAACTAGCAAATCACATCCCCAACGCCATTATTATCGCCCGGCCCTATCTTCAATTCCGTATTGGTACGAAATTTGCGTAGTAGATTACGGGCACCCATATAACAACGCGAAACCAATCCGTGACACAACCGATAACAAGACACGATCAGTCTCTCGGCATTTTAGTTACCGGCTTCATGCGCCCGGACTTATTGCAAAGCGTGTTGGCTAGTTTGGCTACAAGATGTGATGGGTAGCGTGCACGTCTGGATTGACGGCACCGCGGGCCGTAGCGAACTCAAGGCGCCGAGTCTCGAATGCAAGGAAAAAGCCGAGAGTTTTAATCCCGGCAGCGTGCACCTGCATCAAGGGCATCTGGGTATCGAGAAACTGATGCTAGACGGATTGGACTCGATGATCGCCAATTACGAACGCATCGTCGTACTCGAAGACGACTGTTTTCCGGTAAAAAATGCTATCGATTCCTTCGCCGCGGGTCTGCATAGAATTGCTGACGACCCGGGCTTTTATTCAATTTATGGCCATCCGTTTGGTATTGAAAACGAAGCTAATGGTTGCAGCCGGTTTCAAGGCTGGGGATGGGCGACGACGCGCGATAAACTGGCACCGATACTGGCCGAACTGAAACGACTTTTCGCGTTGTCTGAATCCGACTATCTAGCGTTCGTCCAGAGAAATTTGACTACGGAAGTACGTCAGCGATTACATGTCACGCCAGGGCGAGATGTGCTCACCGTATTAGGGCAGTTTTTCTCTTGGGACTCAGCGACGGCGCTGCTTACCGCAATACGCGGCCAACGTCACCTGCTGACTAATAGACGGTCGATCTATAATTGCGGACTCGGTAGCGACGGCGGTCATTTCATTGACGACGAGCGCTTTCGTAAGCCCCTATTTAACATGATAGGTCGCGATGAAGTATGGGATCACTTTAATCCCGACGCAGTAACTGACCTCCCTTGGTTCGGTCTAGACCTGCTTGACCAACGCATCGCACGATATGTCACCGCGCCGTTCGGTACGTTCGTTGAACTTGGCGCCTTCGACGGCCTAACGCAAAGTAATACCGTTTCCTTTGAGCGACGTGGCTGGCGTGGAGTTCTGATCGAACCTGCGCCGGACAACTACGAGAAATGCGTTCGGAATCGACCTCTCGCGCTGGTATTCAACTGCGCTTGTACAGCGGCAGCCGCACCAGGTGAGTGCACGACAATGACCGATGTCGGTCTCATGTCGCTGGTCGACGGAACGCGCGATCGAGAGCTTGAAGATAGTTGGATCGCCCGAGGCGAAGCCCTTCAACAGATCACGAGTAAGAAGCTACGCGTCCCGATCCGAACTTTGAGCGATGTTCTCAACGAAGCAGGCATTAGTCACGTCGACCTGCTGTCGCTTGATGTAGAAGGTGCGGAGATCGGTGTACTCGAAGGTCTCGACCTGGAACGCATGCGCCCACAGTGGATCGTCTGCGAAGACACGTACGACGACACCGTGCGTAATTTCCTCACGTCGCGCAATTACCTTGTGCACGCGCTACTGCTCGAACGCGCCCACACGAGCGATGTCTTGTACCGCGACGCGGCGGCAGTTCCTAGGCAAGCAATTCACACAAAGCCGACGACACAATCTGTCGGCGCTCGCTTGGAGATCAATCGGCAACGAGTACTCGGCCCTGGCAAACAATTTTTCGACCTTGCTTCGCGGGCCACGCAAAAGATGGACACCAACATTCACGCCGATTTGAAATCCGTAGCAACCCTCTCGACCCCTTTTAATCTACGACACGTCGATGGCGCGCTCGCCGATCCGTCAGGCGCCAAGGCGATGCGCCTTAGCGCGAACGGCTGGTTAAAATCCGCAAATAACGAGACGCCAACTCACACCATCCGCAGCCTCTCGATCGAGACGTGCACCTCATGTGTCGGCAATTGCGTATTCTGTCCGGTCTCGGAAAATCCGCATCGCCGGCCGGCGTTTATGGACATGGACTTATTCGATCTAATTTTCGATCGAATTGGGGCTGTGGCGCTCCGACAGGTCGCATTGAACATTTATACCGAACCGTTATTGCGCCCTGATTTCGTCCAACAAGTCATTCGCGTGGCCGAAGCTGGCCATCCGCTAGCATTGTTCACCACCGGTTCACTACTCACAAATGCGATCGCAGATCGCCTCGCCGAAGTTCATGCGCAAATCCCTTTCGCACAACTCGTGATCAATTTGCCATCGCTCGACCCGGTGCAATACCGACACTTAATGGGTGTAAAGCTTTCGCCCAATTTAATTGACTACCTGAGTTATGCAACAGAACTCGGTCTGCCATTGAATATTTGCGTCAACGGCATTACGGAGTCGGGCGAGCGTAGTGCCGAGTTGATTAAGCAGCTTCGCAGAAGCTCCAACGACGGCGCTGCACCACAGGTATTTGCGAACTATACCCATTCGCGGGCTGGTGCGGCGAGTGGCGCAGAAATCCATGCCGACGTGCCGTCTAATGGCAAGCTACGCGGATGCCGCAGAGCGGTAGAGGACGTGACTGTCAACATCGATGGCAACGTGATTCTTTGTTGCCAGGATTTTCATCAAAAGTACGTCCTCGGGGATTTGCGTGAACAAAGCTTAAACGACGTGCTGAACGGCGAGGTCGCGCAAAAGTGGCGAAGACAAATCTTTGGCCTTGACGACGCCGACGACGATCTGATCTGCCACAAATGCGCAGAGGCGTGGCGCGATAAGCCCGGCGATCCGTTACCGCATACACAATTAATTTAGCATCGCTTAGCGATCCGAAGGCTAGCTTATGAGTTCACCAACATACAGTATTATCGTGGCAGCGAGCCTACACAAAAAAGTATTGGCCAGTGTGCTGACCAGCATTCGCACGACCGGCAGCGACACAGAGATAATCGTTGGTTGTAGTAATGAGTCCGACCCTTCGATGTCGATTGCGTCATCATTTTCGCAAAAATATTGCGGACAGATCCGAATGGCACCGCACGAGAATATCGCCGCTATGGCGACCGACGTCAACGCTGCACTCGAACGATGCCGGGGCGAATTTGTCATTATCGCGAGCGCGCCGAAAGAACTCGTTGCGCTCGACTACCAATCTGCTGCAAACACCTTGGTTACTTCAGATCTGGCATGGGCGACATGGTCAGGACAAGCGAATTTCGAGGGTGATTGCCTGACCAAACTCTATGACGGCCGAGCTTCTTCCGGTCAGCTGATTGCCAGGCGTTCGTACCTAGAGGCACTCGGCAAACTTGACGACTCGTTGCGCTGGTTTGGCCTATGGGATTATTTGCTACGCTGCGCGACACGGTGTTGCGGAGCGCTAATCGAATCTGATGCGTTGGCAGTACCGCTCATTCCTAACGAACCCAACGCAACGCAGTTTCATGAGGGCGTTCGCGTGTTGCGACGCTGGCGGCACCATGTGGGAATCGATCCTAGCGCTGCCGTCGATTCATTAGCAGACGAACTTGGCATTGAAAATAAAACGCAGCACGACCGTGCGCAGCAAACGGTGCGCATGCCATACAATGAGTCTCACGGCGCTCGTCCGGGGGCTAATTTGACGTTTCTGGTGTCACTGCCGCGATCCGGATCAACTTTGCTCCAACGCATGGTCGCGAATCACCCTGATATGCATTCGGCACCAGAGCCATGGCTGATGTTGCCACTAGCCGGCGCACTTGGCGGCAGTTTATTTTCGCACAACTACGAATTGCCTTTGGCGAAACAAGCGATTGAAGGGTTCGTGAACGCTTTCGACGGTGGCGAAAATTTTCTTCACCGCACGATCCGCCGGATCGCGGACGATTTGTATAAACGGATCTTGCATGGTTCCGGAAAATCACAGTTCCTCGACAAAACACCGCGTTATTTTCGAATCGTCGAAATCTTGGCGGCCCTCTACCCTGACGCTCGTTTTATCATTCTCACTCGCCACCCCGGGGCGATTTTGTCATCCATGTTGAGAACGTGGTGCAACGACAGTTTGGTCGTAATGCGTAACAACGCGATTTACCGGGATCTGATTGAAGGTCCGGCAATGCTAGTCGCAGCGAAAGAGCAACTGGGATCGCGTGCGATAAACGTAAGCTACGAACAACTGATTGGCGATACAGAGTCGACGATGCGATCGATTTGCACACATCTTGGCTTAACTTGGAGTGAGTTCGTCCTCAGCTACGACGATAACGACTGGCCGAAGCACGGCTTTGGCGACAACACGCATATCACCGAGCACGGATCCGCTGTCGATCACTATCAAGATCCGTGGCGAACACATTTATCGACGTCCGTAGAATTAGATACATTCGCGCACGAATGCTTTGATGAAATTGGCGAGCAAACCCTGACCGCGCTCGGCTACTGTTCGGACATAACGGCAAACTGCAATCCGGTTGCCAGCGCCGATGAGTTAACGAGTGAAGGTGAGCGCTTGTATGCCGAAGGCGATCACGATGCGGCGGCTAAGGCATTCGACGATGCGCTCAATATGGACCCGTCATTCGTTAACGCGCACAACAATCTTGGCGTATTGCACTGGCAGTGTGGTGATGGCGATTCTGCTGCGCAAAGCTTCGGCAGGGCTTTGGATAGCGACCCATCGAACATGACGGCCCTAGTCAATTTGCTCGAAATATTAGATTCAAACGGCTGTATTGCAGAGGCACTGCCGAGACTTGATAGCTATGTCCAGCAGCGCCCCGAGGAGACCGACATCGTCAACTTGCGTATAAATATATTGCAGCAAAGTAACCAGTTGGCGGCCGCAGATAGTAGCGCTTAGGAACCCTGTAGGGTGGGAAGTGTCTGTCGGCACATTGAGATTGCGAGTCGACATTCCGTATTAGTCCCTCTACGATCGGTTCCTAATTGACGCCTAGATACTCGTCTTGCCCACTAGATTTGGACTGCATTATGTTTTTCGAACCCGCGAATGGTATGCGCCCTGCGCCACTGACCCACAACCCACTAAACGCTTTGGTCTGTCCCCGCCCGATTGGATGGGTGAGCACCGTAAGCCACGATGGGACACCCAATCTCGCGCCGTTTTCCTACTTCAACGCTGTATCGGCAAACCCGCCGTTCGTCGTTTTTGCGCCGAATGCCGCATCGCCCGACAGTGCTAAGGATACGTATCGAAATCTGCAAGACGTGCCGGAGTTTGTCATCAATCTAGTGGATAAAAGCCTCGCCGAAGCAATGAATGCGACCTCGGGGAATTACGCTTATGGAGTCGATGAATTTGCCGAATGTGGACTCGAAGCCGCGCCATGTAAAATCGTCCGGCCGCCTCGCGTGCGACGGAGTCGCGCGGTACTGGAATGTAAAGTATTTGAAATAGTGGCGCTGCCAACCGGATCAGACGGTCGGCAAAGCCAGGTCGTCATTGGAGAAGTTGTCGGCATCCACATTGACGATGAGCTAATCGTTGACGGTAAGGTAGACGAAGCGCGGCTCGATCCAATAGCGCGCCTCGGTTACTTCAATTACGCAGGTCTCGGCGAGATATTCGAACTGCGACGCCCAGAATAAGTATGCTAACACCGTCGGCGTTTATTTAGTGCGCATGTCCGTGATCGTGGTCATGATCGTGCGATTGTTCAGCAAGTAACACGGCCTTAAGTTCGGTTAAGTCTCCCGCCCTACACAATCCCTGCGACTCTATGATGCGTTCGGCGGCGCGCAGCCACAGTTCGTAGTAAGGCGTCTCAGGATCATTGCCTTTATCTTTCGCGATTTCGTCTGAGATCGTCTCCGCCCATTCAGGCCAGGTGAAATGGCCCTGCTGGTGCAAGGAAACAATGATCGAAAAAACTTTTGCTTCCCAAGGCGCGTTGAAAACTGCGCCATCCTCATCACGCGGGATCAACGGGACAATGTCGAGATCCGGAATCGTACTCATTGAAGATCCATGTAGTCTTCGAAGACGTCGACCATGCAAGAATCTTTTGGCGATCCTTCCCGGCCC
>JBLFWZ010000202.1:0-8557 GCA_047611905.1 Gammaproteobacteria bacterium | reverse complement strand
AATCGCACCATAATTCGAGCTAGCCTGCGAATCCGAGAGTGGAGGCACGATCCAATTAATCACCGTGCTTAGTTTTTCTTTAGACCCATCGCTAACAGGCTGTTGCGAGTTTCGCGTACCCGGTAATTAAGTGGCGTAATCGATAGATTGAATTCAAAGCCGCACTGATGCTCGGCCAATGGCAAATCATAATCGAATTTTTTGGTAGGAATAAAAACCCGGATTAGTGACTTAAATGGCCAAAGCCGTCGTACCTAGCCGGTCGCGTTTGCACAATGCGACGAATCGCCAGGTTAATAAAATAACCGACAGAACACTCGCGATAATTAAAGCTTCAAACAAGCCCTCGCCTCGGTGGCCAAGCGTGAACGCGAAATACCACGCGAGCGGGACCATTAGCAACAGATAGCAAACGAAGTGTGACGCTGTTGCAAACCATTTGTCGTGCCGCGCGCGCAGCACGTTCGACCAAAGCGTCTGGGTCGTGTCCAGCAGCAGCGCGAACCCACCCAAGACGTAGATAGGCGTCGCCAAATTAATGAGTGCCGCATCGGTTGAATAGATCCTGGCGAACCATTGGGGCATGCAGATCATTAATATCGCTGGCACTAGCAAGACCGCTAATTGCAAGTTGCAACCGGTCCAGCCGGCCGATGCGATACGCCGACTATTCTGTTGACCGTAGGCAATACCGACGTGAACTGCCGCAGCGTTGGCGATACCGTTTGCGACCATAAAACACAAACCGAACGCGTTGAATACGATCGTCACTGCAGCGAGTTCAAGTGTGCCGAGTAAGCCAGCGAACACGAACAACATAACAAAGGCCATGTGTTCTATACCGAAACTTAAACCCGCGGCATACCCGATCCGGCGTTGCTCAGCCCACGCTCGGAAGCCGCCTGTATATGCCTTGCGCACGCCGAAAATCCGGGCACCAGGCATTGTGAGAATGTAGATGACCAGTCCTGCGGTAAGGAATGTACGAATGATGGTCGTACCCCAGGCGGAACCCGCGGCTCCGAGTGGGTCAAAACCCAGATGGCCAAAAATAAGCACCCAATTGAGCGCCACGTTAATCACGTTCGCCACAAGCATTAAGAGCATGGCGGGGATCGGGCGCTTGATACCTTCCAGAAAGTATTGGCATGTCACATAAACGAGTCCACCGAGCGGCATGCCATAACCGTAAATGCGGATCACCTGGCCTGTGTTATACGCTACCGATGGTTCTTGGCCGGCTATTAGAAGAATGGGCTCGGCGAATAGGGTCATCAAGAGAACCAATAATCCGAGCGTAAAGGCGTAGGGCAGGGAACGTCGCCAGACGGCGCCAATTTCGGAATAACGCCGCTGACCGAATAAGTTTGAAGTCGTCACTAAGGTGCCGAGCAACATGCCCATCATCGTTACGTAAGCAACCGAAACGAGGATTGTGGCGAGACTCATATAAGCGAGTTCTACGGTATTGAAGCGGCCCACCATGAGAATGTCGACGAAGCTCATGAACATCCAGCCCGCGCGCGCCATCACAATGGGCAGGGCAAGCCGTAGCATGGCGACGACGTTGGCGCGCATCTCACCGATCTTGCCGGTAGAACGGGTGCTTGTTGTTGGAATTTCGGTCGCCATAGTGCGCGCTAATATACGCGACTCGACGGCGTGTTTGCGCGAGTTAAAACAAGCTCGAATGGTTCAGCCGAAAAACGCCGGCATTCGCGCGCCGTCGTAATATAAATCGCGCTGGGAAAATGGCCGAAATTTGTGATTGGAACGAACGCGCGGCCAGCTCCTATTACTTCAGCCCCAAGTAAGGAAGCCACCGTTCGTTCGCTCGAACACCTCTACGAACCGCACTATAACGCGGCTACGATAGTGCGGTTTCCCCCGCGACGTTGTTCGGAGAATCGAACGAATACACACGCGTATTCGGCTTAAACAATGCCCAGCTGAACCAGAAAAGTTTATTGAAATGCGGTAAAGCGGTGAGTTGCTTGCCTTGGTAGGTACCATCGGTTGCGCGCCCGGTGACGTCCCATTTAGAGCCAGTTTCGATGTCTTCCGCGACGCTACCAAACTGACTGCAAACCCGGAAATGCAGTTCTTTGTCGTCCACGTGGCGATTGAATACCTGTGCTACGTCGCGGGTCTTGTCGTGAAATAAAACGAGCGCGCTGTTTCCTACAGAATCTTCGATCACGGATTGCTCGCGGACGTCATCCAATGCGTAGGCAATTGCGTCCTCGCCTACTTCGACCCCAAGCACAAAGCTCATCGCCGCAAGCCGCTCATCGAGTCGTCCGCGAATGCGATGCCACGGTTGACTACGCTTCGACAGTTTAGATATAGGGATCAATATTTCCAACATTAGTGCGACGAGACGATCGCGTAATTTGCGCGCGGGCGCGTCGTAGAGCTGCGTGTGCGGATGGAGATCGGACCAATCGTCCCAGCGACTCATAGTGACCGGCAACATGGTGAGTTGATCACCCTTGGCGGGACCATCAATCACACGCGCATCTAGTTGCTGGATCACATTGCCGCTGTCGGCATCGATATAAATGATGTTGTTATTAAATGCAGTTAAACAGCGGAGATCTAGGGCATTACCATCGAGTCGCGTTTCGAAAGCGGTCGCACTGTTGCATAAAATACAGTACGAAACGATGAAATCCTTACCTGCGATCGTGTCTTTAAAGTAGTGCGGACGAGCGATCTGATCTCGTCGGTAGGCGCACGCTGCGCCGTCGAAGCTCACGCCGAGTACGATCTCGTCGTCAGGGACTAATCCTTTCGCTGCGTGTCCATCCAAGTGGCGAGCTTCGTCGGGTGGGGTCATCACAAACGGCACGTAACCGGTCCAGAACATGAAAGCCATTAGGCAGGCGGAGGCTACTGTTGTAAGCACTAACGCACTGCCGTTACCCGAATCTTTCACTATCGCGGCTAAGCCGACGCCGCAAGCAGCGAGCCAACAAACGCCAGCGACAGTCCAAAGTTTGTTTCGATGTCGCCAAATCGCAAGTTGGCTTTCGCGACTAAGATTGACGAGGTCGATTGTGAGTGGCGAGAACGGTAAGAACGTTGTTAGTAGAGCAACTAGACCGATTGTGTAGAGCACGAAACCCACGAGCATCGGAAATCCTCCGTTTATGCCTTAGGCGGTCGCCCCAAGACCTGTAAAAAGCCATAACGGCTGCCACTACGACCGCGGTCGCGCTGAGCGACCGTTCTTCGGATTAGA
Organism: Gammaproteobacteria bacterium; assembly: GCA_047611905.1. Taxonomy (GTDB): domain Bacteria; phylum Pseudomonadota; class Gammaproteobacteria; genus UBA11873. The sequence goes on along the minus strand of JBLFWZ010000202.1, from coordinate 5,313 downwards.
CACGTTGAATAACTAAAGATCAATAAAAGATATTAAAGAGCAGTAAATTATTGTTTAATGGAACTCCTTTGGTGACGCCTTCGAATTCTGAGCGGCGCAGTGCGGACCGCTGTCGCACAAGCCCAGGGGAGCGGACTCTGATCAATCCAGATTCCTAATGAGTCGCATCAGCGGGCGCCGCGCAAGCGTTTGCGGCCGAGCTCTCGAGACAGCAGACTTTACGTCACCAACTCACGATCCATGTGTCTCGCTTGGACGCGGCGCCACCCCCTGGACTGGTAAATCTTGAAGTGTTTGACCAATGAAAAATACGCTGCCGAAAGTCCGACCTGCGCTGCTTAACATTGGCGAGGCGGCGGAAATGTTGAGAGTGAGCGAGGTTTCTCTGCGGCGCTGGACGGACAGCGGAGCGCTGCACTGCGAGCGAGTCGGCGGACGACGCGAACGGCGCTTCCGCGAAGCCGATCTGCTCGCGTTTCTCGAGCAGCAAGCGGGATCATCTACTAAGCGAAACACGAAGTCGCATAACGTATCGCTTGGTGCTCTAGCGATTCCGTACGGCAAACACGTGTGTGCGTTTTATTCCTCCAGGGCGGGCCGGGACAAGCTAGCCATACCATTTTTAGTCGAAGGATTGGCGCGAGGCGAGGCGTGTTACGTGGTCGCGGTACCGGAAGTCCGCGAGCTGCTCGCAAGCGCAGTTCGAGAAGTGTACCCGGAATATGACCAAGCGTTAGCTGCCGGTGCTTGGCGAGCGATATCGCCGAGCAAAGATCCGATTGAATTACTCGCATTTTTCACCGATGAATTCATGCGAGTCACCCGCCGTTCCTTCGTGCCGGTACGGGTACTCGGCGATATGGCGGGTTTCGTGCACCAAGGCGCGACAACGAGAGCGGTGCTTGATTTCGAAAGACAGTTCGATCTGACTCTCGCGCATAAATATCCCGTTATTAGTTTATGTCAGTACGACGCTCGCGAGTTTTCTGGAGTTGACGTCGTGGGGGCGCTTGAATGCCATGGTGACATTTTTGAGTTTCCGCTGCGCAACTTTCTTGGTGAATGACGATTCGAATCTCAATGTATCACGGGTGGTTTCATGCGCGTTCTAGCATTGATCGACCTACACGGTTAGATCGCTGCAGAAACTATTTGGAACTCAGTGTGACACCTGGGCGGAGAGCGCAACCAGCAAGTATCCGCTCATAGTCTCGAAATTGGGCTTCAAGCCCGACGGTACGAATTATCCACTCTAGCTCCACTTTGCAGTCTGTTCGCCGCGCGCCCGATCACTTGCTGATTAACGGACGTATTTTCTGCCGAGACTAGCGTAGCGCATGAACTGCATCACGTTCAGATGAAGATTCATAGCGACGAATGTTTCTTAATCGAGTGAAAACCCTGCATAACCATTCGCGGCAGATTCGTCACAGCGTTCGCGAAATAACGGAACGCCTCCAACGTAGTTCAGAAAGATCCGCTTTTTACCGGGGATATTCGAGCCCATGAACCAGTTGTCTACATTGGTTAAAAGCGTCTCGTCGGCCGATTTCAACACGAAATCAGTCCACGCATCTTCGGCGTCCTGGTTCGCTTCAATTCGTGTATGTCCGTGTTCCTGCATATAGGCGATGCATTCAGTGATCCATTCAACGTTTTGTTCGAGACAACGCGGAATATTACAAAAGCTGGATGAATTGTGTGGACCACCAGTAATAAACATATTCGGAAAACCGACCGTGGACATACCTAGATAAGCGCTCGGTGATTCGTGCCATCGGTCTTTTAGTACCGCACCATTTTCGCCGCGAATATCGATCCGGGTTAGCGCGCCTGTGACAGCATCAAATCCAGTCGCATAGATGACGATATCGAATTCATATTCTTTGTCACTGGTTTGAAGGCCTTTTTCGGTGAAGCGTTCGATCGGTGTTTTATGGAGATCAATGAGATGTACATTGTCGCGGTTATAGGCTTCGTAGTACCCGCTTTCCATGGGTTGACGTTTGGTTCCGAACGGATGGCATTTTGGGGCTAATAATTCTGCGACCTCGGGGTCGTGAACTCGCTCACGGATTTTGTTGCGGACAAATTCCGCGACCGGCTCGTTCGCTGCCGGGTCCGTTAAGATATCGGAAAAGCATCCCAACCAAAATGCGAAGCCTTTTTCGTTCCAAGTTCTTTCGTAGAACTCGAGCCGCTCTTCTTCGCTCACGTCGAAGGTCAATCGCTCGTCGAAATCGTGCAGGAATCCGCCAAAGGTACTATTGCAGCGAGCGAAAATTTCAGGGTAGCTGGCCTTTATCTCGATCTGTTCTTGCGGTGTTATTTTGCTATTGAAAAGCGGTTTGGCGTAATTTGGTGTGCGTTGAAAGACGGTTAGGTCGCCGATGTTTTTCGCAATTTCCGTGATCATCTGTACCGCCGTCGCACCGGTGCCGATCACGCCGACTCGCTTGTCGCTTAAATCGACAGGATCGCGTGGCCAAGTCGATGTATGCCAGGTTTTGCCTTGGTAATCGTCCGCACCTTCGATGATAGGAACGTACGGCGCAGATAGTACGCCGGTTGCTTGAATCAGAAAGCGCGCGCTCGCGGTCTGGCCACTTTCCGTTTCCACCAACCAAGTTCGGTCGGCAGTATTAAACGTGGCCGATGCGACTCGGGTGCTGAATTGAATATCGCGGCGCAGGTCGAACTTATCCGCCACGTAATTAAGGTAACGTTCGTTTTCGGGTTGCCCCGAGAAGTGTTCGCTCCACTCCCATTCGTCGAGTAGCTCTTGCGAAAAAGAGTAGCCGTAGCTATAGCTCTCTGAATCGAAGCGCGCGCCGGGGTAACGATTCCAATACCACGTACCGCCGACCCCACTACCGGCTTCGAAGCCGCGTACCTTGAGTCCTAATTCGCGCAGCCGATAATGAAAATATAACCCCGAGACACCCGCACCGATGACGATGGCATCGAAATGTTCAATGTCGTTTGATGCGGATTCGTTCATAAACGTTACCTCACTGGTGATGTTGACGGGGCGTAACGACATTGTGCCACGGTCTTATGCCTTCGTGTGGTCGTGGCACAAAGCCTTTTTGCTTCAAATCGCGTTTGTTGCGCATCAAAGTGCATTAAAAGCGCATCAGATGGCGGTGGCGAACTCGTCCAACATAAATCTGACCCATTCCCAGCACTTGTTTGAACGACTACGTACGAAAACCTCCTCCTGTCGCTACTCCCGAGCGCCAAGCTTGTTCTCCCAACCAATCTAGCCGATGTTGAACACCTAGTTTTGCGGACAGCCCACGCTCTATCCCGTTTTCCTCGACGGATCGGAAAATCAATAATACACTTCAACGAGCAGGTCGAGCAGCGAGTGTGCTGGAACGGAAAAAGCATCCAAGGAAGGTGTCGCAGCCTGCGGGGCGACAAATTGCATTTCGTATTGGAGTCAGGCGAGATCCTCAGTGAGCTACGACTACGAGCCAATAACAGTGATACCGATTCCCGGCGGTTTGCCGATGTTTACGTTGGCTTGAGCAACCTATTCGGTTTAACGATAGTCCGGAGTGCTGCGGGTAGGTCCCGTTATTCGAACCATTTATTGCGCTGGTCACGGCGTAACACTTTAAAGAAGGCCTGATGCTGTAATCGCAATGAATAACAATCAGAACAAGCCGGTCATTATCGAAATCGCATTGAATGGTTCGACTCAAAAATCTCGCAATCCGAACGTACCCATATCGGTTAACGAACTGACCACGGACGCGCTTGTCTGTTTGCGAGCTGGTGCCCAGATAATTCATCAGCATGACGATTTAGGAAGGCCCGGCGAACTTGGCGGTGCGACGCCGCAAGTGATGGCTGCCAAAGCTGCCGAGTTTTATTCCGCTGTGTACGCGGAAGTTGACGATGCCTTGTTGTATCCGACGTCCAATTGGCCGGGTGATATTGAAGCACGTTGGTCGCACCAGTTGATACTCGCCGAGGCAAATCTATTGCGCATGGCTTTCGTTGATCCGGGGTCGGTTAATCTCGGTGGCTTCGCCGCCGATGGCCGACCGAAGCTCGAATCGAGCATGGTCTATTCGCATAGCGTAGCCGACATTGAATGGATGCTCGATCATTGTCGTGAACGAAATCTCGCACCTAATATGGCGATCTTCGAACCGGGTTTTTTGCGCGCAGCGCTCGCGCACGAAGCAGCGGGTTCATTACCGATCGGGGCATTTATCAAACTTTACTTCAGCGATCGCCTGACATTTGGCTTTCCACCGAAAAAATCCGCACTCGATGCCTATCTTGAATTGCTGAGTGGAAGTTCATTGCCATGGGCCGTCGCGGTGTTAGGCGGTGACGTCATCGAAAGCGGGATGGCACGTTGGGCACTAGAAGCGGGCGGACACTTACGCATTGGACTCGAGGATCACGCGGGAAAAAATAAACCGAGCAATCTTGAATTACTGAGCGCGGCGATCGATCTGTGCAGCCAAGTTGGACGTCCAATCGCGACGCGGCCCGAAGCTGCTGAGATACTCGGACTTAGCGCTAAAGGTGGCCGTACCCTTTAATCTTCTATTGCGGCGCGCAAGCACAATGTGATGTCGTTACCCCTCCTGGGCCTAACGGTCGTCCCGCCTCGGACGATGCGATTAAGGGTTTAGAAATTGCGACAATCAGTTTGCGATTTGAACACGGCGAGTTGCCAAGATTGCGTTAATTGCTGCTGAAATTGTAGAGATCCATCAAGAACTGCCCCCCTTACCTACAACACCGCTATCAATTGATCGTAACGCCAGCGTAGAATTATTACCTATTGCCGCCCTGCAATCTGCAGGCTGCCCTCGGGAGGACGTATGGTTCCAGACGCTCTCACACGCGACACGCGCTGGCCGCGTCGTTATACCCTAGCTGGGTTGTGCTTTTTCGGTACGTTCATTTGTTATATCGATCGAGTCAATATCTCGCTCGCCGCGATCGCGATGCAAGATCAATTCGGTTGGTCCGATACCACCAAGGGCTACGTGCTCTCATCGTTCTTCATCGGTTACATGGCGACGCAAGTTGCCGGCGGGGCGCTTGCTAACCGTCTCGGTGGAAAGATCGTGCTCGGCTTCGCAGTACTTTGGTGGTCGGTGTTTACGATTCTCACGCCGCCGGCCGCGTTCGTCTCGCTAGGAATTCTGATCGTCACCCGGATCTTGATGGGCTTCGGTGAAGGCATGGCTTTTCCTTCGATGTACAACTTGTACGGTCGATGGATCCCCGCGGCAGAAAAATCTCGCATTGTCGCCGTGACGTTTAGCGGCATCTCGCTTG
>JBLFWZ010000201.1:0-8634 GCA_047611905.1 Gammaproteobacteria bacterium | reverse complement strand
GCGATCGCCGAGCGGCTTTTTGCTGAGCGCGACGATGAATGAGCCAGCCACTTCCATGGTGCGCGATCGGATCGTCAATGCACGGCGCTGGGTTGTAAAAATTGGTAGCGCGCTGGCCACCAATCATGGGGTTGGGCTCAATACCGAATCAATCGAAGACTGGGCTACGCAAATGGTGGCGCTTAGCAAAACTGGGCGCGAGATCGTTGTTGTAGCGTCCGGATCGGTTGCAGAAGGAGCGGCGCGACTCGGCTGGAAAATTCGACCACACGCAATCAACGAGTTGCAGGCTGCGGCCGCTGTGGGGCAGATGGGTTTGGTTCACGCTTGGGAGCGCGCCTATGAGAAAAATAACATGCGCGCAGCTCAAGTCTTGTTAACACATGAGGATTTGGCCAATCGCGGTCGTTATCTCAACGCGCGCAGCACCTTGCGAACGCTACTTGAGCTCGGTGTTTTTCCTATTATTAACGAGAACGATACGGTCGCGACCGAGGAAATTCGTTTTGGAGACAACGACACACTAGCAGGGTTGGTGAGTAACTTGGTCGACGCGGACCTGCTGGTAATACTCACAGATCAAGAAGGTCTAATGACCGCAGATCCGCGCCAAGATCCGAATGCCGTGTTAATTAGCGAAGCGAGTGTCGATGATGATTCTATGCTCGCGCTGGCCGGCGATGGCGGTGCGTGGGGTCGCGGCGGGATGCGCACAAAATTATCCGCTGCGAGGCTTGCGGCGCGATCCGCCACGTCTACGATTATCGCATCCGGGTTTCGATCGGATGTCTTAACCGAGATCGCGGCCGGCCATAATATCGGCACGCTATTGGCTGCACCGAACGCGAAGCTGGCGGCCAAAAAACAATGGTTAGCAAGTTCTTTGACTCCGAAAGGCCAGCTCGTCTTGGACGAGGGCGCCTGTCGGGTGATCCGATCGGAAGGTAGGAGCCTCTTGGCGGTTGGCGTTGTCGGTGTCGTGGGAAACTTTGAACGAGGCGAGTTGGTTACGTGTGTTGATAGCGGTGGTCGTCAAATAGCCAAGGGATTAGTCAATTACGCGGCCGAAGAGACGCGCCAGATTAGCGGACAAGCAACCCAGCAAATCGAGTCAATTTTGGGCTACTGTCGCGAACCCGAACTTATCCATAGGGACAGTTTGGTCGTTTTGTAATTGGACGGTCGGCTGAGTACGGCGCTAAGTGCAGGGCATACATACTAGGTGTGATCAGCACAAAAAAACCGGCATCGGCCGGTTTTTCGGGTAGCGTTCTGGATCCGGCTAGGCCAGGGCTTTGATACGCGTGTTGAGTCGAGATTTATGGCGCGCGGCTTTGTTTTTGTGGATCAGTGCGGAGCCCGCCATATTATCGATAATCGGTACGGCCTTGTCGTAGGCAGCTTGGGCTTTCTCTTTGTCGCCCGCGTCAATCGCTCCAACCACTTGCTTTATTCGCGTGCGCAGCAGCGACCGGCGGCTTGCGTTGTGTTGGCGGCGCTTTTCTCCCTGACGGGCGCGTTTGCGGGCTTGTGCTGTATTGGCCAATGAAATTTACTCCGAGGACTGCTGCAAAGGGCGCGAACTATGCGACGGAATTGCTTGTTTGTCAAATCTGTCGGCGGCAAATTAGCCCTTGTAAATAGCGAAATCAACAACATTCGCAGTTCAGGAATCGTGCTCATTGTGCGGTAGAATTCCATCGCGGTTTAAACGTCCTGGCCGCGTTAATGGTTAAGGAAAGCACTCTGAGCAAAAGCTTGTTTCGTTCCACCGCCGTCGTCGGCCAAATGACGCTCGTTTCAAGGGTGCTTGGCTTCGCCCGAGACATTATTATTGCACGGCTTTTTGGCACGTCGGAGGCTGCCGACGCATTTTTCGTGGCGTTCCGCATCCCAAATCTGTTCCGACGCTTGTTCGCCGAAGGGGCGTTTGCACAAGCGTTTATCCCGGTATTGACGGAAGTAAAAGCGACTGAGGACAAAGATCAAGTCATTGATTTGGTTGGCGCCGCGGCAGGTGCGCTCGCACTGATCCTAGTATTTGTTGTCACTATTGGTGTTTTCGCGGCGCCGTGGTTTATTGCCGCATTTGCACCCGGGTTCATCGACGACAATAGCCAGTGGGAACTGGCGACCTTGCTATTGCGCATCACGTTTCCCTATTTGCTGTTTATTTCCATCACAGCGCTGTTTGGCAGTCTGCTCAACACGTACGGCCGCTTCGCGATCCCGGCGTTAACGCCGGCGCTATTGAACGTCGCGCTCATTGGATGCGCGCTATATTTGGCACCCCATCTGGATCAACCCGTGATGGCGTTGGCTGTCGGTGTATTCATCGGTGGGATAGCCCAATTCCTAGTCCAGTTCGCCGCCGTCGTTCGGTTGGGTGTGTTACAGCGGATCCGAATAAATTTCGCCCATCCGGGTGTGCGGAAAATATTACTGCTCATGGGACCGGCAATGTTCGGGGTGTCTGTCGCACAGATAAATTTGCTCATCGACACAGTCATCGCGTCGTTACTTGAGACCGGCAGCATCTCATGGCTCTATTACTCGGACCGCTTGATGGAATTTCCACTCGGCGTCTTCGGTATCGCCTTAGCCACAGTCGTATTGCCGAATTTGTCGCGTCATCACGCGAATGGCGATGAAACTGGATATTCCGAAACTTTGGATTGGGCGTTACGTCTTACGTTGTTGATTGCCTTGCCCGCAGCGATTGGCCTGGCGCTACTGGCGGAGCCTATGCTCAGTACGCTATTTCAATATCGGGCCTTCGACGAGCGCGACGTTGTGATGGCGGGGCGCAGTCTCATGGCTTATTCGACTGGTTTGACGGCATTTATATTAGTAAAGATATTGGCGCCCGGATTTTATGCGAAACAAGATACACGCACGCCGGTGCGTATTGGCGTCATCGCGCTGTGCTCCAACGTTGTGCTGAATATTATTTTTGTGTTTCCCTTAGCGCACGCCGGTTTGGCGCTCGCAACGTCACTTGCTGCATTTATTAACGCGGCATTGTTACTCAGGGCGTTGCGCAATCATGGATTCTACAAACCTGAGTCCGGATGGACGGCGTATTTCGTCAAACTTGTCGCAGCCTGCTTAATAATGAGTACCGTGATCGTGAGTTTAAATTCCGACCAGCCGGTCTGGAGTGCAGCCGACGTTGTGACACGAGCACGCATGCTCGGCATGCTAATTGCCGCAGGCGGTGCGGCTTACTTTGTTTCAGTATTCGCGTTTGGGATCCGTATCCAGCATTTTTCTCGCCCTTCGGCCGCATAGCAATGACAGCGGCCCGATACCCGATCGGTGCATTCTTGTATAATCACTCCGATTACTTTCATTAATTGATCGGAACCCGTAATACTGTCGATATGGAACTGATTCGCGGCGGACACAATATACGACCCCGTCACTCTGGCTGCGTAGCGAGCCTCGGTAACTTCGACGGCGTGCATCTTGGGCACCAAGCAGTATTGGCCCAACTGCGTGACGCATCGTCGCATTGCGGTGTGCCATCGACGGCGATCATATTCGAACCCCAACCGGCTGAGTATTTTCATCCGTCTGGGCAGCCACCGCGTCTGAGTGCACTTCGTGAAAAGCTCATGATGCTCCAAAATTTTGGCATCGATCGCGTGTGCGTACTCCGTTTCGACGAGTATTTCGCGGCGCAAACGGCCGAAGAATTCGCGACCAAAACCTTGGTTGACGGACTAGGCATTCGCGAATTGATTATCGGCGACGATTTCAAATTTGGCAGTGCGCGTGGCGGCGACTTCTTCGCGCTGCAGGCATTCGGCCGACAATACGATTTCACGGTTCGCCGTACCAACTCCTATATCCTTGACGGCGAGCGCGTGAGCAGCACTTCTGTCCGGCAGAAACTAATCGATGGCGATTTAGTTGGCGCGAATAAATTCCTTGGCCGTCGTTACTTTATTGCTGGCCGGGTGGTCCACGGTCAGCATCGCGGAAATTCGATCGGATTTCCGACAGCCAACTTAAAACTTAATCGAATCCGTGCGCCGTTGAACGGTATTTACGCGTCATACGTTGCCGGGCTCGGAAGTGAATTGTTGCCTTCGGTTACTTATGTGGGGTCGCGTCCGATCATTGAGGACCCCACCTACGTTGTCGAAACTCACGTTTTTGATTATGTCAGACAAGATTTCTACGGTAGTCACCTAAGGGTCGAATTCGTCGAAAAAGTCCGCGACGACTTGCCGTTCGAATCCTTCGAGAAATTGCGTCAACAAATTGTTGTCGATTGCGCCGCTGCGCGCGAGATTTTAAATCTGGCGCCCGAGAGTGCGATTCGGTGACCTTTAGAACCGGACATTGGTTAAGTATCGCGTTTGGCATTGTGTTGATCGACCAGGCAACGAAATATTGGGCGCACGCGACACTAAATTATGGCGATCCGGTTGCCATAGTGCCGGGGCTTAATCTTTTACTGGTATATAACACCGGCGCGGCATTCAGTTTGCTGAGTGATGCGTCGGGGTGGCAGCGTTGGTTTTTCGCCGTCATCGCCTTGGTCGTGAGCATCGTTATTACCTTTTGGTTACGCAGTATCGGACCTCGGCAATGGTGGCTGCCGATCGCATTGACCTTAATTCTCGGTGGCGCAATCGGAAATTTCTGGGACCGAGTGACTTTAGGTTATGTCATCGATTTCGTAGAAATCTACTATCAGCGATGGTCGTGGCCAGCGTTTAACGTCGCGGACTCGGCCATTTGCGTTGGCGCGGTAATGTTACTGCTGAGCGGTTGGCGCCCCTTACCAGGAAAGTCGGGCGAGCCTTAGGGCGAGCAATTTGTATGGATGGCGAAAATATTTCGCTAGCTCCCCGAGCCGTACATTTCCCAGCGCAATGAAATTCAATGATAATGCGCTGAATTTGTCGCACTTCGTATTATAGGAATCGTTATGGAAATACATCTCGCAAACCCACGGGGATTTTGTGCAGGTGTCGATCGTGCCATCGGCATCGTCGAGAATGCATTAGAAATATTCGGCGCGCCGGTCTATGTCCGCCACGAGGTCGTTCATAACAAGTACGTCGTCGATGGATTGCGCGACAAAGGCGCTATTTTTGTTGACGAACTCGACGAGGTTCCAGACGACGCAACCGTGATTTTCAGCGCCCACGGCGTGGCCAAAGTGGTGCGTGAAGAAGCCGCCCGGCGGAAACTCAGGGTATTCGATGCCATTTGCCCGCTGGTTACTAAAGTACATATGGAAGTTGGTAAATACCAACAAGATGGTCGCGAGAGCATCTTAATCGGTCACGCTGGACATCCCGAAGTAGAAGGGACTTTAGGGCAATATACGGTGCGCGACGGCCGCGGCGGCATGTATCTAGTTGAGTCGGTGCGCGATGTGTGGGAACTCGAAGTTAAAGATCCAGACTTCCTCGCGTTTGTTACGCAAACCACGTTGTCGATGGACGACACGGCAGAGATTATCGATGCCTTACGAGTCCGGTTTCCGAAAATCGCTGGCCCCAAAAAGGAAGATATTTGCTACGCCACGCAAAACCGGCAGGACGCCGTAAAGCGCCTACTAGAGAGTAGCGACTTAATTCTAGTGGTCGGCTCGCAGACCAGCTCCAATTCCACGCGCTTAAAGGAAATCGCGGAGAAGCAAGGAATTGCAGCGTATCTCATTGATAATGCGGACGAAATTCAAGCTCAATGGCTCGAAGGTAAACACAGTGTCGGCGTCACCGCTGGTGCTTCGGCGCCAGAGGTATTGGTTGAGCAAGTCGTGCAAAAGCTCAGAGAGTCCGGCGGGGATGTAGTCAAAGAAGTTCCCGGGATTATTGAGCAAGTTGTTTTTAGTCTCCCTCGTGAACTAATGGTGACGTAGCTGAGCGAAACTATCAAGTAATCAAACTGTTACCGGGAATCTCATTGTTGAGTTTCTGATGTCACTGATCGGTAATTTACCGATCATGCAACGAGCAGCCGTGTCAGAATTTACGAGCTCGCCAATGTGGTGTTGGAAATAATGCGAAACGCCCAGTTACGCTTGACAATCAAATACGTGATCACACTTATGAGTCCGTCGTGCTTCGTACCTAGCGTCTAGGTCGCGCCCGGCATTGATGCCTTCGTTCGGCGGGTTACCGAGTCTAAATCTCCAGCAACCATTCAATGAGACGTAGTTCAAATTAGCGTAGGTACCAGAACCGTTCGTCGGCCCTGATATGCCGTTCGTCGATTTTCAGCAGACAAATTAGCGATTCCCTGCTAAATACTTCGCCATGAAACGAATTAGCCAATCCGCTTTTACCATCATCGAACTCATGCTGACAGTCGCCATTGCCTCCGTGCTGCTGGCCGTAGCTGTACCCGCGTACAAGGAACTGGTGATGAATAATTGCTTAACGACCAAAAACAACGCGATGGTCAGCGCGATGCAATTAGCCAGAAGTACTGCAATTACCGTACGCGACGATGTCTCGGTCGGCGCAATGGACTGTCGCATGGACGAAAACAACGACGGAACAGCGGACGGTGCCTGCACCGCGAGTGACGAATACGGTAGCGGCGTGGTCGTTTTTCGCGATGTTGACGGAGACGGATTTGCCGACCCTTTAATCGAAGACTTGGACGGCGATGGAATTTTGGATGTTGGCGAGGACATCAACGGGAATGGTCGATTGGATAAGGAACTCATTAAGCTCGTTCGCTTTGGTTGCGCCGCAACCATCGACGAAACAGGTAATCAGACGGCAATTACTTATTCACTAAAGGGCAGTGCGTCTGACGCGGCCACAATCCATGTTTGCGATAACCGCGACAGTTCAACTTACGATGGACGCGAACTCGCGCTTAGCCTGACGGGGCGCCCCAAAACAGATTCCCATTTTACTTGCCCATGAACAAAAACAAGACCAATTTTCGACAATCGCGATTTCCGATGCGCAGCAGCAGGGTCCTGCATGGATCTCGCCACGAATCGGGCTTCACTTTATTGGAAGTGCTCGTCGCGATGCTAGTGCTCGCGGTTGGCCTGCTTGGCGTCGCGGCCATGCAAATGCGCGGCTTACAGTATAGCCACGACGCTTATTTGCGTAGCCAAATTAGTATACTCGCCTACGACATCGCGGATCGTATGCGGCTAAATAAGGCTAATGCGACGAGTTACGCAAGCACCTACACAGTACCTGCAGCTGCGCCCGGGGGCTGCACCATCAGTAGCGTGACGGCGGCGAATGATTTGGCGTGTTGGCATCGTCAAGTCTTCGACGCGATCCCGCCAGGGAGCACTGCGGACATAATACTCGCCAGTGGTGAATACACCGTTGAACTGGAATGGCAAAACCGCGACGGGACCATCAGAACAGTCGAATATACCTTCATACCATGAAAAAACAGACATGCTCACGCACTAAGCAAGACGGGTTTACGATTGTCGAATTGATGGTCGCCGCGACACTCGGAGTATTAATTTTAGCCGGCGCAATCTCGATGCTATCGACCAATAAACGCGTCTATACCGAACAAGATGAGATGGGGCGACTACAGGAAAACGCGCGCTTCGCCCTCGATTTACTTATTAGAGATATTCGTATGGCCGGCTACGCTGGCTGTGCAGACGACGTCGACGAAGTGGTTAATCACGTGAACGGTTTCGATGATCCGACCGACATTCACTATTTTATCGCTGTCGAAGGCTCGGAGAATACCGGCAATTGGTTACCCGGCAATAGCACCGACGAAGTCGCCAATATGGTTGCGAACTCAGATGGTATTACCATTCGTTATCTTTCACCCACCGGGATCTTCGTCGTTGCGCCATACATGACTACGGCATCCGCTGCGATTCATACCACTACGGAAAGCGAACTCGAAAAAGGCGATCTCATTAGCATCTCCGACTGCAGCAGCGCGGACGTTGTCGTAATCACGAGTAATCCGAGTGACCCGCCGTGTAGCTCAGACACCGATGTCACATGCAAATCATCGTTCAACCACAACACGGGAACAGTAACCGGCGCAGAACCCGGAAACTGGTTAAAGGATCTCAGTAAAACGTACACGGGCGACGCCGGGATCCTCAGGTTCTACGCTGCGCGTTATTACGTCGGAAACGATGCCAACGGCAGACCGGTATTACGCCGCATGACGGGTGTTGATAAAGTCTCTGGCGCCGTAGTGGTGAATGATCTCGTTGAAGGCGTCGAGAGCTTGCAGGTGCTCTACGGCGAGGATACCACAGGAAGCGCCATGATCGCCGACACCTACGTTAACGCCGCTGCTGTTACGAATTGGGACAATATTGTCAGCGTTCGCATTGCCTTACTGATGCGCACCGTGGCCGAATATGGTCCAGACGTTAACGATAATACCTACGATTTACTCGGTACGACGATCAACCCGGTTGACGATCGCCGCCGGCGACGCGTGTTTACCGCGACGATTCAAGTCCGCAATCGCAGTAGTTAAGTGAGGCAATCGACGATCATGCAATCGAATTCATTTTTGCGCCCTCGCGCGGAACGCGGAGCGGCCTTAGTTACGGCGCTCGTGCTATTAACCGTTGTCACCATGCTCGCCATTACGTCTATGGGCACGAACACGCTGGAAGAAAAAATGGCAGCAAATTCTCAA
>JBLFWZ010000200.1:0-8654 GCA_047611905.1 Gammaproteobacteria bacterium | reverse complement strand
GCACGAACGAGGGACTAGAAATCATCCGTCGTCTTTGGGAAGGCGAAACAGTTGACTACGATGGGGAACACTATCAAATAAAGGGCGCTAAGCTCGCCCCTCTGCCTGTACAAAAACCGCGTCCAGCGCTATGGGTTGGAGGCTTTGCGCCCGCTTCTGCTAAGCGTGCTGCGCGACTCGCCGACGGTTTCATCGGCACCGGCGATATCTCGTCCTTTGTTCCAATCTACAAAGAAGAACGGGCAAAACTAGGCCTGTCTGGACCGGGACGACTGGCTGGGGGCCATTTTTGGTTAATTGTTTCGAACAACCCCAAGAAGACTTTCTCCCAAGTTGCGCCCTACATCATCTACCAATTGCAGACCTATAACGTGTGGCTACACGAGGCCGGCCAAACGCCGTTTCCGGAAGCCAACAACGAACAGGAATTGCGCGAGTCCGGTATGTTGCAAGTGCTTACGCCTAGCGAAGCCGTCGATGCAATCGGAACCTATGCCGAGCAGACAGGTATCGAACGCTACTACACGTGGACTGTACCGCCCGGCATGCCGGCTGCACAAATGAACGAGTACCTCGAATTATTCGCCACCGAGGTAATGCCTAAGTTCAGGTAGGACCGAGCGTCGATTAAGATATTTCGAAGCCGAAAAATAGTGGCTGCTACTGCAACGCGACCCAAGCTGCACCGACGAATCCGGACATGAGATAGATTTCTCCTCGTCCGGCGATCCGCATATATTGCAAGACGCCATCGTTAGCCATATCGCCGAAGTCGACGCTTAGTCGGGTGTCGTCCGCGGCGACCAGCGCGACACTAAACTTTGCCGGCTCCAACCCGTACTTAGACGCGTCAACGGCAGCCACTTCCTCTGGAGCAAGCACCCGCACGGGTTCCGCAGTGTGCATGAATTTTATGGCATCGCGCAGAGCGCTGGCTTTCACTTCCAACAACGGCTGTTGCGAGGAAGCGTAAAACCAGTAACCCCTTCGGAGCGTATAGACATCTGTAGAATCGCGCATCGTGATCTCAACAGCCACGATCTGATCCGGTTGTTGTGTTAACACGCCGGAGGCGGACGACGTAATCCGATTTTGATGCGTGGGTGGTGCGCCGCTAACGAACATCAATAACAAGTAGCCGATCGCAACGGCGACAAGGCTGAACCTCACGGTTGAGCTGCGAAGGAAACTCATCGTCGCCGCCACCAGACGAGAACTCCGAGCATCGCAACAACCAGAGGTAGTGCGATGACCAGAAGAAAAAATACTAGCTGCTGCTGATGCTTACTCAGTTCAACCGTGCGTCTGATTGGGATCCGCGCGGCGACGGGAACCTGATCGGCCTCGTACGCCAACCACCGCACCAGTGCAAGCCCCAAGCGGTTGTTCGACATGTAGGGATAAAACGAATTACTCGCGAAATCGCTATCACCTACTACGATCACTCTAAACGCGGCCGGTGATTCCGGGTGTAGACGGCCTTCACTCGCAATTGCGAGAATGTGCTCACTCGCGACGGCATCGTGGGGATAGGAATGCGAATGTGGTGTGTGTTCGTCGGAACGCCTATGACCCGTACTCATTGAATCGCTGGTGCTGTCCTTGCTACTTGAGAATAGACGCGAGACTGAAATCTCAGGTCTGGTGGTCGTTTGTTCTAGCGCCCTTACCCCAGGGAAGAAGCTAAACGACAGGCGCCTTGTCGCCGGATGCGGTTCGTAATTCGTCACTGCGACCATTTCCGGATCAGCCGCGTAATGTTGCTTCGGATCAACGACAACTTTATTCGTTACGAGTACGCCTATTCGCTGCAGCAAATTCCCGAGCGATGTAGTCGGCCTAAATTCCAAATCGTACAGCAACAGTGCTGCCCCACCCGAGTCCAAATATTTTTCCAATGCTGCGGATTCTATTTCACTGTATGGGGTGCGCGGCCCACCATCGATCACAACTCTACAGGTAGCATCCACGAGCCCATCAGTTGCCGGCACGATCTCTCGAACGTCGTACCCCACGGCTTCAAGAGCAGTCCGGAAACGACCCATGCCATGGACCGTCGTCTCGACAATCGAAGAGTCACTGCCGTGACTATGATCTGCATCGCCCCTTAATTCCTCAATGTGAGTATGAAATTCATAATTAGTACTTGAGTACTCTCCGTGCCCTTGCATGAAGCAGATCGTGACGACGTGTTCTCTTAGAATCTTCTGAATACCGAGTGCGATCTCCTTCTCGTCGGTGCTGCGTACGACAATTTGGCGACCGTCCGCTTCTAGGAGTGCCGCGTTATACAATTTGACTCCGGCAGTTTGCGCGAGGCTTGGATGCCGATCTGGATCGATAGTCTTCACATGAAGAAGCGGGTTCTCCTTCGCGAGAAGCTCCACCATGTGACGCGCGCGAACGCCTTCGGGATCGTCAGCGCGGTAGAAATAGGTCAGCTGAATCGATCGGGTAAGTTTTTCTACGACTTCAAGGGCCGCCGGATCGGGGGTGAATACCTTCTCAAAAGTAAAATCAAAATGTTCGTCGTGGCGCGTTAATGCCCTATTCGCAAGAACGGTAACCGTCAGCATTGCAATGACCGACAAACCAGCCGTGATACTGCGTCCGCTTATCGAGCGACGCCGCAAACAGAAAGACGGCAGACGTAATGCGGCAACAAAAAGAACCGTAACCGCAACCAACCAACCGCCAAACCAAATCAAGTTCTCCACGCCACTAATCCATCTCAGCGACGCGACAAACCGGCAACGCTGAGCAGTAAGCCGACGAGTCCAACAGTCAAGAAAAAGCCAAAATCGGATAAATAGACAGCGCCCGTGGCGAACGGCGTAAAACGCGTATCCAACGACAATGCGATGGCTATTTCGTCGAACGGCGCGCGAAATAACACACCTAAGACTTCTGCCATCCAGAACAATAGGAATAAGCCAAGGGTGAGCGCTGCGGCAACCAGTTGGTTTGAAGTCACCGTCGACACCGCAAGGCCAATCGAGGTTAAGGCTGCGGCGAGCAACAGCAATCCGATGTAGCCGCTCGCGATGGGTCCCCAATCCGGGCTAGAGAACGCGCCTAGGGTTAATGGCAACGCTAACAACAATACCAACAAGACGCCTATGACACTGAGCGTCGCCAGAAACTTCGCAAGCACGACGGCGAGATCGTCGACCGGCGTACTGAGCAATAATTCTAACGTCCCGTTGCGACGCTCTTCGGCGAATTGCCGCATCGTTAAGAGCGGGATCGTTAATAGCAACAGGGTCGCCGCTTGAAATAACATCGGCGCCAAACTCGCCGAACGCGAATGAAAAAGCTGCGCGCAAAACGTATACGACATCAGTATGACGAACATCGCGATAACTGCATAGGCAACCGGCGACAGGAATATCGCGCCTAGTTCTTTGCGCAATAAAGGCCCAAGACCGTTCACGCTCTCTCCGTTAGTTCTAGGAATCGGGATTCGAGATCAACCGGCACATCGCAGCTGCGATCGATATCTTCAATCGACAGCAGGCGACCGTCGAGTAAAATTGCGACCTGATGGGCGACTTTTTCTATCTCGCCAAGAATGTGTGAGGTGACGATCACCGAGTGCACGCCAGCAAAGGATAAAAGAAGTTCGCGACATTCAATGATTTGACGCGGGTCGAGACCATTAGTGGGTTCGTCGAGGATGATCAACGGTGGCTCGGTGAGCAACGCCTGTGCGATGGCCACTCGTTGGCGAAATCCACGGGATAGAGTCCGGATAGGGAGTTTTCGTACCGCGTTCAAGTTCAGCGTATCGCAAACCCGTTCTAGAGCAATAGCAAATTCGGACTTAGGTAAGCCTTTGAGACCGGCCATGAGCGTTAAGAATTCGTCGACTTTCAGTGCTTCGTATAGCGGCACATCTTCCGGCACGTAACCGATTTGAGCCCGCGCCAAACGCCCTTGTTCAACGACATCGTAACCCCCGACCGAAACGCTGCCACTGGTTGGGCGAAGATAACCGACCAGCATCCTCAGTATGGTGCTTTTGCCAGAACCGTTTGGGCCGAGCAAGCCGAGTATTTGGCCGTGAGCGAGCTCGAAAGAAACGTTGTCCACGGCTAAACGTCGGCCGAATCGTTTGCTCAGGTTCTCGACGGCAATTAAAGGCGGCGATGCCGTATGATTTTCCAAAGATGCTGTCAAGGTGCTCCTTTCGCCAAGTTCAGATGCAATGCGCCGGCATAAGCCGGCGCATCAGTATTCGAAATCGTGGGTTAAGAAAACAATCCTAGTCGTAGTATTCCGGGGCCTTCTTATAGTTTTTAAACACCTCAGGATCGTGCGATGTAAAGAAATCTGCTCCTTCACTCGCCATCATGTAACGGATCCATTCGTAGCCACGCATAATTCCTAGCGGGTCGTACGCTAATGCGATATTCGGCAGTATGCTTTTCGTCACGTTGTCACGAAAATATGCCGCATCTCCCGTCAGAATGATCGAGCCCGTTTTGGGTAGACGCACCAACAGCATTTGGCCGCCTTTCGTGTGTCCCCGCGAACGTTTCACCACCACACTGCCGTCACCAAAAATATCGAGGTCGCCTTCAAGCCTTAACATTGGCCCTGCATTCGGTTCCGACACGCCAACAGCAGAGCGCAGAGCACCGACGTCGCCGGGGATAAACGCGCCGGCGAATGGAGCGTCCGGAAACATCGCGTATTCAAGCTCGTCGCGCTGCACAACGATAGTGGAATTAAGAAATTTCCCAACGTTCCCGCCATGATCAAGATGCATGTGACTGACCACAACGTAATTAAAATCATCCGGCTTCATGCCGATACGAGCGAGCTGTGCATCCATGGAAATATCCGGCGTATTAACCGGTTTAAGTGCGGCGAAATTAGGGCCCCAGTAACTCGGATCCGTGATGATCTTGTCGTTATTGCCGGTGTCGAAAAGAACGTTGCCTTTGGGGTGCTTAATCACGAAAAAAGCGACCGGGATCCGAATCTGTGGTTCCATCGGCCCTAAATTCTGCAACATGCCTTTGCCCAAGGAGAGCGAGCCGGAGTTCAGTACGTACATCTTCATGCCGGCAGGAGACTCCGCCGCCGCAGCGAGTGCAGTGCCCACCAAGCAGATTGCAGCTACTACGCGAATTAATCGACTCACTATCATTATTCTCCCCTCACTTATGGTTCAGCCATGATGTATCGCGAGCTATTGTGCACTGATGTCGCCTTATCGCAAAGCAACAGATCTTATTGTCGGGGTGAAATAACGGCTAATTTTTACGCCAAACGAGTAATCGGTTGTTCGCTGGCATGTCAACGTCGTCTACCAAAGTCATTCGATTGTCCGCGGCCAACTTTTCCAGCGCCTCGAAATCACGGATCCCGGAAGCCGGATCCCTCGCTCTCAGGCTTTCGTCGAAGTCGCGATTTCCGCTACTCGTAAAAGAACCGGCGTAACTAAACGGGCCGTAAATCAAGAACAATCCTCCAGCAACCAACACTTCCCCCGTCCCACGAAACATTTCGCACACCGATCCCCAGGACATGATGTGCGCCGTGTTCGCGGTATACACGGCACCCACCGTCAAATCGGGCCAATCCGCCTGTGAGACATCTAAGGCCAATGGTCTTTTCACATTGGGAAGTTTCGCGTCGTCGATCCAGGCGTTCATGCCGAGGTGCTGATCGGGCAAGTCAGAGGTCTGCCACTGGATGTGTTCAAGCTCAGCCGCCATATGCACGGCGTGCTGGCCAGTTCCGCTGCCGAGCTCTAGTAATTCGCTAACGTTAGACAGATGTGCACGCAGTACTTCTAGGATCGGATCTTTATTTCTATCAGTGGAAGGTGCAAATGGCTTCTCGTCGGTCATGCGTTCGATCCTTTGCGGTAGTGCGCGTAAATGTCACCCGCCCATCTATAGAACGGGCGTTGTTTATGTTCGTCCATAAAATTACCCACCTCCGTCGGTGCCGGCCAGTCGCTCGACCAGCGATGAAACAACAACGCCGCAGCCGTTAAATCAGCACGACTAAATTGCGACCCGGCGAGGAACTTATGCTTCGACAAGCGTTCGTCCAGTTTGCCGAATGTCGCTTCTAGTTGCGCATATGCGGCTTTGTCAGAATCCGCGTTAATGCCCATATGCTTACGCATTGATCGTCGCAAGCCCGGGTACGTTACCGCGTACAAAGGGCGACCCCACCACGGCGTACCGCGCAGCAGGAAGTCCGTGGCCATTGCCCGATTGTCTAACGCTTCGAAATAAAAGCACAAGCGAAACGGCACGCCCAAATTTCGATCGAGGTATCTCTCCCATTCGAAGGCGATGGAACGGTCTTCTGGATTCATGGGCGTTAGCGCCGGGTGTAAATGTTGTTTATCCAGGTATGTAATGATTTCGGCGGAACCCTGAATGACATTTCCATCGTCGACGAGGATCGGCAACGATGATTTTCGAGCTATTTTTTTAGTTTTGCTAATGTGCGCTCCTGGGATCAGGTTTACTGCAGTATAGGGAACGCCTTTGCAGTCGAGCGCCCAGCGCGCTTTCTCGCAGAAATGAGAACCGAGGAATTGATAAAGTACTGCCATTGCCGAGGCTACATGTAACGATATGAGTTCATAGTTCGGTCATTATAACTCGCTTAAATCAAGACAAAGAAAAGGCCCCCCGGCGATGAGAGGCCTTCGATGGTCTGACGAGGATTTAAGTCGTGACGAGCGGCAGCGCCTTGTCTTGCTTGCGGCGACGCTGAACAAGCACCAAACCGCCAAAAGCACAGCCCATTAAAGACATGCTGGACGGCAGCGGCACGACAGCTCGAGCCGTAGCATTGACCGAAAAGTTACCCACGCCAGCAGTTGACGAACCGAATATCCCATCAACCGTATAGGAGCGAAAACCAAATACATCACCGATCGACACATTAAAGCTAATGCTTCCGGCATTTACATCACCGGAGTCATCACTAACTTGGGTGAATGTTCCGCCCACGAGGTAGCCAACCGGGTCCCATTGGTTGCCGTGCGTCGAACCGGTTCCAGTGTCGACCGTCGAAAAGGTCCAATCGAAGCTGACCGCCGCATTGTCGAACGCGACAAACGTGAAGTCTTGGTTACCGTCAGTAACGCCAGTGTTATTACTGGTTAGCGCAATCGTGCCTGACGCGCCGGAGATATCGACTGAACCGTCGTTGTTGCCGAGCGGGCCGCCAAGCGTCCATAAGCTGATGTCGTAGCTGCCCGAAAAATCGGCCTGCGCCGTGCCACAGAACAAACCACCAAGTAATACCACTAAACTAAATTTCCTCATTCTCCATCTCCAGTTGTTCGTGATCCCGTTCTGCAAATCGGTCGCCGATGCGCTGCCACGGGAACTATGCTGGTAGTTTTAGACGCTAACGTGGGTAGGAGATAGGTAGGGCGTAGAATTTTGTGAACGTCGTCAGAATTGACAGACGGAGTGCCAAGGGATCACACTAAATAAATGCAACTTATTGTTTTATAATATTTATTTAATATTTTTAACAATTCCAACTAGTTGGTTTAGCGGCGACTGGTATTCGAATGTTCCACGCACCGGACTCTTTAAAGAGCCGATTTGAGGGTAACCGCTGCGAGGTCCCGGCTGGCTTGCCAAGAAGCGGTCGCAGGCGAGACTAATGGGTAATGAGCGGATCCATGCTTTTCGCTTTTTCAATCCAACCTGAAACGACGGACTCACTAGGGCAGGCATTGGCGAGGTTCTTCTCGTCATTCACTTCTTTCGTTTTTGCCGCCAAATTCTCCGCGTTACGCGTACGTAGCTCCTTGATTGTATCGACTCCGGCAGCATGCAGAATTTCGGCATATTGACCGCCAATGCCATTGACGCGCATGAGGTCGGCCATGTTTGCCCAGGAGAGTATTAGTTTCTCACTTGATACCGGTTTTGGTCGCCATGTCGCCGCGACCTTTCGAGTCGCAACACAATTTCAAGAAATCGTCTGTCATATTAACCCCTGCTTCGGTAAGTTTCGTTGCATAAGCAGGTCCTATCCCTTCAACTTCGTCGATCTTCTAAGCCATTTATCACCCTCCTTCGGGTATTTGCGCAATGTGGAGCCGGTTTGACCTCCGTCGAACCGGTTATCAGAATTCTCGTTTTCGTTCGCAAATTATCGATCCATCGCAGCCAAGGGTCCACAACCTAAGTGCGATTTGCTCGTTTCCATGCGTACCGACAGCGAACCCCGTATTGGGTTCCAAGTTAACGTACGTTAAAGTTCGCCAAGTCGAGTAACAACAATCATCACACACCGTCGTGTGGGCCTAGCAGTCTGTCGGACTTAACACGGAACTTTTCATCGTGTAGCCGATCAGATTGTTAATGAACCCGATGAGCGCATGAGCATGAGCAATTTCCGTCAGTGTGACCGACAGACGCCCTACCTGCTGCCACCCTCACTCGACGATTGGTTGCCACCGGATCACCTGGCCGGCTTCGTGGTCGATATCGTCGAGCAATTGGACCTCTCTGCGTTGACAGGGCAATACCGTGGGGCGGGCTCGGCCGCCTATCACCCCTCGGTTCTGCTGGCGCTGTTGATTTATGGTTATGCCACGGGCACGTTCGGCAGCCGCCGTATTGAGCAAGCGACCTATGAGTCGTTGGCGTTTCGTT
>JBLFWZ010000199.1:0-8714 GCA_047611905.1 Gammaproteobacteria bacterium | reverse complement strand
CAAATCGGCGACGTCCGCGGTAAACCGTGCGTAGCGGTTGATAAACACCGGATCGGCGGTTAATCCTCGTGCAAGCGCCAACTCGTGTAATCGGCTCAGACCTAATTGACATTGCTTCGGACTACCAATGAACAAGCGTTCGAAGCTCAGCAACGCTTTGGCGATCCGCCAACCGTCGTTGAGACCGCCTACCAAATTCGCAACCGGCACCCTAACGTCATCGAAGAACACTTCGCAGAACTCCGCATCACCTGAAATGTTGCGGATGGGACGGACCGTGATACCCGGAATCGAAAAATCGATTAGTACGAAACTGATCCCCGCTTGCGGTTTACAATCTGAATCCGTACGTACGAGGCAGAACATATGCGTTGCGTCTTGCGCCATCGTCGTCCACGTTTTCTGACCATTGATGACGAACTCATCGCCGTCACGCACCGCGCTTGTTGCCAATGACGCGAGATCGGATCCGGCATTCGGTTCGGAATAACCCTGGCACCAAATATGTTCGCCCGACAGAGCAGGTGGTAAATAATACGTCTGTTGTTCTGGTGTGCCGTGCTGCATTAGCAATGGCCCCACCATGATGATGCCTTGATCAGGCGTTCTCGCGATGCCCCAACGCTCGCGCTCTTCTACCAAGATTAGAAACTTCTCACCATTCAAACCCATCCCGCCGTTCTCGATCGGCCATGCCGGCGCAGCCCACCCGCGTCGGTACAATTTTTCATACCAATCGCGGCACTCATTCCAGCGCGGCCGGCGCCGTGAATTGCGTAATTCACTGGGATAGTTGGCTTCGAACCATTGTCGCAAAATACCTCGAAAATCATCGTTGTCGAGCGAATTCCAGTCACCGTTTGGCGGGTTCGCGTCGCCGTCCAAGCGAAATGTCTTCGCCTCGCTGGCCGACGTGGGACTCGCGGCATTGGCTAACTTCGTCAATCGATCAAGATGCACATTGCTATGTCCGTAACGCGCAATAACAACCAGCGCTCGGTTCAAAAAGAGCCCTACATCGCATTCATCGGTGTAGCCGATCGCGCCGTGCATTTGCACCGCTTCACGAATAACCGTGAGGGTCGTCTCACAGGCACGGAATCGCGCGCGGCTTGCGGCACGTTGCCCGTCGGCGAGAGAGCCGCTATCGATCACTTTACAACTCTCTGACACCACTGCGTTCGTCAGCCGGATCGCCAGATACAAGTCAACTAAGCGGTGTTGGAGGATCTGAAAACTGCCGATGGTGCTACCAAATTGCTTTCGCGTGCCGACGTATTCCTGGGTCGTCTCTAACAGCGCTTCGCACAATCCCAAGAGATACGCGCTGGATGCAAGCTCCGAAATATTCCGAGCCTTGAGCAAGCCGCTCTGTGCTGATTCGCCGCTAGCTAATAAGCTCACGCTACAAGCCGTAAACGTAATACAGCCATCGCGGCCACCATCGGCCAACTCTAAGGATCGACATGACACACCGTCGGCCGATTTCGAGACATGTAGCCATGCGGGAGAATCGTTTAACGTCGCCGGCACGAGCCAACCATCTGCGTCGCTCCCGAGTGCCACATTTGCCAAGGTTCCGTTTAAGCTGGTGGCGTCGCCCGATTGAGTCACTTGTAAGGCGCTGAATGGATTATCGTCGAGCGCGCCTAAAACCGGCACGATTATCGCGCTGCCGTCGATGATTGAGCTCACTAGCTCATCCGTATCCGCAAAGCTACGCAACAGGGCTACCGCGCCAATTGCAGATTCAATGAGCGGCTCTGGCGCCGCGACGCCGCCGAGTTTCCGGCACACCGCACTTACTGCGTCAGCACCCAAATCGAGGCCACCGAGATCCTCTGCGGCAAGTAACGCGGTCCATCCGAGTTCGGCCATTTGCTGCCACGCAGAGCGATCGAATGCGGGCTCCACGCCGCGCAAGCCGCGTAATCGGCTGCAACCGAGCGCCCGCGTGCAAAAATCCTCAGCGCTATCGCGCAGCATTTCGATGACCTCATTTTTATCGTCATCGATCGTTTCATTATTGGTGTCGTTCACTAGCACTGGCTCCGTTTTTTGGATTTCGTACCATCAAAATTCTGTTGTATGCCTCGATTACGCTAAGGCGCTTCGTACGGCACTGCTGCTTCGGCCATGTGCCAAAGATGGAATGCAGCAGGTTCCGTTTGTTCTTCCAAAATATGTCCGACGAGCCCAGCGCAACGCGCAATCAGATTAAAACCTCGGGCAATACTTGTCGGGATTTCAGCTTCGAGCAAGACCGCACCAATCGCAGCATTCACATTGATAACAATGTTTTTGCCACTTGCGATCTTGATTGCGTCACCGAGCAAATACATTGCGTCGATATACTCTCCCTTGGCGCCAGCAGCGCGCGCAACCTCGTCAAGGCGTTTCACTCTCGGATCGCCGTTCGTATGAATGGGGTGCCCAAATCCCGGCAGGAATTTTTTCGCTGCGGTAAATTCTTCAGCAATTCGCGTGGCCTCAGCGGCGCGCTCGGCCGCAGGCCTATCAGCGATTTGTTTCAGCAATACTGCTGACTCGTCTGCTGTGCCGACAAACCGAGAACCCGCGCCAAGAAGCCCGGCCGCCACCGCGCCTTGCAGGGCTTCGGGAGCGCCCAGAATCGTTAAGCGACTGGCAATGGCCGAAGGCGTAAATCCGTGCTCCATGATGCACACGAGTACCGAGTCGACAATGGCGCGTTGCATGTCGGTCGGCTCTTTGCCGAAAAAATGGAACATAATAAAGTCTGTAAATGTCATTTTCCCGATCAGGTCGTCGCAAAGATTTCGACCGCGGACATAAATATTATCGACATCGCTCGTGCATAAACGGGTAACAGGATCTTTTTTCTTGTACATAACAGATTTCCTATTCAAAAAATTGCGCTCAGACTGGGGGCAGTAGGGCAAACACGGAAGTGGACAGCAGGCACCGGGTCATTTTCGAGCCGCTAGTGAGTTCAAACGGGATTATAATGCGGTGCGGCAAATCCGTACACGGTATCGGCAAGTTTCGTGATAATGATTGTCCAATTTGCCCGCTAGTGGGCGAGAAACACGGCGCTCCGCCTATTCGACTTGCTCGCTTAAGCTCGGCATCACGCGCAACGACTGTTCAATCCGCTCTGCGCCGATTATTTTATCGACCGCTGCGTGCCAGTGATAAACACGTCGTTCTTGATAATTGAGCGGGATTCCAACGAATCCACGCGACTCGATTGTCTCCTGCATGGGCTCAGCGAGTTGGATATCTTCGTCTACGATGCGATCAAAGTTCGCGATTCGGGTTTCCCACAAGGGGTCCCGCTCGCCGCCGCCCCAGTCCGGCGCAAACCATAAAACTTCCATGGTGGACGTGCGGATCGTTTTTGGCCATATCGCAACGCATGGCATGCCGGTCGGTGCGATCGGCACGATTAGATTGGGGAAAAAACAGTAACTCGGATTGTAGTCCCTCTCGATGACCGTGCTGCCTGCCATTTCTGGCATCCCAATCGTACCGGGGTCGACCCAGGATTTTCGCCGATTTGGCGACAACATCATCGAGTGGCCGTTGTCCCATAAGTGCACGCTGGTGCCCTTGTTGTCGAATATTCGTTCCGTCGTTTTCGGGTGCAGCAGCTTAAAATGATACGCTTCGAGGAAGTTCTCGATTAGCACTTTCACATTGCATTTCACATCGAATTCGCGACGATTGACGAGTCGCAACTCCGTTAATGGCAGATGGCTAAGAAAGCGTGATACGGGCGCCAGAAAATCCACCAAGGGTTCCGCGTCGGACTTCTCACAAACAAATATCCAGTTTCCGAATCGTTCGCAGCGTACTTCTACTAGAGCTCGACATTTTTGGTCGAGACTTTGCCAGTCGCGCGGATCGGTGACCGCCTTGAGTTTTCCTTGACGGTCGTAACTCCAACCGTGATAACCACAGATCAAGACTGCGCCGGCCTTACCCGTGGCGCTTCTAACCACTGGTGCGCCGCGATGCCGGCAGGTGTTGTAGAAAGCCCGCACCTCGCCGTCGTCGCCGCGAATGATCAGTATCGGCGCGCTGCCGTGACGCCAAAGGACGAAGCTTCCCGGCTCGGGAAGTTGGTCTATATGCGCGGCATACAGCCACGTCCGTTGCCACATCGCGGTCTTCTCGAGTTCGAAATGCGTCGGGTCTATGTAACGACCGGCGGGAATGTCGGGCAACGGGCGAAAGCCCTCCGGTTGGCTTGTTCGCTGCCGTTCGAGCTCCACCCTTTCCGTCCAGTTCTGCACAATCTCGTTAGTTAGTCCCATCGTTTCCATCGTTTCCATCGTCCGAGGTCGCATCACGATCGCAACGCTGCCATTTGCTATTACCTGGTTCGCCCAAAAATGTAGGGCCTGCTCCACCCTACCCAACTTGTGACGGTATAGAAATGGACACCTAGTTTCAATCGAATCACTTCGTATACAGTAGTGCGCAAATCGCCGTTCAAACGAACACATCAATGCACTGTGCGTCAATTCTGTGGGAGTAGTTTCATGAAATTCGACCTGATCATGACGGGTGGCAATCCGCCGCCTTACCAAACGCCAGCCGCGCGTTTTTTCGCCTCCACCATCGATCTCGCGGTGCTCGCGGAAGAGCTCGGCTACAACGGCGTGTGGACGGCTGAACATCATTTCAGCGACGGTTATTTCTCCCAACAATTCCCGGTGCTAGCCGCCATCGCCGCGCGCACCACAACCCTTCGCATTGGCACTTACATCGTCGTGTTGCCGTTACACCATCCGATCGAAGTGGCAGAACTCTCCTCGACTCTGGATGCGATTTCCAATGGGCGTTTCGATCTCGGCCTAGGTCAAGGTTATTACCTCGAAGAGTTCTCGGCGTTCGGGATCCCTCACAATCAGCGCCCATCGCGATTGCAAGAAGGACTCGAGATAATTCGTGGACTATGGGAACAAGACAGTTTTGGCTACGACGGCAAGCGCTTTCAATTCGATCCAGTGAGCTTACGCCCTAAACCAACCGTACAGAAACTCCCCATGTGGGTCGCCGGCATTGCGCCTGATGCAATCGATCGAGCCGCACGGTTTGGTTGCCATTTAGCTGGCGCGGGAAGTCCCGAAGTGATCGCGATGTACGAAGAAAGCTTGAGTAAATATGGCTACGATCCAGCGCAGTTCTATAAAGGCACTTTGCGCATGGTTCACATCGCAGATACCCGCGAGCAAGCGTGGCATAACGCGCACGAACACATTTTCGAAATCCTCAACACCTATAACTACAAACTCAAAGAAGCCGGTATCCCGGTACCGCCAGATGGATTTTTTGGCATTGATCCCGTACCACAAGCTAAGGATCTTGCGAACGCGAAAGGCCTGCATTTTTACGGTGCGCCACTGATCGTCGGCACACCCGAAGACGCCATACGCGAATTAGAACGCTCGGCCGCCGATGCGCCGGTAACGCATCAAATTATGTGGATGCAAATCGGCGGAATGGACCCTCGTTTGACGGAACATTCAATGCGCCTATTTGCCGAAAAGGTGGCCCCCCATTTCAACTAGGGTCGCTTCGCGAACACCATTAGAGAACACTGATCCGCATGGGTCGTCACTTTTAGGAGAGATTTAATGAAACTTTCAGCGCCCCGTATAAAACCCTTGGAAGAATCGCAGTGGAATGACGCCCAACGCGAAATACTTGCGCCCATAAAGGGTAATCAACCTTTCTACAACGTCATGGGGACTTTGTCTCGCCACGTCGATGCTGCGCAGAAATTTCAAGTATGGGCATACCACATCATGGGGGAGACCTCGACACTGTCACCGCGCGAGCGCGAGCTGCTGATCCTGCGGGTCGGCTGGTTATGCGAAGCAGAATACGAATGGGGGCAACACGTCATTTTCGGTCGACAAGCCGGTTTGTCCGACGACGAAATTGCACGCATTAAACTCGGACCCGATGCGCCCGGCTGGACACCGTTCGAATCTGCGCTGCTTTTGGCAACGGACGAATTACACAACGACTCGTGTATAAGCGATAGCACTTGGGCGGCGTTGGCGTCGCAATATTCGGACCAGCAAATGATGGACCTGATATTTACCGTTGGGCAATACCACACCGTGTCGATGGCGCTAAATAGCCTTGGTGTGCAGCTGGACGAAGGTGTCGGCGGATTCTGATCGGTAATGGTTTCGACTTACAACGGGGCTAGCATCGGTGTCCTTAGCATTCGGGTTTTCAAATAGGTAAAGCGCAGCACAACCGTTGATAGAGCTGCGCGATCCAGACGCCGTCCATCGAAATCTAACTTGATTTATCGTCAAACTAATTATTCAAACCTGAATTAAGACGGGCACAATTGACGTCTTAAACGGAGGTATTCAAAACGTGACAACGGCAAGTGCGCAGACGAACGCAAGTAACCCTAGCTTTGTGTTTATTCATGGGGGATTCCACGGCGGCTGGACCTGGTCCGATATGACCGAGGTGTTGGCTGAGTCCGGCTATTCGAGTTTGGCGATTGATTTACCCGGCGCGGGATCGCTAAGTCAATTTCCGGATTGCTATGATCAACGACCGATCGATCTCGCAGAATTCGCGCAAACGATGTCCCCACTCGTCAAGATCACTCAGCAAGAGCGCACCAATGCGGCCATTGCGTCGGCCGAGCGGGCAGCGAAACTTGGCAACGGCAAAGTCGTTTTGGTCGGACACTCGTGGGGCGGTCTAACTATATCGCATGTCGCTGAGGCTGTTCCAGAGCTCGTCCAAGCAATCGTCTACTTAACAGCCGTACTCGTCCCGAACAGCGAATCCGGCGGCGCAATTTTTAACCACCCGACGTTCGCAAGCTCGGCCGTATCGGCGCTACTGATAGGCAGCGAACAAGACAATGGTTGCGCTCTGCGCATTGACCCCCGGTCCGACGATGTCGCTTATAGCCGTGCGATGGGGCAAGCTTTCTACCACGATGTTTCAGCAGACAGAATCGCAGCCATTACAAATTTATTGCATTGCGACGAACCCATCGACCCTGCTATCGCGCCAATGAGTATTACCCGCGAAAGATACGGACGAGTTGCACGCCACTACATTCACATGATCGACGATCGAGTACTTCCACCCGCGTCCCAAGACTATATGGTTGAGCATCTTGATGCGTCGGGTATCGGCGGTGCGACTACCGTCCACCGATTATCGGGAGGTCACTCGCCGATGTTCGCGAACCCCAGCGCATTGCGGGACGTGCTGGTCAGCATCGCGAGCTGAATGCGGGACCTCACGGAGTTAACCCGCATGGCCCATAAGCAACACCCTGCACACCCATTATTGAGTAGGAATTAGGCAATGTACGACCCAATAGTCGAAGCCCAGTCGATTGTCCCAAGCTTGCGCGCAACCGCGCCGGCCAGTGAGAAGCAACGCAAACTTGCGGATGAAGCCGTGTTAAGCCTGCGCGATGCAGGCCTATCGCGTCTTATGGCCCCACGGCGCTACGGTGGTTTCGAATTTACCCCACGCGAGCAGATCCTCACAAACGCTATTACAGCCCAGGGTTGCCCAGCCGCATCGTGGGTGCAAATGGTCTGCGCGGCGCATAGTTTCATCCTCGGTCGTTTCCCGGAGCGTTGTCAGGAAGAGATTTTTGGCGACGACCCGAATGCGCTAATCCCCGGCACGCCAGCGGGACAAGGGTCCTGTGCACCGGCCGACGGTGGTTGGGTGATGAACGGTCGCTGGCAATTTTGCAGTGGGGTCGAGCACGGTCAATGGATCATGGCTGGGTCGACCGGAATAAAGGATGAAGCGGGTAAAAAGACACCTAACATGCTGGTGGTCATGCGTGCCGAAGAGGTCATCATCGACGACACCTGGCACGTGCTCGGCATGCGTGGCACAGGGTCGAAAGATATCGTCGCCGACAACGTGTTCGTTCCGGAACATCGCGCAGTGCCAATTGTGAAGGCGTTTCTCGGCACGATTGCGGACATCGATCGAGCACTCTATCGGCTACCTATTCCGGCGACCTTATCGGCAATGGGAGCCGGAACAATCCTCGGCATCACGGAGCGCGGTATCGACGTGTTCATCGAACAAACACGGATCCGCCAGGATATTTACGTCGGCGGCGCAAAAGCCCATCGAGCCGGCTTGCAAATGCGTATTGCTGAAGCAAAAACAGAAGTCGAATTAGCGCGATCCCTCGTCGAGCGCAATTGCGACTTATTGGACACGGCAATGGTCGACCCTGCGCCAATGCCGGTGGATGCGCGCGCGCAAGTCCGTTGGAATGCAACTTACGCTACCCAGCTATGCCGTCGAGCCGCGGATCGTATTTACTCGGCTGCTGGCGCTCACGCAACCTATGACGTCAACCCGCTGCAAAGTTTTTTTCGAGATATCAGCACGGTCAGTCATCACGGCGTGCTCGATTTCGATACCGTCGCTGAGATCCAAGGCAAAGTGCTGCTCAACGTCGAACAAAACTACGCGATGGTTTAGCGTTTAAAGAAATTGTTCGGCTACCGATCTCACTTAGAACTGAATTATCGCCACCAGGTAAGTTTCAGTTTACGAAACCACAGACCGTCATGAGGCCAGAGTAAAATATGTCATTCGAACTCGTCGATACAAGCATGGTTTTCGAAACATTGGATGAGCGAATGCAATGGTACGTGGATCAAGAAATCCTCAACTGCGTTGCAACGCTCGAACTC
>JBLFWZ010000198.1:0-8868 GCA_047611905.1 Gammaproteobacteria bacterium | reverse complement strand
GTAAAGCAACGTCGTCCATAAACGAGCTACCGCCTGCACCATGCATAAGATCGTTGACTGCATCACTACACATTTGGTTGACCAAGCCACAACGCATACGGATATCAGCACGGTCTTGTAAGTTGAGACCACCGCTCGCACTTTTTTGCATCGTTCGGGCGGTTATTGAATCGATCATGTCATCTATGGCATCGGCGGTTGCACGGCCTCGAGCGAGCCGCATCTGCGCGCTCGGCTTAGCCGCGACCCCGCTGCCCGTATACGTGGTGATCCGTCGCTCGGTAATTTCCTGAAAGTTCTCGACCATGCCACGCAAGATCCCAGACACCACCGACATGCCCTCGAAAAAAATGATTGCCGCGGCTGGCATCTGAAATACTGGACTGTCGTAAAGTGTCGACCCGAAATGCGAGCCGTCCAAAAACGCCTTGAACGACAACATGTGATGTTCGGGAACAAAAACTTTCTCGACTTTAACATCGCAACTGCCGGTGCCGCGCATGCCGGCGATATACCAATTGTCGATCAATTCCACTTCCGCTCGTGGGATGCAAAACAACAGTAACTCGGGCTCTGCATCGGTGGCCGCATAAATTGCCGTAAAGAAAACGTAGGTCGCATGGGTCGCGCCGGAACTCCAAGATTGCTGCCCGGACACTTCGTATCCGCCGTTTACTTTCACGGCTTGGGCGGTTGGGGATATCTGAGCCGAACTGCGTTGATAAGGATTCTCGGCAAACACTTCGTCCTGTGATTTCCGTGGGAATACGGAGTGAAACCAGTTATGTCCGATAAAAAACGCGCTCACCCAACCAGTAGAAGCACACGCCGACGAAATAATCCGGCACACAGAAACCAAGGTATCGATATGCAATTCATGTCCGCCGTATCGCTTAGGTGTCAATATTTGCAGGAAGCCTGCGTCCGTCAAATCGGCCATCGTTTCGTCGAGCGGTGCACGATTTTTCTCTGTCGCCGCAGCTCGGGCTGCCAATACCGGTTTCAACTCACGCGCACGACCGATCAATTCGTTTGCTAAATCCATACAGACCTCCATCGAATCACCACACAGGAACCCGCACTCGGCGCAGGCATAAGATTTCCTTGGCCGATCAGAACGTCGGTGCGTTGCTTGTGACGGTTGAGGTCCAGAGGCAATTGCACGAGCCGGCGAGTCGACCAAGGAGTAGCGTAAGCCACTCGAAATATGACTGCAAACATCATGCTATTTTCTTTCCGGCGAGAGCAACTGCGAACGATTATTGTACTATTCATAGGCGCCGAAGCCTTGATCATCGACCTCAGGACATTGCTCAATCGCGAGCGACTGCCCGAACTAGCAAATGACCTGGGTCGAATCAACACGGTTATCGATAAGTAGTATCGTGTAATGCTTCGATTAAACTCAGCCGGAAGTATCGTGCGATACTTAATTCGGACATACCGATAGTGACAAGTTGAATGTCAGGTGCAACTAACTTGAACCCGATGGCCTGCTTACGAGTAAAACTCGTCAATGCAGCGGCGCATTCTTCGCAGCGTCATTAATTCCACATCGCACGCCCATGATCATAGTTGTCGCGCAAAAAATATCGAATTAGGAACGAATACTTAGGTAATAAGGTATCCGTAAGGAAGCACAGAGCGGGTGTGTGCTGCTGGAGCTGTAAACCTATCAATTTAGGCTTACTATTCAAGCAGTGCGTCGGACACAATTTGAAATTGTGTCCGATTAACCTACCTGATTTGCCTGTACTAAAGCACATTAGAAGTTGAGAACTTATGACGTCCCCCTCGGATCAGGACAGCCCGAAAAACTCACCTGTCGATGCGTCCAACGGCATATTCGATAATTTCTTCCGGAATATTGTCGACAACATTCCGGGTGCCGTTCTTCGTTATCGGATCGACCCCGCCGGTTCAGATGATTTGCTGTATATCAGCGACGCAGCTGCTGTCTTATGGGGCATATCGAAGCAACGCGCGCTCGCTGCGGTAGAGTCAATCTGGTCAGTCGTTCTGATTGACGACATCCCCGGCATCCGCGCGAAACTCGAAGTTTCGGCTCGGAACCTGACGCTATTCGATCATCAATGGCGAATTGCGCCTGCCGACGGCGGCATAAAATCATTGCACGGAATCGGCCGTCCAGAACGAAAAAAAGATGGCAGCATTATCTGGGATACACTCATTCTTGACGTCACCGACCTCAAACGCGCACAAGAAAATTTACAACTAGCCGTCGCGACATCGAGACAAGGATTATGGCAATGGCAACCAGACGGGGATCGACTGCTACCTCTAGAGAACTGGTTGGCAATGACTGGCTACGATACGGAAGAGGTCGGCAGCATGGCTGCGTGTTACGAGCGCGGCATTTTGCATTGTGATGATCGAGCCAAGGTCACCGCATATCTCGAATCACTAACACGTGGTGATCAAAATGAAGCGGAAATTGAATTTCGCATCCGTAAAAAGAATGGCGACTATTTCTGGGCACTAACACGGGCGAGCGTCGCCGAGCGCGATGTGGATGGCGTTGCCATTTATATAATCGGGTCGAACATCGACATATCGGAACAAAAAAGAGTCGAAGAACAATTACGGATCGCCGCAACCGCATTTGAATCACACGGCCCAATGATAATTACCGATCCACAAGCTCGAGTTCTACAAGTTAATGAGGCGTTTACCGAAGTCCTGCAATACACGTCCGAGGAAGTCATCGGGAATGATCTGAACTTCCTACGTTCGAGCCGCCACGAGGCGGCCTACTACGAAGACATGGCCTCCAAACTAGCGCAACAAAAACGCTGGTCAGGGGAAGTATGGCGACGACGTAAGGACGGGGTCGAAATACCCATGTGGTTAAATATAACTGCCGCTGTAGATGAACAAGGAAACGCGACCCACCATGTTGCAACGATGCTAGATATCTCACCAAGAATCCTTGCAGAGGAGGAAGTAGAGCGACTGGCCTTTCACGACGCTTTAACGGGCTTGCCTAATCGTCGGTATTTAATTAGCCGAATTGATGCTGCCGTCGCCGTTGCACGACGACGCGGAACCGAGGGCGCACTACTATTTTTGGATCTCGATCATTTCAAGACCATCAATGACTCGATGGGGCACGCAGCCGGCGACGAATTACTCACTGAAACCGCAGCCCGATTACAAAAACTGATCCGGCAAGAAGATGTGGTGAGCCGTCTTGGCGGCGACGAATTCGTCTTACTAATAGCGGACGCCGGCCCGCAAGATCTTCTTGAACACGATACTGCAAACAAGTTCATCAATGGGGTTGCAGACCGCATAGCCGATGAGCTTCGGCGCCCGTTCATGATCCAAGGACGTGAAATTCGCATCACGGCGACGATAGGTATATCGATGTATCCCCAAAACTTGGATGATCCCTCCGATTACTTGCGATTCGCCGATACCGCTATGTACCAAGGTAAAACCGAAGGTCGAAATACCTTTCGATTCTATCGCCCAGATATGGCGCGCCAGGCTAACGCTAAGCTCGAAATGCAGCAAGATTTGCGACAGGCGCTGAGTGCAGGGCAATTCGAGCTCTACTATCAGCCTCAGATCCTAACGGGGGTCGACGGTTTCGGAGCAGAAGGACTCATCCGCTGGCGACATCCAGCGCGTGGCTACATTTCGCCGTTAGAATTCATTCCGATCGCCGAAGAATGCGGAATAATTGGGGAACATTGGCGCATGGGTTATAGAATGCGCTTGTAAGCAGCTGCGTGCGTGGCGCGATGTCGGCTCGCTAGGTAAACCAACTTACCTGGCCGTTAATGTGAGCTACTTGCAAATTCGCGCGGGCGACTTCGTAGACAAACTGCGAGCACATTGTCAGCAACACAGCGTGTCTCCTGACACGATCGTGCTCGAATTGACTGAACGAGCGGTCGTTGATAATTTCGACGAAACTGTCGCAAAGATGCGGCTCCTTCGCAATTTGGGATTCCGCATATCGCTAGATGATTTCGGCAGCGGCTATTCGTCGTTATCTTACTTGCGGAGATTGCCGCTCGACCAGATCAAGATCGATCAGGCGTTTGTCGCAGATATTGGCAATGACAAAAAAGCTGAGGCCATTGCCAGGACAATTATAGCGTTAGGTGAAAATTTGGGGCTTGATATTGTCGCTGAAGGCGTTGAAACCCAAACACAATTCGATTTTCTGCGTGAACACGGTTGCTCAATTTTTCAAGGTTTCTTATTTAGCAAAGCGTTACCGCTAAATGAATTTGAAACCTACGTTGCTAGCTCGTCATATCGTTGACTTAAGTTGACGCTCAACGTCTTAATCTCGCCTCACCCTCGCGGTGCTACGCGAGTAATTCGCGTTCACAAAAGATCGCAGATTCGTTAATGCAACGTGTTCGGCGAATCGTCCGCCAAGCTCGCAACAGCATTCTCAACCCCACTCGCCGAGGGATAGACGAGCAGCACGTGACGCAACGCTGCCTGCGCCGCATCTTGCGCATTGTTGCGCATGCAAATCTGTGCGAATCCACTGAGTGCGCCGAAATGGCGCGGCTCGAGAACTAGGGTTTGGTAAATATCACGAATGCTGGCGGAATCGTTGCCGAGGAGGAATTGCGCTGTCGCGCGTTTGTTCCAAGGTTCGGCCCATAACGGATAGCGTTCTACCAAACTGTCAAATTCGGCACTGGCGGCGCTAATGTTGCCCTTGCTGAATACTTCCATCGCATGTTGCATCTCCAGTTTTGCTCCCGATTCTTCATGGTCCAACCATATCGTCCAAATTTTGGTTTCTGCATCCGCGCGCACGGCGTCGTCCCCGAGACCTAATTTTTCGAAAGCATTTGTCAGTTCGTCTAATCGATGGCCGATTGTTGGTCCGGCGGGCAAGCTTGCTAACAACTCAACCACCCTCCACACTTCGCTATGTAGCGTGCCGGAATTTTCATCAGATGCCATAGTAAGACCCACGAAAAATTTGCGTTGCGACCATCGCAATCCGGTTAGCAGGAGACGCCGCGCACATGCTCATCGAATTGTTTAGGATCTTAATACCATGCCGGCGCCACTCATTTGCAAGCCGCCTTCGGCGTAAACCACTTCACCGTTGACAATGGTGTGTTCCACCCCACGCGATGGCATAACCATACGCTTCCCGCCTCCTGGTAAATCGAAGCGCTTCTCGCCGCGGTTACTCGAACCGATGTTAGTCGGATCGAATATCGTAATGTCGGCCGCGAGTCCTTCTCGCAAGCGACCACGATCGGTGATGCCATAGAAGTCTGCGGGATCCGATGTTAAACGGCGTACACCTTCTTCAAGCGACATAATCCCGCGTTCACGTACCCAAGTCCCAAGAAAATACGTTGGGTAACCGCAGTCGCACAACATGTCCACGTGTGCACCGCCGTCGCCAAGACCGATGAGGACAGAGGGATCGCTCAATAACTCCGTCATTCGGTCAACTCGGCGATTATAAGCCGTCATGGTGAATTCGAGATCGAGATCATCCGCAAGTGTGATGTCTAAAAACGCATCGACACCATCCTTACCCTGCGCCGCGGCAATTTCCGCGACAGTCTGCCCTTCAAAATTCTTCAGCTCTGGGGCCTGACATTCGTGCAAGGTAATCCGGTCCCAACTTCCGGCAGCAAGCGGCTGTTTTAATTCTTCGCGAAATTGATCGCGAAAGGCCCGATCGGCGTAGACCGCGCGCTGCGCTTCTTTCGACTTATCGGCGAACACTTTCTGCCACGACGGAAAAGATGCGAACGAGAATGGGCTGCGCATACTGATCTCACGAGTGAGTGGTAGTGGTGAGGTTTGTGGACGTGCACCTTTCGCTATCATCGGCGCGATGCGTGCCATGGTTGTGCGTAGTGCCTCGGGTAAATCTTCACGATCAAACATCGCAATAAATGTCACTGGTCGGCCGCTCTCGTCGAGCAAAAAATCTAGCAGCGAAACCTGTTCTTCATCGAGAACGGAAATCTGTCGGGTCAACGCTATCTCGATGGCTCCCTTTCCTCGACGTTTCAGCATATTCGAATACGCTTTAAGTTCCGCGCGACTTGCATTACGGCAGGCCAACGGCCGACCATTAAAGCCTAAGTGTTGATTGAGGATGGTGCTTGAGAACCCAAGCGCTCCCGCGTCCACAGCCTCGCCCAGTAGAGCCGCAATTTTATTGGTTTCTTCTGCGCTCGCCGCGCGTTCAATCGATTCATCGCCCATCACGTAATGTCTGAACGGCGTGAGCGGAGCCATGAATCCGAGATTGACGGAAGGCTTTCGCCGTGCGGCGGCGTCCAAGTATTCGGGGAAGGTCTCCCAGTCCCAAGTAATCCCCTTATTCAGTACGTCGAAGGGAATCGATTCGACGTTAACCAAATCGTGCATCGCAACGTCGCGAGCCGCCGGCAAACAGGGTGCGATTCCGACACCGCAGTTACCCATAATCACGCTGGTAACACCATGCCAGGGCGACGGTGTTACGGCGCCGTCCCAACAGATTTGTGCGTCGTAGTGAGTATGTGGATCGATAAATCCCGGACTCACCACACAGTCGCTCGCGTCGATCGTCTTATTCGTAGGACCCGATACTTTCCCGATGGCGGTGATTTTGCCCTCCGTAACTGCAATATCTGCTCGCACACCGGGCGCGCCCGTGCCGTCGACGACAAGTCCGTTTTTGATCAGCAAGTCATGAGCCATTTATGCATTCCTTATTGGGTTGGTGAGCGAAAATTAGCGAGTACCGAACGATCCTATCGGAAATAACTGGTCTATTGTCGCCCGAAAAAGGCGGTCCGCACAGCCAGTCTCGATAGTGATCCGCCGGCCGGCTTTTGAACTGTCCTGAAGAGGGTGTACGCCATCGCACCTCAGCACTTTGCTACCGTTCAGATATTGAGAGACCGGCTGACTTTAAACTCCCTCGCTGCTAACGACACCCGCACAGATGACTATTCAGTCCGCAGGAATTATGCGCAACTGCAAGGATTTAGGGTTTTCCCGTAGCCTTCTGGGAAGCGCGCAGGGCGGTAGCCAGGTTTGCGGTCTTACCAATTGCGCAAGGCCTGGGCGAGGTTCCGCGCGAAGTTCTTTGATTCTTCGTCCATTGCGGGCGACGACAATAGATAGATAGAAATGCTTAGACGGTAAATCTAGCGATTTAGCCCCCCCCGTCCACTGTGTGCGCTAAAACCCGAGGAGAAGTCATCGATCGAGTCTGATCCTATTGGTTCCGAAATAAGGATGTTTCGCGCACTCGATTCTCAATACCTTGGCGTTTGAGATACACGGAATCCGTCTTCCTGCTCAGGGGAGCAAATATTCAGCATCCGTTCAGCTTAGAATGTTCAGAATCCACGCGCTGCATAATCAAAATAATTGGCGAGGCTATCGCTGTGGATTTACTCGAACTCATTGTCTATCTGGCTGTCGGTGCGGGCTTCGGCTGGGTAGCGCAAAGGCTCATAAGAACCGCTAACCCCGGCCTTGTTGGCAACATTATATTAGGAATTACTGGCGCTCTTTTCGCCCGATTACTTTTCCAGTTCGTCGGAATCGCCCCGCAAGAAACTATCGACGCCTTAATCCTCGCGACCTCGGGCGCGGGATGTCTAATTTTCTTAGTTTGGTTCCTCGATCAGGCGAACAAAAGCGTGGAGAACGGCTCCGACAGACGCGGTAGGGTGTGAACCCTTCGACGTATCAAGATTCAGGAATGTTGAGTGTCGGTGTCTGTAGCAGACTAAGGTCCACCACGGTTCTTTGATGATATTAGCTAGCTAGAATTTTCTTGAGCAAAAGGCGCCTGATTTACCTGCTGGCAATTTCGCCTAACCGCCGCTCCAGTTAAGAGAGGCGGGTATTACGACCGGACCCGTAGCCGCCGAACGGCTACGGGGTGAATCCATGTGTTACTTAAATGTAAATCCTTCGTAATCTTTGGCAGCAACGTCAGCACATTTATCTCTAAACGCAGGCGCACCCGCTGCATAAAATAGGAACTGGCGTTTCTTACCGGGAATATTCGAACCCATAAACCACGAATCTGTTTTCGTGAAAATCATTCCCTCAGTTAACGAATTCGCGTGTTCTATCCAGGCATCTTCCGCTTCTACGGTCGTTTCGATGAGTTTATGACCCTTGTCGTTCATGTAGCCGATGCAATCACAAATCCATTCCGTGATCACTTCCGCGCAGCGCGTGAAGTTGCAAAAAACCGCTCCCCCCGGGATAAACAAATTCGGAAAATCTGCCGTTTGCACCGTCATATAAGTACGCGGCCCATCTGCCCATTTGTCCTTGATCGATTCGCCACCGCGTCCACGGATATCCATACGGGTTAATTCGCCCGTGATCGCATCGAAGCCCGTCGCATAGATAATCACGTCGAGTTCATATTCCGCATCCGCCGTTTTCACGCCGTTAGTAGTAATACTTTGGATCGGGCTCTCGTGCACGTCGACTAGGCTCACGTTGTCGCGGTTATATGCTTCGTAATAACCCGTTTCCATCGGCACACGCTTTGCACCAAACGGATAATCTTTGGGTACGAGTTTTTCTGCTAATTCTTTGTCGGTAACGCGTTCGCGAATTTTTCCACGCACAAATTCCGCATACAACTCATTGGCTTCGTTGCTCGTCATGATGTCGTGGAAACAGCCAAACCATTTACTAAAGCCAGGCTGCGCCCAAATCTCCTCGAAGAACGCTTCGCGAACTTCAGGCGTGACGTCCAAAGCCGAGCGCGGATCGAAATCGTGCATGAATCCACCGAAAGTTTTGTCGCACTTTTTAAATGTCTCGGGGTAGCTGTCTTTAATTCCTTGTTGTTCGTCATCCGCGATAAGAGAATTT
>JBLFWZ010000197.1:0-8894 GCA_047611905.1 Gammaproteobacteria bacterium | reverse complement strand
AGATTGGATCTCCGGTGGTGCACGAGGATCATGGCGTCGGGCGTTTCTTAGGACTAGAGGTGATTTCCGCAGGGGGCATCGAGAACGAGTACATCAAACTCGAATATGCAGATTCCGACAAGCTTTATGTACCGGTCGCCAATCTTAATTTAATCAGTCGTTACGCTGGCGTCGATCCAGCTCGGGCACCATTGCACAAGCTGGGCAGTGGGCAGTGGGTGAAAGCAAAGAAGAAAGCGACCGAACGAATATACGATATCGCCGCCGAGCTGCTTGAGGTTCATGCTCGACGCGAGGCTCGGGTCGGGCATCAATTCACGGTGGAGCGCGATGCATATTCCGCATTTGAGCAAGACTTTCCGTTCGAAGAGACGCCAGATCAACAAGGTGCCATAGAAGCGGTTCTGGCAGACATGCAGGGCCCGCGCCCGATGGACAGATTGATCTGCGGAGATGTGGGGTTTGGTAAGACCGAAGTCGCTATGCGCGCCGCATTCGTCGCCGTCAACGAAGGCCGCCAAGTCGCGGTGCTTGTGCCAACAACCCTCTTGGCACAACAACATTATCAAACGTTTATCGACCGATTCGCCGAATGGCCTGTGCGGGTGGAGCAGCTCTCCCGATTTCGGGACAGTCGAGAAACGCGCGAAACACTAGTTGGGCTCGCGTCCGGCAACGTTGATATCGTTATTGGGACGCATAAGCTCCTAAGTAGAGATGTCGTGATAAAAGATCTCGGCTTGCTCATAATCGATGAAGAACACCGATTCGGGGTTCGGCAGAAAGAAAAAATCAAAGCGATGCGCACTGACGTAGACATCCTGACTTTGACGGCAACGCCGATCCCCAGAACCTTGAACCTTGCGTTGTCCGGGACGCGAGAACTATCGATCATTGCGACAGCGCCGTCGAAACGCTTGGCAATTAAGACGTTTTTGCGCGAATGGTCTGAGCCACTCATACGCGAAGCGCTGCTCAGAGAAATCGGCCGTGGTGGACAGGTTTATTTCGTTCACAATGACGTTGAAACAATCGCCCAAACGGCGAAAAAAATCGCCGAGATTGTTCCAGAGGCGCGCGTACGGTACGCCCACGGACAAATGCGTGAAAAGGATCTCGAGAGTGTGACTCTCGATTTTTATCACCGGCGCTGTAACATTTTGGTTTGTACGACAATAATTGAAACCGGCATCGACATTCCTAACGCCAATACGATCGTGATTAATCGTGCGGATAAATTCGGTCTTGCACAGCTCTATCAATTGCGTGGACGGGTCGGCCGATCTCATCATCGCGCGTACGCCTATTTGATTGTTCCGCACCGGAAATCGATTACGCCGGATGCAATGAAGCGTCTGGAAGTTATTGAGTCGTTGGAAGATTTAGGCGTCGGATTCACTCTCGCCACTCACGATATGGAAATTCGTGGTGCAGGAGAAATACTCGGCGAAGAACAAAGCGGCCAGATCCAGGAAATTGGTTTTGGCCTCTACACCGATCTGTTAAATCGAGCAGTCGCGGCGCTGAAGTCCGGGGAACAACCGTCGCTCGACTTCGCTAGCGATCACGGCACAGAAATCACGCTGCATATTCCGGCACTTTTTCCGGAAGACTATCTCCCAGATGTCCACACCCGGTTGATTTTGTACAAGCGTATTTCTAGTGCGGAGAATGTCGAGGATCTAACCATGTTGAGGGAAGAGGTGATCGATCGATTTGGTATCTATCCGGCCGCGGTTGATAATTTGTTCCGCGTCACGGCGGCAAAGCTGCGTGCCCAGGCCATCGGAATTAAGCGTATCGATCTTGGCAGTAAGGGCGGCCGAGTTGATTTCGTCGCGCGACCAAACATTGATCCCATTGTCATCATTAATCTGATACAACGTGGTTCGACATACCGGATGGACGGGGAAAGTACGCTTCGAGTCCGCCAACCCTTGCCAGACGCGGAATCTCGATTCACGCAGTTGGATGAATTACTAGATGCATTATCGGCATAAACATCGACTCGACGTCTGCGGGATGTCGCATCGGCCGGGCTCCGATCTCGGGCATCGAACACGATTGAAATTAATCCCTCGAACTAGTGCGAAGCGCATCGGTGCTGCGATCACGTTCGCACTGGTAGTGCTGTCTAGCCATGTAGCGATGGCGAACGTTCGTTGGTATCAAGTCGAAGTCATTGTGTTTCGTCATACGAATACCGAAGCCGCAGGACGTGAACAATGGCCTCAATCCAAATTGGCTCCGGATTTTAGCGATGCTCAACCGCTAAACTCACAGGCAACGCCACCGCGCGACGATGAATTGCGCTCGCGACCTAACGAGGTCAGCATTGCAGGGCCTAGCGCCTTTCAATCGCTAGCGAGAAGCGAATTAACGACATCTGGCATATTTAGGCGTCTGCGCAGCCATGGCGCGTACGACCCTGTGTTACATGTTGGATGGCGGCAACCCGCGCGCGACGCCAGACGAACGTCCAAGGTGTTGTTGTCGGACCGGCCACGACCCGCAACTCGCTGGGGCGAAGGCTCACCGGACGCGCTTGATGCGGTTGCCAACGAGGTATCTCGGGTTGAAGGAACCTTACGTTTGCAGTCTGGCCGCTTGTTATCCGTCGCAGTTGATTTTTTTAACGACGACGGAGCGTCCAGTGGGCGAATAACGGAACGTCGCGCAATACGCTTTAAGGAACTGCATTACTTCGATGAGCCGTCGTTCGGCGTTATCGTACAGGTGACGCCGTATCGCGTAGGCGGCGTGGCGAGTAAATCTGAGTCCAGCAATTAATTTCCGACTAAATCTCAGAATCTGGAACGGTACGCTGCTCTAACCATGCTTTGAGTAAACGTTGTACCTCAGTCATACCCAGTTTTAGATGCTCTTCAATCTCGGCGAATTCAATCGTACCGTCCACGACACCGGCGGCCCAATTCACGACTAAGGAACAATTGACGTAATTTAAGCCAGCTTCACGC
Organism: Gammaproteobacteria bacterium; assembly: GCA_047611905.1. Lineage (GTDB taxonomy): Bacteria > Pseudomonadota > Gammaproteobacteria > UBA11873. Next base: position 5,916 of record JBLFWZ010000197.1, on the reverse strand, counting down.
GCCAAGCTCGCCTCCGGCATGCCCGTCATACCCACAATGGTGCAGCCGTCTTTTGCCATCCTGGAAATTTCCGCCGCGGTTTCCAGCCGCGGTCCTTGGGTGGCGCCGTATACGCCGGTTGCCTCAACTGACAGCGAGATCTGAGCTGCAGCACGGGTTAATTCCTCGCGTAATCGTGCGCAGAACGGATAGGTGAAATCAATATGTTGAACAAGATCATCGAGTCCATCGCTAAACGTGTGTTCCCGGCCATACGTGTAGTCGACGATTTGATTGGGGATCACGATACGACGCGGGGGGGCGGTAGCGGCGATCCCGCCGACGGCGGTGACCGCAATAATTTCAGTCGCGCCTAAATCGCGCAATGCGGCGATATTGGCACGGTAGTTAATTTTGTGCGGCGGGATCGTGTGGCCGCTGCCATGTCGCGCGAGAAAAAGAATCTCGCAACCAGCAAACGTGCCGCTCAGAATGGAACCCGACGGCTGTCCAAAACGGGTGACCTGGCGCAGTTCGTGAGCACCCGTTAGGTCCGTGAAATTATCAAGTCCGCTACCGCCAATTATTGCGACTTTAGTCATGGTCTTTTAGCGCAAAAATCCCTGCACAGTTTCGCCAATAATTCTTGTAATCCATACCGCAGCCAAACACATAACGATCTGGCGCCGTGAGGCCAAAATAGTCTGTCCTCTGTAAGCCGCTTCGCTTCGCCAAAGATTTAACCAAAAGAACTGCGGTAAACACTTCATTTGCGCCATTTTTTACGCACGACTCGACCGCACTTTGTAAGGTTACCCCGTGGTCGAGTAAGTCGTCGACCAATAGCACGGTTCGCCCGGCGACTTTCTTCGATGGATGACGGATCCATTCTATTTCTCCGCCGGTGGTCAGATCCCCGTAACGTGTTAAATGAATGTAGTCGACCTCCAGCGGAAAATTTAGACGGTCTAGCAGCATAGCGGTAGGCACCATACCGCCGTTCATGATGGTGAGAACTAGCGGGTTGCGACCCTTGAGATCGTTAGTTATTTCGCTCGCAATATTATCCATCGCAGCTGCCACTTCGACGTTCGAAAAGAGCTGTTCTGCATCCTGGCGAACGCTTTTTAGCACATCAGTCGTTAGTTCGGTCATCGGATTGGACCCGCTAATTTCATGAACCTTGTATTTTCTCTAGGCCGACCCGACCAGCCCAATCTTTAGCGAATTGGTAGGCCGAGCGTCCGCTACGCGAACCGTGCAACAAGGCCCATTGGAGAGCAGCCCGACGAACGTTTTCGCTTTCACGTGACGTCACTCCAAATTCGTTCAGCCAATGGTCGACGATTTTTAAGTAGCTATTTTGATCGAATGGGTGGAACGACAACCACAATCCAAAGCGCTCGGACAGCGATATTTTTTCTTCTACAGCCTCGCTTTGGTGAATCTCGCCATCTATTGGCTTAGCGTTTTGATTGTCGTTTAAGCGTTCGGGAACCAGATGGCGACGATTCGAAGTGGCATAAATGATCAAGTTATCTGGTGTCGTTAGCACCGATCCATCGAGTACAACTTTTAGCGCGCGATAAGTACTGTCTTGTTCGTCGAAGGATAGATCGTCACAGAAAACGATAAACTTTCCGGAATGTCCATGCAAACTTTCAACTATCTCGGGCAAATCAATAAGGTCATGACGTTCCACTTCGATGAGCCTTAATCCTTCGTTCGAAAATGCGTTCAAAATAGCCTTCACGAGAGAGGACTTGCCCGTACCACGAGGCCCCCATAGAAGCGCGTTGTTTGCGGGCAAACCATGTAAAAACTGTCGGGTGTTTCGAATAAGTTCTTGTTTTTGATGGTCGATATGATGTAAATCTTCGAGATCTATCGCATTAAAACGATCGATAAGTTGGAGCCCACCGACGTTGCCCTGTTTGCGCCAGCGCCAAGCGATTCCGTGATTTAGATCGACCGTAACAGGCGCCGGAATAAACCGATCCAGCCGATCTAGAATGGCCTCGGCGCGGCGAAAAAACATCTCTGCATCTGTCATTTTAGGAATCGGCTAATCGAATTAATTATGGGCGGCTATATTAACGCATTCGTGCGCAAGGTCGGAGAATAAACGGCCGATCGAAGCGCTGTTTTTCGCGCTGGCTGGGAACAATTTATTCTTCCTCCGCTAGCGAGTTACACGGCCCGGTCGTTCGGTGAATTGGGTCCCTAGACGACGATAGTAATACCCAACCTTCAATTCGGACCTAAGTTCACATCTTCCCCGTCATCGTCTCGGTGTGTGACGCACCGATGTAATGAAGTTTCTAACTGGCCCGGCTAATTGAGATCCGGTTCTATTTTTGTGGTTCAAGAAAAAGTAATGTGCTCAGAATCGATGTCGTTTTGTAGTCGGAACTGATTCGACAGGTGAGTTCCATGACCAGTATCGAGCGGCAGAGTCAAAATCGCCACGGGCTGCAGAGGGTTTGGGCCACCGAGATAAGATAATTGCCGTTAGCGTTTGTGGATGAGAAACCCTGCGCGAGGCCTGGACTGGCGAGGTGGATGCGTCGTGCAATGAAGCTACACGCGCAGCGTCAACCGAGGCGGGGCCTTCAACTCTCCGATGTTTTGCCAATGCGGGCATTCGTTCGTTGAGTGTCGCGGTGGAATTAGCGATAATCGCGCATAGCCCTGTTGTCATCGAAAATTCACGGGGCGAGCTATGCCAGAGGGTCCCGAATCGCTCAAGATCGGATGCTCAATACACTGGTTGAGACGACTTCCAATCACGTAAACACTGCCGGGCGTTACGGCCTGGCCAATCCCAGGAAGAGGAGTTCGATAGCCATGTTCGCGAAAGAAATGCGAATTGAGACCTATGATCCAGCACTCGCAAGCGCCATTGCACAGGAGGAACGTCGGCAAGAGGACCACATTGAGCTAATCGCTTCGGAGAACTACGCCAGTCCGAGAGTCATTCAGGCGGCTGGCACCGTGCTCACGAATAAATACGCGGAGGGTTATCCGGGCAAACGTTACTATGGTGGTTGCGAGCACGTCGACACCGTTGAGGAGTTGGCCATTGCACGCGCGAAAACGCTATTTGAGGCGGATTACGCAAACGTTCAGCCGCATTCGGGGTCGCAGGCTAATGGGGCGGTATATTTGGCGATGTTATCGGCGGGCGATACGATTCTGGGGATGAGTTTGGCTGACGGCGGCCACCTTACTCATGGTGCAAAGGTCAATTTTTCGGGTCGGACTTACAATGCAGTGCAGTACGGTCTAGACGGTGACACGGGCGAGATAGATTACGACGACGTCGTCGTAAAGGCGCGTGAGTACCGACCAAAAATGATCATGACGGGGTTTTCGGCCTATTCGCGCATTATCGATTGGCAGAAGTTTCGCGAAATTGCAGATGAGGTTGGCGCGTTGCTGGTTGCCGACATAGCGCACGTTGCGGGTCTGGTTGTAACCGGACTGTACCCGAGTCCCGTGCCATTTGCCGACATGACGACGTCAACCACTCATAAAACACTGCGAGGGCCACGTAGCGGATTGATCGTTTCGCGGCCGAATGAAGCGCTTGAGAAAAAAGTAAGTTCGGCTGTTTTCCCTGGCACCCAAGGCGGCCCATTGATGCATATCATTGCGGCCAAGGCGGTGGCGTTTAAGGAAGCAATGGAGCCGGAATTCAAAATCTATCAGCAGCAAGTAATTGTGAATGCGCGCGCGATGGCCGAAGAATTTATGCGGCGCGGATTTAAAGTCGTCTCAGGTGGGACGGACAATCATTTGTTTCTTCTCGACCTCGTTGAGAAGGGACTCACTGGGAAGGCCGCCGACGCGGCACTCGGCGCAGCCCATATAACCGTAAATAAAAATGCCGTACCCAACGATCCCCAATCGCCGTTTGTGACGAGTGGCATTCGTATTGGAACACCAGCCATTACGACTCGTGGATTCGACGCCGAACATGCACGTGTTTTAGCTGGCTGGGTTTGTAACGTGCTCGAGTCAATTGATGACGAAAAAGTGATTGCGACAACCCGTGCAATGGTCGAAGAGATTTGCCATCAATTTCCTGTCTATGGCCAGTAACATTTAATCAACGAATATTTGGGGCGCAAATGCATTGTCCATTTTGTTCTAACGCGGATACACGGGTAATCGACTCTCGCTTGCTCGGCGAGGGTGATCAAGTGCGACGCCGACGTGAGTGCCAAAGTTGTAAATCGCGATTTACGACCTATGAAACGGCGGAGCTGAGTTTACCTCGGATAATAAAAAGTGATGGACGGCGGCAAACCTTTATCGAAGAAAAGCTGCGTAGCGGGATCCTCAAGGCGCTAGAAAAACGTCCAGTACCGATGGAGCGGATTGAGAATGCGATCAATCAGGTGAAGAAAAAGGTCCGTGAGACAGGCGAAAGAGAAATCGGCTCGCGGCAACTTGGAGAACTCGTGATGGACTCTTTGCGAAACCTCGATCAAGTCGCTTATGTCCGATTCGCGTCCGTCTACCGGAGTTTCGAAGATGTGCGTGCGTTCCTGGAGGAAATAAAACAACTGGAAAATGATTTGCCTCCCGATCTACGCGAGCAGCAATTGGATCTCTTGCCACCGGAGCGGCGGAAAAAGGAAAGTTAGAAATGCTGATGTTGTGTGCCAATAGAATGGCGTCAAGAAATTCCGTCTGCGTTGCGATCTGTTTAGACCAAGCGTAGCGGCCGCCTCAGTGGAAAGTAACTAATGGTGCAAGCCTGCGCAGATGATTACCGTTGGATGGCCCGCGCGCTCGAATTGGCCAAGCGCGGGTATTACTCCACGCGGCCGAATCCCAGGGTGGGTTGTGTCGTCGTTAAGGACAACGAAGTCGTCGGTGAGGGCTTTCACTATCGTGCAGGCGAAGCCCATGCCGAGGTTCATGCGTTGGAAGCCGCTGGCGACGATGCTCTCGGTGCGACCGCATACGTTACTCTGGAACCCTGCTGTCACACAGGGCGTACGCCACCTTGTACGGCTAAGTTGATCGCAGCCAAGGTTGGCCGCGTCGTGTGCGCGAGTAGCGATCCTAACCCGCGCGTTGGTGGGCGCGGCGTGGAACAATTGCGTGACGCAGGAATTACGGTAATCGAAGGTGTGATGAGCGCCGAGGCGATGCAATTGAATCGCGGTTTCCTTAGTCGTATGGAGCGCCAAAGTCCTTTCGTCAGGGTTAAGTTGGGCACAACCTTGGATGGCAAAATCGCACTGGCGTCTGGCGTGAGCGAATGGGTCACGGGTCCGGCTGCTCGCGCCGACGTGCAACGATTGCGAGCACAATGCGGCGCGGTCCTGACCGGCGTCGGGACGGTGTGCGCTGACGACCCCAGTCTGAATTTGCGCACCGCAAGCTACGACACGGCGGGCCAGCAACCGTTGCGAGTTGTTATTGATTCGCGACTCCGATGCGAAGCCGCAAGCCAGGTATTTCATCTTCCAGGCCAGGTATTAGTTTTTACCGCTAGTGATGATGAGGCGCGTATAAGCGAGTTGCATGCTACCGGGGCGATCATCGAGCAATGTGCCCATGGTCCACTCGGGATAGACTTAGCTTCGGTGTTTGCGCGACTAGCCGAATACGAAATTAACGAGGTTCTCGTTGAGGCCGGCCCATCGTTAGTCGGCTCGCTTATTCGTGACAGCCTTTTCGATGAGCTGATTATTTACATGGCGCCGAAGTTGTTCGGCGATACCGCACGCGATGGATTCAAATTACCGTCACTATCGCTCATCAGCGATGCGCCGGCGCTTGAATTTGTCGATGTCCGACGGGTTGGATCAGACCTGCGGATTGTCTTACGCCCGTCATGAGCTCGGCCCGACTTGACGCGATCGTACGGTTAATCGATAGTTAACCCATGTTTACCGGAATAGTAGAAGCTCTTGGCAC
>JBLFWZ010000196.1:0-8910 GCA_047611905.1 Gammaproteobacteria bacterium | reverse complement strand
TCGACAACGGCACCGCCCAAAGTCGGTTCGCCGACGGGTTCATAACAATCACGCGTAGGCAACTGGCTGGTGATGAGTGGTAGTCCGCAGCCATCAATGACCTCAATGACCTCAAATTGATCATGACATTGCCGTTGCGAGAGGGCATCCAAACCCGAGTCATCGATGCTCAAGAGCGCGGTAATCGCACGTTGCGCCAATAGTCTGCAGCAGCTGTGATCGCGATGGGCGATGGGCGATGGTCAGTGATTCGGACAAGTAGCGAACGGACAAACTGTGCTCCTAAGCCATCTAGCGGTGCGCACGCGACGAAGGTTTTGCCGACACCAGCGAGTTCTTCGATCAAGAGATGCCGACCGTCATTCCTACGTTTGAGTACTGGGAGTGTAGCCTTCAGCACCACAAACGATGGTGGGCGCTTCGCCAAGCAATATACGGTCTTGCAGGCATTGGTTCAAAGGCATCGACGAGAGACTCGTCGAGCGACAAACGAATGATCTTAACGGGTACGGACGGATTGAATCTCACGATGCAGGAGTTAGCGCAGCGGCTGAGTGGTTGCCGAAAGACGTCTAACCCACTCGTCAATTGACTGTCGTGAAGGATTATATGCTCACTACCCGAAAGCCTGCGTAGTCAATTTCAGAATTAGGCGCGGTCGCGTCGCGGAGCTCGTGGGTACCTGTTTTTACACAGCCGAATGACGATTAAGCCATAAATTAGAATGCCAAATCCACAGCAAGTTCGCAGTCGTGCGGGTTAACTTGTCAATACCCATTATACCGAACAAAATGTAATGGTTACTGACGGATTAAAAAATCATTGTGCCGCGAATTGAACCCGACAACCGTTGCGGTCGCAAATATTTCGCGAAATATTGACGAAACATTCAAGACGTGGATAGAAGCGCTACCGCGCTAGAAGGTGCTCTTTTATGACCAAAATCGATCTGTGGAAACGCTATCAACAGTATCTTTGCGTTTGCGAATCGATTGGATTGACTCTCGACGTCAGTCGGATGACCTTCGACGATGGTTATCTCGAGCGGATGTCGCCACCGATCTTGGCGGCGTTTGAGCAGATGGCGGCGCTGGAAGATGGGGCGATCGCCAACCCAGACGAGCAGCGAATGGTTGGACACTACTGGTTGCGTTCAGCGCACCTGGCGCCTGATCCGAAATTAACCTCAACGATTGAATCGACGCGAGCCACCATCAAGCGTTTTGCGAGCGACGTGCACGCGCATCGGATCAAACCTTCGAAGGCCGCGCGCTTTACGCAAATGCTCGTCATCGGGATTGGCGGATCGTCGTTGGGGCCGATGTTCTTGAGCGACGCCTTGGGTGATCCGGCAACGGATAAACTGTCGGCGTACTTCATCGACAACACAGACCCGGATGGAATCGCACGGACCGTGCAGACGATCGGCGACAAATTGCCCGAGACCTTAACGTTGGTGGTTAGTAAGAGCGGCGGCACACCGGAGTCATGGAACGCGATGCTCCTCGTCGCCGAAGCCTACGCGGCAATCGGGCTCGATTTCGGCCGACATGCAGTGGCTATTACGGGTGAGGGCTCTCGACTCGATGAGTTAGCATTGTCGCGGGGTTGGCTTGCGCGGTTTCCGATGTGGGACTGGGTCGGGGGGCGGACCAGCGAGATGAGCGCGGTCGGGTTGGTTCCAGCGGCCCTGCAGGGGTTTGACGTCGATCAGTTACTGGCAGGTGCCGCGGCGTGTGACGCCGTGACGCGAAGTACGGAGGTGCTGCAAAACCCAGCCGCCATGCTTGCGCTTATGTGGCATCACGCGACAGCCGGTAAGGGCGAAAAAGCGATGGTCGTTTTGCCTTACAAAGATCGGCTGTTGCTGTTAAGTCGCTACCTACAACAACTCGTGATGGAGTCTCTAGGCAAGCGTCTGGATCTCACCGGCAAGCGGGTCGATCAGGGTATCGCTGTCTATGGAAACAAGGGATCCACCGATCAACACGCCTACGTTCAACAATTGCGTGACGGAGTAAATAATTTTTTCGTTACATTCATACGTGTGCTCGAGGACGGTGGGTCGGAGCTTGAGGTTGAGCCGGGCATAACCGCCGGCGACTATCTCCACGGGCTCCTGCTAGGAACGCGCGACGCACTGTATGCGAACGATCGACAGTCGATAACAATCACGATTCGAAGAGTCGATGCGCGCACCATCGGTAGTTTGATGGCTTTGTTCGAAAGGGCGGTAGGGTTTTATGCGTCGCTAGTCGGTATCAACGCTTATCATCAACCTGGAGTCGAGGCGGGTAAGAAGGCATCGGCGTCGGTGTTAGGTTTGCAGAACCAGCTCGTGGCGGTGCTCTCATCGCAGCCACGAACTGCAATGCAGCTAGCCGCGGCAATCGGTTGCGAGGATGAGAGCGAGACGGTTCTCGCGCTACTCGAGCATTTGGTCGCAAACGGCAGGGCAAATCAATCAAGCACTGGTGGGCCCAAAACGGCGAACTATTGTTCGACGAGTTAAGCGAATGACGCCATCGATGGTGTTGCCTAAATTCGTATAACGCGCTCAGCGATCGCCCGAACGAATTTGCTTGGCCGCATGGCGCGCCCCCACATTGCCCGTCATTCGAATTCCCGTAACTAAAAGGATCCGATAATCTGAGCCTCCCTAAACCGCGAATTCTCTATCCGCTCGCGCGAACTGGCGGATATCTTTAAGATGGTGATCTCCAAACGCAACTGCTAAGACCAGATAATAAATCGAGGTGAAACGTGCAACTTGGAACAGTCGAAAGCATCTGGCGCTACCCAGTAAAAGGGATGCGCGGTGAAGAAATCCCGTACGTGTATACGGCGTTCAGCGGCCTCATGGGGGATCGGGTTTATGGGTTGATTGCGGCAGACGGCCATGCCGGATTTCCGTGGCACACAGGACGCGAACAAGAAGACCTCGTGCTCTACAAGGCGCGCTACAAATCCGGCGACGCATTATTAGTGCCAAAGGATTTGTCAGCGTTCGAAGGGTTTCCACCCGGCGTCCACCCCGTGTATCCGGATGCAGATGCATTTGCCGTCGAAGTAGAGACGCCGGCCGGAGACACCTACGACATCGATAGTGCAGAATTTATGCGAGAGCTAGAGAAAGCTAGCAATCGGACGTTGCGGCTACACGTCACACAACGTGGGCAGCACGACAGTCGTCCCATCTCGATATTCTCGCACTCGGCGGTCAGAGAATTAAGCGAGGCGACCGGCATGGATGTCGACAAACGACGTTTTCGGGCAAATTTTTACGTTGAGTGGGAGGATCAAGACGATCCGTTCTTCGAATTTAGTTTGGTCGGCAAAACGCTAAAAATCGGCGAGCGACTTGAAGTAGCAATAGTCGAACGCGATCCGCGTTGCAAAATGATCAGCCTGGATCCAGATACTGCAGAAAAATCGCCTGCGCTTTTGAAGTACGTGAAAAAAAACCATGCTGGTTGCGCTGGGGTATTTGCGGCGGTATTGCAAGACGGACGGGTTAACCAAGGCGATGCAATCATGTTGAAATAGCGTGGTGCTGATTCCAACTCTTGTCTTGGGTACTAACGATTTTATTTACCCGATGCATGCGCCATTCAGAGCTTCCCTCGATATTGAATTGTTCGTTATGATTGCCGTGCGAGAGATGCGCTTTAGGCAACGAACTTAACGTCCACAATGAGTTGCTCTACGAGGCTCGGTAGCACGGCGCTAGTCGGGCGATTACAAGAAACTAGTTTGGAGGAGTAAACAGGTGAGCTACGAACCATTTAATATTGAAGTTCCCGATTCAGCGCTAGTCGATTTGCGCGAGCGATTAAATCGTACTCGCCTAGCACCTGAGTTCGCCAACGACGGTTGGTTATACGGTACGAACGGTTCGTACTTGGCTGAGCTAATTGAATATTGGGCGGATGGTTACGACTGGCGGGTGCATGAAGCGAGCATTAATAAGTTCGCAAACTTTAAAACCACAATAGATGGCGTTCCGATCCATTTTATCTATGAGAAAGGCAAAGGGCCGAATCCGACACCACTGATCTTAAGTCACGGCTGGCCGTGGACCTTCTGGGACTGGCATAAAGTGATCGGTCCGCTCACCGATCCCGTCGCCTACGGCGGCAATGCAGAAGATTCTTTCGACGTGGTCGTGCCCTCACTGCCCGGCTACGGTTTTTCAAATCCGCTCACCACCTCTGGCATGAATTTTTGGCGCACTGCGGATCTTTGGGTGAGCTTAATGCGAGACGTATTGGGCTACGATAAATTCGCTGCGGGCGGCGGCGATTGGGGCGCCATTCTAACCGCCCAGCTCGGGCACAAGTATGCGGAACATATGATCGGCGTGTACATGCACCTCATGATTCCGCTCGATGTGTTCAACGGACAATTGCCCGACAAGAGTGTGTACGCGCCGAGCGAGCAAAAGAATTTCGAACGCAACGAGAACTTTTTTACCGAAGAGAGTGGCTATTCCGCTCTCCAATCGACAAAGCCTCAAACCATAGCGTTTGCATTAAATGATTCGCCGGCCGGGTTATGTTCGTGGATCCTTGAGAAGCGTCGTACCTGGAGCGATTGCGATGGCGACGTTGAGCGGCGTTTTAGTAAAGACGATCTACTCACCACAATGTCGATTTATTGGTTTACTCAAAGTTATGGAACGTCCGCGCGTTACTATTACGAATGCGTGCACAATCCGTGGCAGCCAGCGCACAATCGCTCACCGGTGGTCGAGGCTCCAACCGGCATAGGCGTGTTTCAGCAGGAGGTTATATTGATGCCGCGCGCTTGGGCGCAGGAGTATTACAACCTCAAGCACTGGACGGAAATGGAATCTGGGGGGCATTTCGCGCCCATGGAAGAACCGGATGCATTGGTTAAAGACATCCGTACTTTCTACCGAGGGTTACGTTCTTAGGCTGCAGCACGCGCTGCCACTGTTCGGAAAGTGAAACTCGGTGACCACTATCGCGGCAAATCTCACCGTGGTGCCAGTGTGCGATTCCGATTAATCGGTGGTGTTTTAGATGGTCGAAGGGAACGGGACATCTTTGTACAAACCGATTGATTGCGCGTTGTTTTAAACAGTAGCGCGCAAATCGATCGGGCGGGTCCAATTTGCGTCGAAATTAGATAATGCCGAGTCGAAGCGGCTTACCGCGGACATGATGTTCCATCAGTTGTTCTGCGCCGGCAATGTCACGAGAGGCGATTGCGGCAGCCACCTCGCCTCGTTCCCGGTGCGCACGATTGATTTTCTCGGCGTCGAGATTCGATACCCCCTGCCACAAGTAGAAATCAGCAAGATGCCAGAGATTGGGCACGCGCTGTTCTAGCGCTGAAGAGCGCGCCATGCTGAGAATCTGCTCGTGGTAAGCGTCCACCCCGAACGTTAGTTCTTCGTTACGCGATTCCGAAAACGACGTCGTTGCGACGTATTTCGCCAAAGCTGTTAGGACTTCGGATTCGTCGGCGACGTGGCGTTCGGCGGCGAGTCCTGCTACTGCGCTCTCAATTCTTCCGAGCATGTGGAAAAAATCTTTGATTTCGGTACTGGATGGCGAAACGACCTGGCAACCAACCTGGGGTACGATAATCAGATATCCGAGGCTACGCAGATGGTTCAGCGCGGCGCTAATGGGTTGCCTTGATGCGTCAAATTCTTCTGCGAGGCGGTTTATCGAAAGCGAGTCACCGAAATGATACCGACCTGTGATTAAGCGGCGTTCAATTTCTGCGACGATGTCGCCAGCCTTGCCCGTGGGGCCGCCGGATTTCGGACGGAGTATTTCTGCGTGCGTCAGTGCAACCAGGGTTCTAGCTTGCGCTTGCGCGTCGTAAGTACTTTGAATTGCATTCTGAGTCATGACTAGGAGAATAACATGGGAAGCTCGTGATGGCAGGCTATAGTGCTAGCATATGGCGAAAAAGCACGAATCTTCACAATCCCCGGATTGTTGGCCCCGTGTCGATATTTGCTTGGGGTGATCGAGCACGGATGACTTGCGCATCATTTAAATTTCGTAGGTGACTGAAATACAGACATTTCTAGCAATCTTCGCCCGCATAGGATCGACGAAATCGAGAGTTTTCGCATGAACGAACTTCTAAAAGTATGTGCGCTAGACGAGCTTAGCGATACTGAGCCGAAGCGGGTCGTTGGTGAATCGTTTCCGCCGTTGGCCGTTTATCGATTGGCTGACGGTGTTTTCATCACCGACGACACTTGTACGCATGGCAATGCAAGCCTCGCTGAAGGCTATCTAGAAGGAGATGTCATTGAGTGTCCCTTCCACGGTGGTGCATTCGATATTCGCACGGGCGAGCCAACCGCGTTTCCGTGTGCCGAGGCCTTAAGAACCTACGTCGCAATCATCCAAGACGGGTCCGTTTATATTGACCCGGAAATATTGAAATAAATATTGCGGAGTTGCCGATAACGACCGACCTATCCGACTAAATTGGGACAGATGTTTCTCGCCTACTATGCAGATAGCACAACCTAGCCAGCCCGGTTGCTGTACTTAAAACGCAAGGTACTCACCCCGCCGACATTTGATTTTCTGGCAATGCGATGGCTCCCGCCAGTTCACGAGTGATTGGAGTCCACTAGACTTTCACTTAGTCGGCGCTCATAAATGTGCCGCTTGCGATCTCCGCGGCCGCGCTCAAGAGCGCACGGCCAGATTTGGCACTCAGCCAATCCTAGATTCGCCTTGCACAGGTGCGCTGCCCATCCTGGCGAGCTAATATGGGCCTCTCAAGCTATCAACTGACCATGGAGAATTATTCGTGAAGTTAGAATCGTTAATGGAGTACCACGCCTACTTGGAAGCACCGCTAGAAGTAGGCGTAGCATCGTTCGGCAATCGAGTGATTGTGGAAGTCACTGGCGGCGAATTCGAAGGTCCGAAACTGAAAGGCAAAATTCGTAATTTGAGCGCCGCAGACTGGTTAATTTTCGATAACGACGGAGTTGGACATCTCGACGTGCGCGCGACGCTAGAAACCCACGATGGGGCGATTATTTATTTGCAATATTTTGGCAACATGGTCGTCAATGAAAAGATGCAAGCCGCGCTCGCCGGGACGGGCGACTGTGACTACGGCGAAACAACGTTTTTTACCGCACCGCGATTAGAGTGTGGCGACGAAAGATACAAATGGGTCAACTCCGTGGTTGCTGTTGCCGAAGGCCGCATCATGAACGGAAGAGTCGAGTACAAGGTGTATCAGTGCGTTAACGACTAAAACATTCCGGGCATTGCCGTGGTCGCTCGCTGCGGCGACGGCAATAGCCAGTAAGATTAATCCGCCGGAATCATGGATGCACGCGACTTCAAAGTGGTGTCACTGAGTTGTCTGGCAAACGGTAAATTGGGGCGAATAAAATGAACGTTAAGCAACCGACGGATGACGAACTTCGATTTATCGCCGCCGAATACAATCTTGACCTGAGCGACGCCGATGTAGCGTCCTTCCAAGGCCTGATAGCCGGTTCATTGCCAGCTTATCAGCGCATCCACGAGCTCACCGAACCAACGTTGGAAGTAAAGTACCCCCGAACACCAGGCTACCGACCGCAGCCAGAAGATAATTTGTTGAACGCCTGGTACTACAAGACGTCCATTAAGGGCGCACCGTCTGGACCATTATCTGGAAAAACGATTGTCATTAAAGACAATGTCTGTGTCGCTGGCGTGCCCATGATGAACGGCACTTCGGCGCTCGAAGGTTATGTGCCTGATGTGGACGCCACCGTCGTGACTCGGATACTCGACGCCGGCGGTGAAATCGTCGGCAAAGCAGAATGTGAGAGTCTCTGTTTTTCGGGTGGTAGCCATACGAATGAAAATGGCCCTATCCGAAACCCATACAATCCCGCCCACACCACCGGCGGTTCGTCGGCAGGCAGCGCGGCATTGGTTGCGAACGGCGAAGTCGATATGGCCATCGGTGGTGACCAAGGTGGCTCGGTACGCATTCCCGCTTGCTGGTGCGGTATTTACGGCATGAAAGCAACCCACGGCCTGGTGCCGTATACGGGTGCGTTTCCGATCGAAATTACCATCGACCATTTGGGTCCGATGGCAAATTCTACGGCCGACTGTGCGTTATTACTTGAAGCCATCGCCGGTGACGACGGTGGGCTAGACCCGCGCCAATATAATGTTAAAACGGCTGCCTATACCAAAGCATTAACCGGCGATGTTAAAGGGCTGAAAATCGGTGTGGTCGAAGAAGGCTTCGGCTGGGCCAACTCGGAGGCCGACGTCGACGCTTCAGTGCGTGCCGCCGGCCAACGTTTCGAACAACTCGGCGCGAGTGTGAAATCTGTTTCCATTCCCATGCATTTGGACGGGCAGGCGATCTGGACGGGCATTGCCACAGAAGGTGCGGCCATGCTCATGGTCAAGGGCAATTCGATGGGCACGAATTGGAAAGGACATTACACGACGAGCTTACTCGACGTTTTCGCGCGCGGCCGCATCACACGAGCAAACGACTTATCTGAGACGACTAAAATGGTCTTTCTGCTCGGCCAGTACATGCAGGATAAATATCACGGTCGTTTCTATGCCAAAGCGCAAAATCTGTCACGCAGTCTAAAGGCCGCCTACGACAAGGCATTCGAGGAATTCGATTTGCTATTAATGCCGACCTTGCCCATGAAGGCGACCCCAATCCCTGCAGCAGATTGCACGCGCGAGGAATACATTCAACGCGCGCTCGAAATGCTCGCGAACACGTCGCCGTTCGATGTAACCGGACAGCCTGCGATGAGCGTGCCTTGCGGGATGTCGCAAGGCTTACCGATTGGTATGATGCTAGTCGGTCGGGATTACGATGAAAGCACTATCTTGCGCGCGTCGCATGCATTCGAAACATCGG
>JBLFWZ010000195.1:0-8975 GCA_047611905.1 Gammaproteobacteria bacterium | reverse complement strand
TCGGAAAAATACTTTCGCGATGAAATTATTTCCCACCCTGAACGAGCATTATGTCGGTATTAGGGATCGAGCCGTTTAGCTTATGCTCGGTTGGTTCCGTCCGCCCCATTTTTTAAAATAGAAAATCGTTTTTACACACCCTCGGCCGTCGAGAATCGCCAGTCCAATGGCTTAAAAACCACTCTATCGAAATGAGCTACTGATCCTCGAGCGATTAATCTGAATCTAGTTAATCCGCCGATACGTTCTGCCGGCGATTACATTCTTTACTTGCGTCTCATTTAGCGCACCGACCGTCTTCGCAATCGCCTCGATGGATTTCCTTTCGGCTGCCAATCTTCGAATCAATCGCACTTGCTCTCCTGAAAGAGTCTTTGGCCTTGCCTCCATTACTTTGAGGTAATAGTTGTCGTCTTACCAAAGCTCAGCCACAAACGGGTTTGCGATACCTTTTCTTGGTTCTTTCGAAGGTACTCGGCCAATGCGTTGTCTCTTTCTTAGAGCGAAATATTTTGACGATCGGTAATTCGAACGGCAAAGGGGACAGATTCAATTGAATAGCGAGTATCCCCCCAATTACGTCTGCCCTTTGGTCAAGTAGCGTTCCAATTACGCGTCATTGCAAACGGCCATCGAGTGTCATTCGAAAAGGCAAAACGCAAGACTTCACACCAATTAAGCTTGAACCAATTTCCAAGGTTTCGGAAAGACTCGCTCAGAAGCGAAAACACCGGGAAATTGGAATCCACTGACTGGTGACACTAGCAACGGTCATTTAGCAGCAGCAAATATGCTTTCAACTTTGTTAAATCAATGAACAATTTCGAGGCCGCCATCATATTTATAGCAATTGGCGGCGACCCACGATTGTTAGTCATCGAATGTTTAACGCGAAGCCCGCGGGAAGGGACGTTAATGCCGATTATATTTTATAGTTAGGTACAGGGAGAAAAAGCCAACAGGAGGATCTGTGGCGATGTCGCTAACGTCGGCGAACGCCAAGGAATGTTCATGGCCAACCAAGATCGTGGGAAAACACTGCATGGGTTACGCGTAATGCCTCGCTGAATCCCGCTGCTTCTTCACCTCGCTCCGCGACTTTGTCACGCAATTCGTTCCAGCGATCTAGGTCTGCTCCACGATCTTGCGCATGGGCAAAAGCAGCGACGTACTCCGCGATCGGATCGAGCGCAAATGCCACTAGCGTACTACCGCCGATTTCCTTGCTTTCCAGTACCTGATTGTCCAACAAACGCTGCAGCGGGTCAGACGCGCCGACCAGCCCCTGCCTGCTGAAGGACCTCCTGAACTCGCGTCTTGACTATGCGCTTCGGCCGGAAGTCATCGCCGAGTTCGACTCGGGCGACCAGCTTCGCCGCTTCCATCATGACGTCGTTTGCCAGATAGTTCGCTGCAGACGGATCATCCGGGTTCACGCTGCGCAAATAGTCGAAGTAGACCTCCGGCACGCTCTCGGGCAACCTATTGAGATTCGCATTGCCAGACCGTTTGGCCCGCTCGACGAAGAGCTTCACCAGCAACGGTGTCACTGGGAGCTCTTGCTGCCCGATTGTGATGATATCGGCCAGCCGGCGGGCCAGGTCCACTTGGTCCTTGAACCCACAGAAGGCATCGTCCACTTCGATCTGGGACTCCAACAATTCGTTGACGAAGCCCATCAAGTTCTCGGAGCCGAGCGGAACGGCCTCGATTACTTTGACGTCGGGCAGGCCGAACCTCTGCACTGTCCGGCTGGTAACCACCAGCGCGTTCAAATAGCTAGGTGGTTTGCAGATCGCGATTTGCGTCGCCACCTGCTTCTCTGACAGCCGATCTGCAACCACCAGCAAGCGTTTGCGACGGTATAACGCCTTGATGAAGGTCTCCGGCAAGTCGTCATCGACGGAGACCGCACGGACCCTCTCCAACAGCCAGGCTCTAAAGTCCGAGATATCTTCATCCAACCAGACGGGCAACATTGGGTGGTCGGTGAGCTGGCCGTCGATGCTCCAGTTACCCAACTGAGCGGCAAGGCTACTTTTTCCAGACCCGCCTGGTCCAACGATCTGCAGCAAGCTGCGGCGAGCTGCGAAATCGTTTCGGAAATGGTCCGGTGCGGGACTCTTGATTCGCTCGTCAGATGCCGACCGCCGCAGCGGCAAAGGATAGTAACGGAGACGTTCGACCGCGTCTTCGCAGCGAAACTGTGCCTCCCAGCTCTCCCTGTGCTGCGCAATCCAGGCATCAAGTACCCGTGGGTGACGCGTCAGCCAGGGAACCAACAGCAGGTTGCCGAGGATCTGCACGGCATCTGCGAGACCCGGCACTGAAATCTTGCCTGCTAACTCGAACAATCCGGCACGACGGTATATGACCAACATCCATAGCGGTTTGAGCCAGAACACCAACAGCAGTCCGGCGACGACGGCGAGCGCGGCAGCACCGATGTAGTAATACGTAGAGTTGATGAGATATCCGACAAGCAAGGGCTTTTCGCCCAAGGGGTAGCGCATTGACAAGAATGGGCCGTTCAACGTCACATCGAGGTAGAGATTCTCGCCAGGCCGGACTCGAAGCTCTTCTTCCGGGTGCAACTGTGCTATCCAAGCGTTCGTGTTGTCGTCGTGCTCGGGCTGCTGCGCGATCGCGTTGAACGGGCGTCGATGATCGCCGTCCGTCTTGTTTGCGCCCAGAACTTTCAGCCCACAACCGGCGACGCACTGCGCATCCGGATCGTAGATCTCGAAACGCAATTCCAACCAGCCGGGGACTTTAGTGGCCGCGTACTGGATGCGCTCCAGGAGTGGAAGCCGCGGTCCAGTCGGCATAGCAAGCACGATGGTACCGCTGGTACCCACTGCCACAAGCCGCTGGCCTTCGCCATGCAGGGCAATAAGGACTCTGTCGGTACTGCTTGCCACGGTTGCCCAGGTCTTGCCGCCGTCCTCAGAGCGCACGATGATGCCGTTGTTACCCACCGCCACCAGCCGCAGGCCTTCGCCATGCAGGGCTACGAGTGTGCTGTCGGTACCGCTCGACATGGTTGCCCAGGTCTTGCCGCCGTCCTCAGAGCGCACGATGATGCCGTTCTCACCCACCGCCACCAGCCGCAGGCCGTCGTCGCCATGCAAGGCTCTAAGGCCGCTGTCGGTACGGCTCGAGACGATTGCCCAGCTCTTTCCACCGTCCTGCGAACGCAGGATGGCACCGCCACTACCCGCCGCTACCAGTCGCTGGCCTTCGCCGTGCAGGGCTAGAAAGAGGGTGCTGTAGGCACGGTGCGACGCGGTTGCCCAGGTCTTGCCGCCGTCTACCGAACGCACGATGGCGCCGTCGCCACCCGCCGCCACCAGCCGTTGGCCTTCGCCATGCACGGCTATAAGGGTGCCGTAGGTACCGCTCGACACGGTTGCCCAGGTTTTGCCACCGTCCTCCGAACGCACGATGGTTCCATCGTCGCCTACCGCCACCAGCCGGTTGCCTTCGCCATGCAGGGCTATAAGGCGACTGTCGGTACCGCTCGACACGTTTGCCCAGGTCTTGCCGCTGTCCTCCGAGCGCACGATGGTGCCGTTCTCACCCATCGCCACCAGCCGCTGGCCTTCGCCATGCAGGGCTATAAGGGTGCTGTCGGTACCGTTCGACACAGTTGCCCAGGTCTTGCCGCCGTCCTCCGAGCGCACGATGGCGCCGTTATCACCCACCGCCCCCAGCCGCTGGCCTTCGCCATGCAAGGCTCTGAGGTCGCTGACGGTACCGCTCGACACGGTTGCCCAGGTCTTGCCGCCGTCCTCCGAACGCACGATGGTGCCGTTATCACCCACCGCGACCAGCCGTTGGCCTTCGCCATGCAGGGCAATAAGGACTCTGTCGGTACTGCTTGCCACGGTTGCCCAGGTCTTGCCGCCGTCCTCAGAGCGCACGATGATGCCGTTGTTACCCACCGCCACCAGCCGCAGGCCTTCGCCATGCAGGGCTACGAGTGTGCTGTCGGTACCGCTCGATGCGGTTGCCCAGGTCTTGCCGCCGTCCTCCGAACGCACGAAGGGGCCGTCGCTACTTACCGCCACCAGCCGTTGGCCTTCACCGTGCAGGGCTGCAAGGGTGCTGTGGGCACCGCTCGACACGGTTGCCCAGGCCTCGCCACCGTCCTCCGAACGCACGATGGTGCCGTTATCACCCACCGCCACCAGCCGTTGGCCTTCGCCATGCAGGGCTATAAGGCTGCTTGAGGTACCGCTCGACACGGTTGCCCAGGTTTTGCCACCGTCCTCCGAACGTACAATGGTGCCATCGGCACCCACCGCCACCAGCCGCTGGCCTTCGCCGTTCAGGGCTCTAAGGTTGCTGTCGGTACCGCTCGACACGGCTGCCCAACTGATGCCGCCGTCCTCGGAGAGCCGTATGGAACCTCCTACACCGATAGAGACTGCGGTTTGACCAGAGACGAAAATATCGACCAAGTCCGCGTTTGACAGCGAAACCACGAGCTGCCTCGGAGCAGAATCCAGATCCGGTTTCGAGGTTACGGTCGTCGCGCCCGAGCCCGTCCCGTCAATGCACCCAGTAACACCGGCAACCAAGAAGCACGTCAGGATCGGCATAGACAGCCACCGGACAATGGAGATGGGCCAGTTAAGATATTGTCCGGTACACATCAGTGGCGTTCCAATTCAGGAGACAACACATCCTCGGCGTTTTTGCTGGGCAATTCCAGCGAGAGACACTGCGCAGATGAAAAAAATCCTGCCCACTATCGCTATCGCTTCTCTCGCGAAACTATCCCAGTACTTCTTATGTCAGTCGCCGTTCATTGCCCGTGCCGCAGTCAGGGCGAGTATCAACCGCCCAGCTATTACGTGCCGGAATATACAGACACCACGATCAACTGCAGAAAGGCGCGCATCGTTAGCTCCAGCGATTTAAGTCAGATAAATAATGTCCGCTCCGCCGGCGAGTCGTCGCGTTGAAAACGGCTAACCTGTTTATCGCGATAAGTAGCAAGTCGGGTACGGTTAGTCGTCGTGGCCGCAATCGATTAGGGCAGGGGCAATCGAGTATCACTTACGTCAGAAATTATTTCTTCCGCGCAGAGAGCGGAGCGTGAGCCTACCGTCGAAAAAAATGAGGTTCTGACCTACGCTGTTCAAGCTGTGCTCATTCTTGGAGTTTTGCCGCTTATTCCGAACACGAAAAAGCGGCGAGTTAGATCCTGCGCCGCGATGTTAAACGACTGGGCTCGTCAAAATACCTCACAAAAATACACATTACCGACCGTGATAATAAGCACAGTTATTTTTTATATTGTTAATTTATATAAACTTAACTGACTTTCATGATTTGAAATTTTTTGAGAACGCCGCGCTCCTTTTGACCCGCAACACTTTAGCTAAGAAGGACCCGCGTCGTGTGCGCGAACATTTCGGCGAAACATCTAACCAATCAACGTTCGCTCTGGCCTCGAAGTATGTGGCGAGTGTCGTAACGCAGCAATAAGGATTTGGCGTACGGTCTTGGGCAGATACGCGTGCCCCATCTTGGTCGCATTCCGGGACAGCAGAAAAACTCTGGGGAATTTGTTCGCAGTAAACCGGGTATGCGGAATCGATGCGAGGACAACTGATTTTTTGATAGGCGCGAAGGAAATCACTTGGTGGGCCGGTACTTAGAGAATCAGCCGCTCTTCAGAACAGCGACCGATCGTCCCTCGGGCATACGACACGAGGACTTACAATCAGAATGATGTTCAAATGCTGCGGTGCTGGTCGTGCTCACTTGGGCGCATGGTCGTGGACTCTCCTTCGCTAGCGTAGCCGCATCCATTGCGCGCAAGACGGGTAGTGGATACGACAGCGGAAAGTAGAATCGTTGTTGCGGTGAACGTTAGCCACTCGGCAAAGTTAATAGTCTTTGCTTATACGTAGACCGAATGACGCATTACGGTCGAGTTTCTTCGCTGAAAAAATAAGTAAAATTGTTTGGGTGATCAAACAGAGGCCGATCAATACTACCGGAGTTCAGTATTTAACCCGTCGAATTTTGCTATGTGCCTGCGCAAGATTTATAACATCGAAATCCTCGCTTCCTGCAGTTGCATTCGTCTGTGTAGTGAGGACCCGAATCTAATAATTTAGGAAACGGCCAACGAGTTGCGCGAATTATTTGTCATGCCAAGGAGCGTCGTTTCGCACCCAAAATGTCGTACATTTGATTCAAGTTCCGGTCGGCAATATCTTGATTAACTATGGGTCTTTCGAGCATCGGACCCGGGCGATGCGTCGGAGAGCTGTATCTTTTACACATCGCTTTGAATTCAGGCAGCTTGGGTGGATACGCGCTGTTACTGTCTATGCATTTTTCGAGACCTCTAGCCAGATCTTCCTTGGCCCGCATCCGCAGAGCTCTCCACCATGTATCTAGCGCTATGGGGTCTCCGAATTGGCTGGTAAATGTATGTCCGTAAATTGCTGTTAATCGTTTTACAAGTTGTTCAATGTCCACGACTGTAACTTTCGGATCATCTCTCGGTCGCAGCAGCTCTTCATCGCGAGTTACATTATTCATCCGGACGACTACGCCTCCATTTATGAATTAACTCATCGATCTTGATCTGAGTATTCGAATTTAATCGTGCGGGCTTTTGGTTTTGCTTTGAAATCGGAGCTGCGGGAACGACCGCAACGTCATCACAGACCGCAACATTCCTTTCTGGAGAGGGTTTATGGATCTGACTATGGTTATTGGATCGCAATGCCTTCGCATCTCCATTTGCTTTCCATTTCGCAAAAGCTGCCGACCGCGCATTCGTAGAGCGTTCGCGCGCTTGCACCAATTCTCGGTCCATTCGCGGGTTGCATATTCGTTTGTTATTAATAGAAAAGAATGGCGATATTTCCGGCCATATCCTATGAAATGTCCGGAGATGAATGCCGCATAATTTCGCGAGGTGGTTCGCATTGTTTGGTAAATTACCGTCTGCTAACCAATAGGCGTCCAGTAATCGACGGTATAAACCATCAGCCTCCAATGACAGAAGGACGGTATCGCTTCTGTGATCGGCCGGATAGAACTTGTAGTAGGGGAGACTGGCCACTTAAGCGTGCCTGCCATATATCGTTCGTCGGTCAATAAATGCGTCAAGATCAGACCGGCGATAGAATACGCGCCGTCCGATCCGCACAAACGGTAGCTCGTACCGGCCGGTCGATGCCCATACCTCAAGTGTATTAACGCTTACCCCAAGATAACGAGCGGCTTCTGGCCTGTTTAGGCGTTCAAGGTCGAAACTAATAGAAGTTGCCATGTGTGCTGTATCTCCATCACGGTAAAAACCAAATATGAAGGGCAGCGTATGGCGGAGAATAGCGGCGGAAAACTCCGCCGATCATAAAAGGAGGGCTTTAAGATCCGATATCGAACGATCAGGATCCAATCGGAGCTTTTCGCGCACGTCTTCAGGATACTGATTTCCGAGTTCCTTCTTTTGGTCATACGTGAAGCTTTTCCAGTGCTTCGCCTGGTGTTCGGCGACACTAGGAACACGTAAAAACGTACTCCAGTCACTGTACATTCGTGCTAACGAAGCCGCTGAATATGACTCGGCGCCAGATTCATTCTCCTCAGTTCGATTTCTACGTTGAATTAGCGGATGGCCACTTGTGTTCCATTTTTTGGCCTGAAGGCGCCTGGATACAGCCCCCGCCGCTTCGTTGATGGTGATATGGAAAACGCCGACGAGCCGGCATAGTTCTACCATTAAGTCTTCTTGTAGTGACGAGAGTAATGCCTTCGCGTACGCCGGTTGTGTACCTGTCCCCGATAGTCCAAATATTTGGTCGAGAGATTTAAGGCCGTTCGACGCAATCCAATCGCCTAGCTTGGATGCGAAGAAGTCACTAACCCAGGGCCGCGGTGGGATCTCTGCGTTTTGGCAGATAACAAACGCGTGGATCGCGTATACGGGATTCGCGGTATTGATGAATTTGTAGCGCAACACGGACAACGGCTCTGCGAATTCTTCAGCAACACCTAAATTTTTGAGGAGTTCATGTTCTACCATCTTGTCCTCGATGGAATCGTCATCGAAATCTACCGTTTCGTCGTCGATGGGATTGACGGCAAATGCGATCTGGCGCCACTGGATGATTTCCGCACGAATTTCGGCCTCCTTTGCTTGGAGCGGCCAGTAACCCGTAGGCGGTGAACTAGTTTCCGACTCTGACATTTCCGTGCTCTAGTGTTTGTAACATTGCTGATGTTGCAGATTCTAAGGAAGCGCGTACGGGGTCTAGCGACAGGCGCGCATAAATTGAGGTGGTATGGATACTCCTATGGCCGAGCGTACTGCCGATGATTGGAAGGCTGGCGCCGAGCGCGGCTTGCCAACTACCAACGGTCCGGCGCAAATCGTGGATCCGCAGGTCCTCGATTCTCGCTCGATTCAATAGCGTTTCCCAAGCGCGTTTGGGTTCTTCGTAGTGCCCCGATGCACTGGCGCTTGGAAATACCCAGTTTGAATCGGGCGGGCGACGGCGATGGCGGAGTACTTCGATGGCTTCCGGTACCAACGGGACGACATGGGGATCGCCGTTTTTAGTGGTTGGAATTTCCCAAGTTGCTCGCTCGAAATTGACGTCGGTCCAGCGCATTGCAAGTACGTTCGATTTTCGAGCGCCCGTTAAGAGACCGACTAACACGAAATCTCGAAACTCGGCGGGCGATTCGGACAGTGCGAGGAGAAAGCGCGGCATCTCATCCGGGTGTAAAAATCGCTTGCGGGAATGCTCTGTAAAATAGTCGATATGCTTAGCGGGATTTTCGCGCTCGTAGTAACCCCAATAGTTAGCCCGATTGAACATTGCTCGCAATAGCCCCCTGGGTCAGGATAGTTGTCGCCTCTACTGAGGCGATGAAAGATGAGAGCACGATACAATCAATCGTTCAAACGGCAAGCAGTTGAAAAGGCACTGAGTCGT
>JBLFWZ010000194.1:0-8985 GCA_047611905.1 Gammaproteobacteria bacterium | reverse complement strand
CAATTGCGGCGCCGCGTTAGCGCTCAACGAACACGGCTGTCTCGCCCTATGGATTGGAGACGGTAAGGACACTGCAAAACTTAGCGCAGATGTTCCGCTGCAATCCCACATCTGGTATTTCGTCGCCGCGAGTTTCGATGCCGAAAGCGGCGTCATGTCGATACGCCAAGAGGCGGTTATCAACGCATACAACAGCCGTGTCAGTCGCATCGTGCCCCGTGAGGATGCGCGCCGATCAGTGAGCACGACGGTGTTACGCGCGGCCACACCCAAGGTCGATCTGTTACTCGCTGGATATCACGGGCAATCAGGGGTCGTTGGATTGTACAACGGCAAAATCGATCGCTCGGGGATCCAGGCGCGAGTGATGTCCGATGCCGAGTTGGACAGTATCCGAGACGGCAATTCGCCGTCAAAAGACGGGCTCCTCAGTTACTGGGATACGACCGCAGGTTACACAGACAAAGGCATCGGCGACCGACTCGTCGACCTTGGCCCGAACGCGATGCATGGGCAAGGCTATAACCGACCCGTGCGCGCAATGACCGGCTACAACTGGGGCGGGCGGGACGATTGCTTCCGGCTCTCAGCCCAACAATTTGGCGGTATTTATTACAACTCCGACGCGATCATCGATTGCAAGTGGCAACCGAGCTTCACGTGGACTATTGAGAGCGCCCTACCGAGCGGCGTCTATGCTGCACGCCTCACATCAGGTGAACTAGAAGACCATATTGTGTTTTTTGTGCGCCCGAAATCACCCAGCGCGAAGATCGCAATGCTGATGCCGACTGCGAGCTACCTCGCTTACGCGAATGAGCGGTTTATTCTTGACGCGCCGGGTACCGAAGCCGTCACTGGCCACACATCAATCCTTCACGACGTCGACTACGTGCTTGGCCAACATCCGGAATGGGGCAGCTCAAGCTACGACCATCACGCCGACGGTGCGGGAGTCTGTTATTCATCTTACTTGCGACCGGTGATGGGCTTGCGTCCTAAGCACCGAATGGCGACAACGGGTGTGCCATGGCAATTCGCGGCCGACATGTCGATAGTTTACTGGCTCGAACAGCTCGGTTACGCCTACGATGTGATCACCGACGAAGATCTTCACCGCGACGGCATTGACTGCCTAAGCCCGTACAACGTCGTGCTTAATGGTACGCATTCGGAATATTACTCGGAGAAAATGCTGGATGCCTCCGAGGAATATGTCGCCGCAGGCGGTCGCATCATGTACCTCGGAGCCAACGGCTATTACTGGGTTGTCGCATTTCGCGACGAGGAACCCTGGTGTATGGAAATTCGCAAACTCGATTCCGGCTCGCGTGCGTGGCAAGCGGCGCCTGGCGAGTACTACATGGCGACGACGGGTGAAAAAGGCGGTATCTGGCGCAATCGCGGACGCTCTCCGCAGAAACTCACCGGGGTCGGCTTCACCAGTGAAGGAATGGACGAATCAAAACCCTATCGACGCTTGCCGGATAGCTACGATCCACAAATCGCGTGGGTGTTCGATGGCGTAGATAACGAATGCTTCGGTGATTTCGGACTTGGATTGAATGGTGCGGCGGGTCTAGAGCTCGATCGCTACGATCTCAGCTGGGGTACACCGCCAAATACCTACTTGCTTGCGAGCTCGGAGGGCCATTCCGACAATTACCCCCACGTGAGCGAGGAAGTCATGTTCAACTATCCCGGACTTAGCGGCACGCAGGACTTCCAGGTCCGCTCCGATCTAACCTATACGGAAACGACGAATGGTGGCGCCGTGTTTGCCACGGGTTCGATCGCGTGGGGTCAGGCACTACCGTGTAATGCAGGCGACAACGATGTATCACGCATCACGGCGAACGTGTTGAACCACCTAATGACGAAAGACTGATAAGCCTGACGGTAGCAAACTCAGTGCCGTAACCGCTTCATTGGCACGAAGCTGTTCAGCGGTACAAAGCATGACGCTGTCGCAACCGAACGAAACTGCAGTTCTTGAGATCGGACGTCCAATCTCAAGAACTGCATTTCTGAATTTCGCCGACCAACGGCTGTTCTGAGCGAAAGCCGAATCCACATCAGACTTTCCGATGTTGGGGTTTCGGTTTGGCACAATGAAGCGCCGCGGTAATTTCTTCTCCGACTGGCAAACGTTGTACATGAAGTACGGGCTCAATACCGTCCCGCCGGCCAGAAACGTCAAAATCGTTGCTTCCCAACCCCAAAAAGACTGTCCAAGCCAAACGTCGTCGTAGATTGTCTGTTCGCGAGAACGGAGCGCGACCCAAATCGAGGAATGCAGCAGGACGACGGACGCGAAGAAAAACGCGGTTACAGCGTACAAGACTGAGATTGCAGTGGTCTAAAATCGTGATAACGCGGCACCAGCGAGATAGGCAACCGTTAAATAGGCAAAAGTCACGGAAAGCCAAACACAGATTTGAGATGTTGTTACGCCAGCAAGATCAACCAGCGCTGCAATCATTCCCTCTTCTCTCATTTCCCCGTCCCTTTTTATGGCATCCAACTGTCAAGGATAACCCCCTGACTGGAATCAGTGAGACCTGGACACGCGAGCAAAGCAACTCGATTACAGCGCGCACTCTTGAATGAGCGCCGAGATCTGGAACTGGCCTGGCATTGTTAACTGCAACATCCGCTCGGGCAAGAACCGTCCGCGCGTCAATCCTGCCGATGCACATGTTCCCGTGCAGGTGGCCGTTTTCGAATACACGATCGCACGAGAATTAAGAAAATTGATCCAGCGGGCCCCGAACAGTAACGAGGTTGTGGGTCGTTAAAGGAAGATTCGCGGTGAGCGAAATGGGAAAAATGGGCGGAAAAAAACCAATATGTGCGAACAGCAACACTCAGGCTTAGTACACGCCAAGCGCTTGCGAGTATTAGTTACGCACACGGTTCGGCGCTATGATTAACGCATGAACCAATCCAGCAATGCGGACACCCCGCTTCAGCAAGTCGTGGTGTTGTTCGCAGATATCTGCGGCAGCTCACGGTTTTATCGTGAGCTCGGCGATGCCGAGGCCAGCATCCTGGTGGCCGATCTACTCAATACGCTGACCAAAATAGTGATCCGCGCCGGCGGTGAGGTAGTCGATAAGATCGGCGACGAGCTCATGTGCAGCTTTGCAAATAACTCTTCCGCGATATTGTGCGCAGTCGATTTACATCGTGGCACTATTGATTTCTCGCGCCCCGATCCACGAGTGACGGATATTGCGATTCGGATCGGCCTGCATGCTGGCCAAGGGATCAAAAACGATGGCAAGCCCGTCGGCGATCCCGTCTATGTCGCAAAGCGGCTCACCGACCAGGCGAAAGCTGGCCAGATACTCGTCTCCGCCGATTCCATCGCAGGTTTCCCTCTTGCGGGGTTTGAATTTCGATTCGTTGAGGAAATGCGCCTGAAAGGCCAGTCGGCACCGACGACCATCTTCGAAATTATTTGGGATAATTCTGCCCGGACAGAACTCGTGCAAAACGACGTGTCTTCGGCCACCGGAATCGCGATCGGCTTGGAGTTACTAACTCCACATAATGAAAGGCACACGATCATGGTCGAGCAATCGATAACCATTGGCCGCACCCCACCCGCGGTGTTAGTCGTCAACCACACAACCGTATCTCGGCTGCATGCTCACATTGAGTCCCGAAAGGGACGCTTCGTACTCACCGATGTTAGTACGAATGGTACGTTCGTTAGTTCTTCCAAGGATGTCGAACCAACCTATGTTCGACGCGACGAAATAGCGCTGACCGAGATGGGGATGATCGGCCTCGGACGCGCGCCCAATGCGGGAGCACCAAACACCCTGCGCTATCGTTGCGTAACCTCACAATCCTCGGGTTGAGCGACCTCGGCCAGGCGATAGCGATTTGCCTCCTTCCAGATTAAACGGTACCGAATCTTTTTTGCCAAAGGGTCCGGTGAGTCCTGGCTGAGCTTTGCTGAATAATAGTAATCGCTGAATCGAACGATGCGGCCGATATGAGTCTGGAATTTCTCGATGGTTCGGCGCCGGTCTACTTCATGCCCGAGTCGGCCCCGGACGAAAGCCTCACCCTAGTCGCGACAATATAAGAAACCGAAATCTCAGGTGCATTTTACTTCGCCGCTGCACCGCTGCGCATACCGCCACCTATCGCTCAATCGAAGGCCGCGTTGATTCCGGCATGAATTGCGATTCGCGTGAACGACTCATATTCGCCAATTCGATGTGCGAAGCAACATCAGCTGGTTTTGAAACCGCCTCCGATCGCCTCGCTAAGTAAAACGAGATCTCCTCAGTAGACCAGATCAACGGCGAGCTAAAATATCCACTTACCCGCCTCCGTGTTATATCCCAATCCGTCTTCGGCCAAGCGCCAGCCGATCGCGGGCAACCCCGCCACCGTCTCAATTTGGCCAAGACAGTGGGGCATCCGCGGTCCGGACTACTGCTGCGTTCGCAGAGGTGCCGCATTGTGAGTTGTTTTCTACCGCCTTATAGACTTAAAGTAATTAGTTACTATACTTAGTAAAAACCTTGCAATAACAGTATAGTTACGTCATCATTCTCGATATTACATTTAAGTCAGGGATTCGGAAATGGGCCGATTACGGGCAACAATATTGGCATTAGCATTTTTCTCGCCCGCAGTTTCTGCCGGCGATCTGGTCAATTTCATTACCGATCTCTATGGCGGTGATGGTATTCGATTGTTCGTGTCACCAACTGCGGCCTCGCATGATGCCCATTTCACGACTGAATCCATTAACGCGCTCAGCAGCTTAAATAGCTCCGTCACAAGTGCTACCGGCTTCTCCGCATTCAACTCGCCCGCCTCTGGCGTCACGTTCGATTTGTCGACCGGCGTTCCAGTCTCAACCCAAGAAAGCCTTGGGCCACTATTAAGCGAGCGAGCCACAACGCTTGGCGCAAATAAGCTTAATGTTTCGTTCTCCTACACCAGGGTCGACTTTAGTAGATTCGAAGGAACGGATCTGGATTCTTTCAGTTTCGAGCTCCCCCATATTGACGTTAACAATGACGGTATCCTTGGCCCTCCTGGCTCACTGGTCGAACTCGATACAGTGACAGCGTTCGTCGATATCACCCTTGAACAAGATATTTACGCGTTGTTCGGCAACTATGGGCTCACGGATTATTGGGATGTCGGCATCGTCATTCCGGTCATTCGGGTTGAAGCACGAGCGAACGCGTTCGCCACGGTCACCGATATCACGGGTGGGAATGTGCATACTTTCCTTGGTGCAATTGACGAGCCACAATCGAGTTCCGGCGGCGCCGAAACGGGCTTTGGCGATGTTATTTTGCGCACCAAATATAATTTCATGAATGGACACGCGGCTCTACCAGACATGGCGATCACCGCGCAGCTGACCTTGCCTACGGGTGATGAGGACAATCTGCTCGGCACAGGTCACGCCAAACTGCGTGGACAGTTCATTGCGTCTAAGAAGTTTGGCGACCTAACGCCGCATGTAAACGTGAGCTACGAAGAGACCACAGGTATTGATCGATTTGATAACTTATCTTATGCCGCCGGATTCGATTGGCGAGTGAGTGCACCGCTGACAGTGGCGGCAGATGTCATGGGCCGCTATAACCCGGATCTTAAAACGGTTAGCAACCACATCGTCGATGTCGGATTAGCGGCAAAATGGAATCCGTTCAATCATCACGAGGCACCGCTAAACGCCTATGTGATCCTGCCAGTAAACAAAGACAGCGGCTTACGTGCGGATGTAATTTGGGGCCTCGGCATCGAATACACGTTCCAGTAACTCTGTAGTTTTAATTCCACATACACGACCAAGCAGTTGGACTGGGCAGCCCCGCGAACGAGGCGCTGGTGCTAAGGAGACGAACTGGCCGAACGCGTGATAATCTCGGTTTTTTGCTAGGGGCAACGACGGAACGAGCGGTTGTACTCATTCCATTTGTTCTCCGAGACGCTGCGTCCGCGGATCTGTACAAGCGTCTTATTGCCGCTACCAAGGTTTCCGAATTGGGTTTCCATCGCACCGCGTTGTTTATCAGTCCAATCGATTGAAAACGTCTTTTCTGCAAAATTGTATTGCTTAATGGGATAGGACACCGACCCGCTACCGCCCGGCAAAACAAACGTGAATGAGTTTGCCTTGAGGGTCAAACCGACCGTGTCGCTACACCAATTGCCTAGAACTTGCTGTTCAGTAATACGTGCTGGTGCCGCGGGTTTCGGTGCTGCAGCTACAACTGGTGGTTTGGGGGCTGGCGCCACAACTGGCGCTGCTTTCCTAACATCGGGCTTGACCTGAGGTTTTGGTGCCGTCGCCCGAACCACAGTGACCTTCGCTTGCCCTGCTCGCGCCGATTTTAGGGCTGCAGCGAGCGCCTTATCCGCCGGCCTATACTTCAAACCAGCCTCGACGAACCCGATTGCAGCTGCGTAATCCTTCTGCGCGATTTTACTATTAGCGAATTGAAGGTGGAGACGCGCCAGCATGCTCGGCGCCTCAGCCTTAATAAACGGATCGTTCGGTGAGAGATCCTTAGTTAGCAGGTTCAGCGTCTTTTTCGCATTCGCGAGCTTCTTGGAATTAATATGCGCAACGAAAGTTTGCTTGTGCGCTTCGATTCGGGCGGCGATATCTTTTTCGCGTTGCGCCGCACGAAACGCCGCGACGCTGCCCTTAAGACCGTCGCGTGCTTGACGGATCCTCGCGGATTTGGGATTGATCTTGCCCGCCCGATCGAGTTGCTGGCTCGCCAAGGTAAAACGTTGCGACGCTTGTAGTTTTGCCACTTCCGCTAAGTAAACAGACGTAAGTTGCTCGCGCATCTGGGCCAACCACGGATCGTCGGCTGAGACTTTCTGTGCCAGATCGTCCAGAGTGGCGCGGGTGTTGTTTGACCACACTGCATCCGGTTTCGCTCCCGCCAGCTCGGTAAGCTTCGCCTGCAACGCCTCGATTTCGCTTTGCCTCGCCAAAGTCTGCGCCTCGGCGCGGCCGCTTTCTACCTGGGTACGTGCGTTAGCGGCCACCACGGAATCAGGAAATAGCGAAACCACGTAGTTAATGTCCTTAAGCGCAGCGTCCCAGGAGCCACCTTGGCTACCCTTATCTAGTGCCGCGGCCGAGAGTTTCTCCGCTAGCGTAGCTCGCGTGGTTTTGATCAGCGCGTGACCTGGAGCGCTCGACTCGAGGCGGCTCAATTGCGCCAAGATCTGGCGGCTATCATCGATTGAGTTTGCCGCCTGAGTGGCGCGCTTAAGTTCTGCTTCGAGTTCGGCGATGCGTCGCTGCTTTTCTTCCACCGCCTGTTTCTCACCAGCACTTGCGAGTCGGTCCTTAGCTTCCTGCTCGGCGATGCCAATGTTTTCTAACGCGAGCTGCAATTGACCCTCGAGAGTCGCGGATGGCTGCAGTCGACCCGCCATCGCAACCTGAGACCTAGCGTCCTGCCACTCACCAGCGAGCGTTTTGTCATTCGCGCGCGACATGTAGGCGCGGACAAGTTTTTCTCGTAAAGCGTCGGCCCGCGGATCCGCTGGTGCGATCGAGCGTAAGGTCGCGAGTTGTGAAGTCGCATTTTTGTCAGCCGGCTTATCTAGATTCCCCCACGCGATCGCGTCCTCGATAGCATTCGTGAGCTCTTCGACCCTCGTGATTGCGGCATCACCTTGGCTCGATACACGGGCACTCAGTTCACTCAGGCCTAGCGCCAACAGCAATGGCGTGTATTCCTCATTCAGTGCGATAAGCGGCGTGATCTCCGCCGTCGAATTCAATTGTGCTAGGTGCTCTTCCATGCCCACTCGAATTTTCTCGCGAGCCAGAGCGACGGCCGCACTCTCCGGTCCGAGCTTTGCGAGCGATATAAGATCTACTGACAGAGGTTTAAAGGATTCCAGCGTGTCAGTTGCGGCAACAGCAGGCATCAGTTTTCGTGCCAATTGTTGCGCGCGTACGCGGCGATTCGCAACCACCCGCTCCTTGTTGAGTCTATCTTGAGTATTAATCAGCGCTGCATTCGATGGCGCTAATAGCTGTCCAGCGTCGATCATGGCGCTGGCGCCATCGAAATCAAATTCAGATATCAGACCATCCGCCACCGCGGCGTAGGTGCTCGCCAGTCGCGGGTCGGTAATTAAGCCGTGCTGTGGGTCGATTTGTCTTAGTCGAGCAATAACGTCCGGGATATCGTCGGCGTCCGGATCCGCGAGGAGCTTGTTCGATCGCAAGAGCGATTCATAGGTCTCACTCAACTCACCGAGCAGTCGGTTTTTTTCTTCTACAGCACGCTGAGCCGCTGCTTCAATGCGCGCAGAATCGCTGTACAGCGAACGCGCTTGGGCCAAGGTGTCATCGATGCCAGGGAAATCGAGTGCGGTCGCCTTCGCGCCGATATTTTGCTCAAAGAATCCTGTGATACCGTTCTTGGCATCTGGTCGATTCAGGATTTGTTGGCGTTCGTCGGGATCTAACGCCGCGATCTGCTTTAGCGCCGTCTCTACGACTAGTGGATCCGCGGCAACAACACCGTCGACGATGTCGTCAAGTTGCCGCTGTCGAAACTGCGACACGGCAAAAATACCAGCCACAACAATCACTGCCGCGACACCCGCGATCGCGGTAGTGCGCCACATTTTTGGCGCAGCAGTAGTTGAGCCCGCTAGCGACCGGACAAATTCGTCGGCTGATGGCGTGCGATCTTTTCGATGATAGGCAACGCCTCGAGTAAGTGCTCGGTTTTGCGCGCGGCTTAGTTTTGGGACAGGCGTTGGCTTTAAATTATTTTCGGCCGCGACGTTAGCTGGCAGACGGTTATAAGGATGCTTACCGGTGAGCAATTCGTAAGTCACGCAAGCCAACGCGTAGACGTCGTCTCCTGGGTGCGGATCGCCAAGCGATTCCAGCATCTCGCAGCTAGCATAAGAGGGAGTCATCGCTCCAAGCGTACTGCCATCGAACAGGGT
>JBLFWZ010000193.1:0-9105 GCA_047611905.1 Gammaproteobacteria bacterium | reverse complement strand
CGAGTTCGCGCACCCCAGCCGCACCTTCGTAATAGTTTGCTGTTTCATTCGTCGCCATCGCGACGACACCTGGCGCGCCGCCGGCACGCGAGACGGTCGCCTTCAAAATGTCATCTGCGAGGTGGTTGATTGATTGCGTCATGAGAGATCCTTGTGAACCGTAAGTTTTTACTCTGCGAGGTGCGATCGATTAATTGTGCCGAGATTATCGGTATGTGCTGCGTGATGCGAAATCAGGGTTTTTGCATCAATTCCATTAACGCGATCACGGTTGATTCCACACCAGTACGAACCGATGGTTCTGGTTTGATCTTAAACAGCGGTGAATGATGGCTCGGTACAGGTGCACCACCAGCGGCTTCGCGCGCGAAATCTTCGGCTGGTGTGCCGCCGACCGTCCAATAAACGCTGCGGATGGCTGGATCGGCGGTAAAAAACGGAAAATCTTCCGCCCCCATGCCCTTTGTCGGAATGTCGATAACTTGCGCTGCGCCAAGCTTTGCCGCCCACGCGGACTTTAATCGTCGCGTGAGTGCCGCATCGTTCACTGTCGGAGGGACGCTTTCGTCTGACACCACCACTTCAGGCAACTTGTCCTCTGGTAACCCTGCAACCCGACCCATATTTTCCGCAATTCGTTTAATGCCATTGAGAAGCACTTCGCGAGTCTCGAGAGACGTGTTGCGGACGGTCAACTGCAGCACCGCTTGATCGGAGATAATGTTGTGCTTGGTGCCAGCGTGAAACGAGCCAACCGTCACGACTCCGGGATCGCGCGGCGATAGTTCGCGGGCCACCAAAGTTTGCAGCGCCATCACAATCTGCGCGCCAAGCACGACGGGATCTTTGCCCTTATGGGGACTCGCGCCATGCGTGCCTACCCCATGGATCGTAATATCTACTGTATCTGCGCCAGCGAACGGACTGCCTTCGGAGACGTTCACAAAACCGGCTTCGCGACTCGCGCCGACGTGAAACGCTAGCGCATAGTCAGGTTTTCCAAAGCGCTCCCAAAGCTTGTCCGCCATCATCGTTTTCGCACCAATCAAGCGTTCCTCACCAGGTTGCACGAGCAGCATCAAGCTACCAGCCCAGTCATCCTTGCGGGCGACCATCTGCCGCGCCGTGCCAACCAGGCTTGTGATGTGCACGTCGTGCCCACACGCATGCATGGTGTGTACCGATTGCTTAGTGATCGGACTTTGCTGCTGTTTCCTAGAGGCATATGCGAGTCCGGACTTCTCCTCGATCGGCAAACCGTCCATATCCGCGCGCATCATCACCAATGGCCCCGGGCCATTTTTGAGCAGCGCAATAACACCGGTACCGCCGACTTTTTCGGTGACCTCGAATCCGGCATCGCGGAGTTCTTTCGCCATCCGTTCTGCCGTCTCGAATTCGACAAGGGACAATTCCGGATTGCGGTGGAAGTGATCAAACAAAGGCGCTAGATAACTGTCGTAATCCACTTTCACGGCGCTTGTAAGATCATCCGCGTGCCCAGACACGCTAAACAAAACCAGTGCACTTATGAGCAATGTTTGGCGCAACGACATCGACGTTTCCTTCGGGTTGATTGTGCGTTCAGTGTACTCGGCATCGTTGTACAATGTGACCCCGAGCGAACAATCCCCAAACACCACAAAGCCGCATCACGTCATGCGGCATCGTGAATTTTATTAGCGAAACTTGATAATGAATGAACAACTCACAGACCGGATCGTTCGATTCGATGGCGCAGTGAACGTCCGCGACCTTGGCGGGATACCTGTCGGCGATGGCGCGAGCACACGTTTCGGTGTGATCTACCGAGGCGACGGTTTAGTCGGCTTGAGTGACGAGGATCTCGTGCGTTTCAGCGCGCTCGGTATTCGGAGCATCGTCGATTTACGCGGCGAAGAAGAACGGACCAAAGCGCCGGATCGGCTGCCCGTCTACGATCCACCGGAAACTTATGCGCGCGGTTTTCTACCGCAGGGGTCGATCGAGATGTTCCATGGGGTTAACGAGCTCGGTGCTGACGGCGCCGCAGCATTCGAGTTGATGCGCAGTAACTATGCGCGCATTCCGTTCGAGCATACGGCAGAATTTAGCGATGTCCTGCATTTTTTGCTCGACCATGATCGCAAGCCGCATTTCATTCACTGCAGTTTTGGTAAAGATCGCACCGGCCTCGTCGCGGCGTTTGTGCTGCTTGCCTTAGGTGTCTCGCTCGACGAGGTCGTGGTGGATTTCGAAATGACGAAGGTCGAGATGGAAAATTTGAACATATTCGATCCTAGAGCAAAGCCGGACGCAATTGAAGCCATCATGGCAGCACCCGCGGAATATCTTCTTGCCAGCTTAGACGCAATTGATGCGCGTTATGGTGAATTTAATCGTTATCTCGATGACGCGCTGAAGTTCGGCCCGCAGGAGCGCCAACGGCTCGTTGAATTGATGCTTGTTAATTTGTAAACGAAGGGTCGCCACTCATCATTAGCCGCGACCTTCCGTTCCGTTACAATTTGCCCTCGCCGCGTAAGCTAGCAACCTGTGGATCCTGAACGATGATCCCGCCGGTGTAGAGTTTATCTAACTGATCTGCACTGTAGCCTAAGGTTTCGCGCAATATTTCTTCGTTGTGTTCGCCAAGGTAGGGCGCCCGAAAAGGCACGGCGACTTCCATCGTAGACATTTGATAGGGCGATCGTGCGATCGGTGTACTGCCTAATTGCGGATGCGGCAATTCTTGAAATAATTTGCGCGCCTTAATCTGTTGATGATGCGGCACCTGGTCAATTTCTAGGATTGGTGCGGACGGGACTCTCGCTTCAGCTAAAATTCGCAGTGGTTCACTGTCGTCGTCAAATGTTTGTAACCAGTCTTCGATGTAGGCCCTGACTTCTGGCCGCCGAGAACAACGCGCTTCTTGCGTCGCGTAACGTTCATCGTGCTCGAGTTCCGGCATGCCCATTGCGTTCACTAACGCACGCCACTGGTGCTCCGCAACGGCGAATACGATATAGCCCTCTTTAGAGCGATACGTCCCGTAAGGACAAATCGAATAGAAATCCCCACCGAAGCGGCGCGGAGCAATACGGCCCTGAGTCATCATGGAGACCGGAAAGTTAACGTAGTCGAGATAAACCAAGGACTCGAGTTGTGAAACATCGATGTACTGTCCTTCGCCATCCATCGCGCGCTGATATAGAGCTGCGCAAACCGCCAGCGCGCAGTGAACACCGGCATTCGGATCGCCGATGTAGTTGCCGACGTATTGTGGCGGCCCATCCGGATCACCTGTCATGGCCATCATGCCGCTCTGCGCTTGCGCAATGATATCGAAACTCGGCAATTTGGATGATGGGCCTTCCTGACCGAAGCCTGATATCGAGCTCATGATAAGTTTCGGATTGATCGCTTTTAAGGACTCGTAATCGAAACCATATTTTGCCATAACACCGGGGCTGTAGTTTTCGATCACGATGTCTACTTCGCGAACCAAATCGTGAATAATTTTGCGACCTTCTTCGCTCGCAAATTCGATCGCGAGGCTTTTCTTCCCCGCACAGGCGGCGAGAAAAAATCCGCTAATACCGGGTGCGACGAAATGGATCTTACGGCCGTGATCACCGTCCGGGGTACGCTCGATTTTAATTACCTCGGCGCCGAAGTCAGCGAGTAGGCGGGTAGCCGCCGGGCCAGCGAGGTATTGAGTGAAGTCGAGAACTTTCACCCCGTCGAGCATTTTTTTGCGTGGCAAGGACGTGGTCATAGCTGCTCCTAGTAATCGGGTCGTTGCATCGATTGAATAACTAAAGTGCGTGAAACGGCGAACTGAGTTTTAACACTATCGAGATAGCGCGCCAAACGGTTTCTTGGTTGGCTCGCGTCTACGACGGTTTACGTGATCGCCGTTTCGGCAGCAAGCTGTTGGCGATGATTTGTTTCATCACTTCGACCGTACCGCCGCCAATGCGAGTCATCCGCGCGTCGGCGAAAGCGCGCGTGATCGGATACTCCCACATATAGCCCCAGCCGCCGAAAAATTGTAGGCATTTGTCCATCACCTTGCCTTGCAATTCGGTGGTAAGCAATTTTGCCGCTGCAGCGTCCGTGGGATCGAATTCGCCGCGCACGTGCAGTTCCGTGCAGCGGTCGACAAACACTCTTTGCGCGAGAATTTCCGCATGCAGTTCGGCCAGTTGAAAGCGGGTGTTTTGAAAGTCTGCCAAGGTCTGGCCAAACATTTCCCTTTCCGCTACGTAGTCGAGCGTCCATTGCAAAGCGGCTTCGGCGCTCGCAACGGCACGAATCGCTTGGATCAAACGCTCTTGCGCGAGCTGCGTCATCAATTGGGCGAAACCGGCGCCTTCTTCGCCGAGCAAATTCTCGATTGGTACGCGCACGTCAGAAAAGAAAAGTTCCGACGTGTCTTGCGCCTTGCAGCCGAGTTTTTCCAGCATGCGTCCTCGCGTGAATCCGGGTCGATCAGTTTCGACGAAAATCAAGCTCACCCCTTTAGCCCGCACGCTCGGATCAGTTTTGCAGGCGAGTAGCAGCAGGTCTGCCGAGTGGCCATTGGTGATAAAAACTTTCTGTCCGTTCACCACATATTCGTCGCCGTCTCTAATCGCTTGCGTGCGCATCGCTTGCACATCGCTGCCGCCAGATGGTTCGCTCATACCGAGTGCAACGACGAGTTCGCCGCGCGCCATCATCGGCAGCCATTTTTGTTTTTGTTCTTCTGTTCCGAAATCGACTAAGTAGGGCGCGATAATGTCTGAGTGCAGGTAGAACGTCGGACCCGTGGCGCCAGCTGCGGCGAACTCTTCGATCAAGATCGTGCTGTAGAGGAAATCCCCACCCATGCCGCCGTATTGCTCAGGCACGTTGCAGCACAGTAAGCTA
The DNA here is from genome assembly GCA_047611905.1 of Gammaproteobacteria bacterium. Taxonomy (GTDB): domain Bacteria; phylum Pseudomonadota; class Gammaproteobacteria; genus UBA11873. Next base: position 4,212 of record JBLFWZ010000193.1, on the reverse strand, counting down.
AGTTCCCCGGCTTTCTCCCACAATTCGCGTGGCACTCTACCGGCCTTTTCCCAATCTGCGTGAAACGGGGTGACGTGTTCTTTGATAAATCGCTGTACCGATGTACGAAAGAGATCATGCTCGGGGCTAAAGATTGTGCGTGGGATCATGCGACGTAAATCCTTTAAATGGGCGGGATCGGACGGTTATGGTTTCTTGATTTAGTGTGCTTAGACGCCTTGCCAGTTCGCTGGGCGCTTTTCAGCGAAAGCCGCTGAACCCTCGCGGGCGTCGGCCGACGCGTTTACCGGATCAGTTATTGCGCGCTGGCGCTCGAAGCGTTCTTCTAGTGACCAGTCGCTTTGCTCATTTATCACTCTTTTGCTCGCCGCGACGGACAACGGTGCATTACAAATAATCCGTGCCGCCAGTTTTTTCGCTTCAACGAGTGCCTCACCAGGTTCGGTTACTAAATTCACCAAGCCGTATTGCGCCGCTCGTTCGGCGTTGATCATGTCGCCCGTGAGCGCGAGCTCCATCGCGATCCGTGGCGGAATTAAATGCGGTAATCGCAATAGACCCCCGGCTGCCGCCACCAGTCCGCGTTTCGCCTCCGGGATACCAAATTGTGCGTCCTTCGCTGCGACTGCCAGATCACAGACCAGCATGGCTTCGAAACCACCAGCCAAGGCATACCCTTCGACCGCGGCGATCAAGGGTTTGCGTGGTGGGGTAAACGCGATACCCATTAGCCCGCGACCTTCGACCCGGATCGCCTCACCGCGCAAGAATGCTTTTAGGTCCATGCCTGCGCAAAATGTTCCGCCGGCGCCGGTGAGGATGCCGACTCTTAGGTCGTCGCGAGCATCTAACTCATCAATGGCCGCCGCGACGCCATGGGAAACCGCTCGGTTGACCGCATTGCGTTGATCAGGTCGGTTGATGGTGATCACAATCAGTCCTTCTTCGTATTCAACTAGGACTTCGGACATACGCATGGTCTCCACGGTGTTGCGCTTAGAATAAGGCCGGTTATCAATTGGTTCGCGCGCCAAAGGGTAATGGATTCTCGTGCGCCGCTCAAAAACTATTACTCAATGGTTTGATCTCTAAAAGCCACAACAGGAATAGTAAAGTCGGTCCGGCAAGACTAACGACAATACCGATCCGTAGCCTTCTAAGCGTGAGCGACCCGGTCGTGGCGCGCTGCTACACTCCTTGTGATGCAGCTCATGGGCTGCGAGTTTGGTTCGTCCCGATCCGCAAACGATATGAGTTTACAACAACAACGTGTTGATCAAATTCCAAACGACTTCCGCGTGACGTCTTAGGTCGCGATAGTCTATTGCCGCATCTGCCGAATTAAATTGTCGCTAGACGAGGATGACATTGTTTTTAAATTGCTAACCATAGGTAGGGAAGAATGATGAACTGTCGAGACTGCTTAATTTTAGTAAATATTCTTGTCCTAGGGTGCGTGCCTTATGTCGCGAATGCCGATCCACAGGCCACGATCGAAAAACTACTCGCGCCACCGAACATTGAAGCAGCCAAGGGCCTAACAGCACACTTGTTGATTGCTCCGGGGACGCTCTACGATCCGCTAATCATGTTGCCGATGGGCGAGTCGACCTGGTTGAACGATGACGGCGGTGAGGAAAAAGACAAAGGCAGCCGTTTGCTGTCGATTAGCCCGAGCGGTGAAATATCGATCCTCGCCGACATCGGTAAATTGTTACCGACCGTAGGGTTCGATATCGCGCCGGCCGGTTTTGGAAGCTATGCGGGGCAAGTCTTCAGCTTGGCGCAGCCGAAGGTCGCGATGCCAGGCGCGCTGTCCAATCACGTCGTGCAGCGCATAGAGCCCGAGCGAGACTTTGCTGCGAGCATATTTTGTACCTTGCCGGAAGCCGGCGCGAAGAAAATCTCGGGCTTTGGCCTCGATGCACGCTTCGGTCCAAATGACTCACCGTTCGCGAACAAATTATTCGTTGTTACTATTTATAACGACGCGATTTACCAAGTGAATGCCGCTGGTGAGTGCACCCCGTTCGTCGTCTTTGACGGGCAGCGCTACAGCGCGCCTGCGCCGATTGCATTTACTCCGGATGGCCAGCGCATGTTGGTGTCAGTCAGTGTGGGTGCGTTTGACATTATGAGTCTGGACCCAACTCGTGGCGCCATCGTGGAGGTCTCGGCAGACGGCACGATCGCCGCACAACCAATATTCGAAGGGCCCGGTAAACCGATGGGAATGGCCTACGCGCCGGCTGGTTTCGGTGACTATGGTGGCCAGTTATTTTTTGCCGACGTCGATCGCTATGAAGTACCTGTGCCAATGACGCAAGTTCTAAAAGCTGATGGCAAAGTTTTTCGACTGACGCGCGACGGCAAAGCCGAACTCGTGGCGAGTGGCTTCTATAACCCTGTCGGCGTGCAGTTTGTGCACGGTAAGCTGTGGGTTAGCGACATCAATGGCGATTTTATTGCCGGCAAACGTGAGTTGCCGGATGGTTTCGTCGTCGAGATTTCGAGTCCATAGTCGGATTGCAAATTCCTCCGACGGGCGCGTGTCGCTCGGAATTTCTTAGACTACGCAGTGCGCGATCGTGAGCGCCTTAGCCACGATCGCGTCTCCATGAACTATCCCGTCGCGGCTTGCGGCTCTGAAAACACCGCACCGGCATTCTCACCTTGCGTCCAAATAAAATCGAGACGCGCTTTGGAAATCCGCCAACCTTGCGCGGTGCGTTTAAATTCCCAGTTGTAGCGACCCCCAGACTGGAAGTTTAGGTGCGGTTCAGCTGGATCTGGCAACGCGGTAAAAATTAGATTGCCATGCCCGAGCGCGGAGTTTTCGCCGGTTACGTCGAATTCAAGATTCACGATCACGTGCTGCATAGCGCCGTAGACGTGATCCATGTTGCCTTTGCAGATATCGTGAATCTTAGTCCGACCACACATGGTTCCAAACTCACCGGCGAAATCGAATTCTGCGTCTTCAGTAAAACAATTTGACCAATCCTGCCATTCGAAGTGATCGGCTCGCCAATGGTAAGAATTAATAAGTTTATTGAGGGCTAGTTGATCCTCAAAGTGCTGGAGTCTTTTTTCGATATCACTACTCACAAGTTTCTCCTTCTTCTGCTTTGATTTGCGTGCACGTTACGTCCAAGTTGGATCACCACCAATGTGTTCCCACATTTGGATCATGTTGCCGTCTTTGTCGTAAAACAAAAATGAGCGGCCAATGTTCGCGCACTGCCATACGTATTCGGTTTGTGTCTCGTAACCAGCAGCGCGGACTTTGGTGAAAAAGCCATCGATGTCATCGCATACCAAGCCGAGTTCGTGGAAACCGGTATGACCGTAACGCAGATTTTCTGGCGGGGTCCTTTTAATCGCCGGGTTTTCGCATTCTTGCAGTTCGATCAGCGCCCCTTCTTTGGAACTTAATAGCGCCATTTTTGATCGCGCACCTTTGACCTTAAAGATATCGTCAAGCAACTTGGGGTACATATAAGTATTGGGGCCCGGTGCATCCCCGTCCGGGATCACGGTGTTAATTGCGACGTCGAAACCCATGACGTCGCGCCATAAGTGAATTGCTTCGTCTAAGTCGGAGACAAAAATCGCCATGTGATGAAAACGCATTGCTTGTTCCTTTTCCGGTTCGTTCTAAACCGCAACCTGGTGGTTGGCGCGAAGTGGCAGAGTTTAATTGCGTGCGCTCGGCATCGTCGTTAGTCTACAGCGGATTCTCGGTCCGGGTCACCGCATGAAATTCATCCTTGTACTTTTCTTTTTGACGTTCGTCTCGATCGCCAACAGCGAAGATTTAGACGAGCAGCCCTGTGCGCCTTTAAATGGCATCACGCCGATTTGTGGATTCGCATCACCAGAGGACATCGACGTCGTGCCGGGTGGAAAGGCACTCGTGGTTGGTGGCCTAGGCGGTTTTAGTCTCGATGACGCGAACGGCGATATTCGGATCTTGCGTCTTGATGATCATTCGATAACAAGCGTATTTCCGCCGCCTTCGGATCTTGATTTGTCTGATAATCTTGCTTCATGGGGTGATCCCGAATGCCCGGGCCCGCCAGTTGGTTTTTCTGCGCACGGCATTCATGTCTCGACGAACGATCAAGGAACATTCACTTTGCTGGTGGTCAATCACACCAGCCGCGAAGCCATCGAGTGGTTGGAACTCTCCGAGCACGACGGCGAGTTTTC
>JBLFWZ010000192.1:0-9125 GCA_047611905.1 Gammaproteobacteria bacterium | reverse complement strand
CAAGTGCGGTGTCGGCACTAATTGAGCTGTCCGAGAGCCATCGTGTGTCGGACTTTGAAGCAAACAGCACGTCGCCATGCGTTGCTTGTCCCCATTGAAATCCACCCTGCAGGCCCCCTTTCGCGAATTTCTTGCGCCACACGAGGGCGCCATCTTTGAGCGGATCGATCGCGTGTGCGACGCCGCTCTTCTGCGTCGCAATAACGATCGGCGTGCCGTCCGGCCGCGTCACGAGAATCGGAGAAGCGCCCATATCTTCGTCCGGCCCCGCACCTACCGGACAGTTAATTTTGGGCACCGCCATACACCCGACGTTCCACGCGTCGCCCGCGAGTCCCTGGTAGGCCCAGAGCCGACGGCCGCTTTCAAGATCGAGCGCTAAAACACTGTCACTCGTTTCACTCGGCGGGTTCGAATAGTTGTCGCCGGTACCGACGTAGATCCGCCGCCGTGTCGCATCAATCGTGACCGCCGACCACACCGACGCGCCGGAAGGGCCGACCATCGGATTTCCATGCGAATCCGTGCTCGGCTGGTTTGGTTCCTGATCGATGGTGTACTGCTTCCAAAGGCGCTCGCCGGTCTCCGTGTTGTAGGCGGTCACGCTGCCCCGAAAGACGCAGCATCGATAATTCGCATCCATCGCGAGCGCTTCTTCGAGTGACGCCATCGGCACGTACACGCGGCCCTCGAATACCTGAACACCGCCGGTCACCCGTGCTGAGGGGTGGTCGTCGCCGACGACCTTCCACCGCAGCGTACCACTGGCCGCATCGACAGAATAAACCCGTCCAGATTGGTCGCCGAAAAACACGCCATAGCCCGCACCTTCAAGCGGGGCAATCGTGACCGGTGACTTTACCGGGCCATCGGCCGAAAACGTCCAATGCGTACAACCTGATTTCGTATCGATCGCGTAGACGACACCGCTCGGACTGCCGATGAAGATACGGCCACCGACGACGGTCGGTTGTGATTCGACGAAGCTTTCACCCGGGAACGCGAATGCCCATTTGAGTCTAAGTTTCGGAATGTCGGCAGCCGTCATGCCGGCTGCCGCGGCCGCCTGAAACCGAGCGTTGTCGAGACCGTTGCCCCAACCGTTCCAACGAGGTTTGGCCAACGGATCGCCATCCGGCCATGCGGACGGCGCACATTGGTTCGCGCCGCTATCGGCCCAGCTCGTGTCGTATTTTTTTCCGGTCAGGTATTCAGCTACGGCGACCCGCTCGGGACCGTTCACGCTGAAGTTGCCGACAACGCGCATGCTGCCCGTTTCCAGGGCCGTCACGATGCGGCCGGGCTCCAGGTTCGCCAGTACGTCGCGCGGCGGAGTTCGCGCGGTCGCCGTATCGTGACAGGCAGCGCAGACCTCCTGGTAAACGGACGCACCGTCTCGTGGAGCTGCGTGTACGCTCGAGAGCGTCAAACCGACGGCAAGAAAAATAATTCGAAAGTGACAGCGATTCATAATGGTCTCTCAGTGAATCCGACGCAGCACGGTTGACGCCGATAGTTCGCGAAGTTAGGTCTCAATATCCACGGTCGCATCGACTAAAATCGCCAGATGCTTGTGGGTCCATGGGCCTAGACGGTAATACGTTCATTGCACAATCAACAGGATTTCTGCAGGCACGGTGTCGATATCCCGTGCGTTGTACCCTTTAGCCGCGGACGTATGCCGTTGGAAAGGCGCGATTCGCCTCATCGTGCAAGACGGTATAGGTCACTGCCCGCCCCACGGATGGTCAATTACGTAACGCCATTGCCCATCAGGATGCAGTCGCGCGATTTCCGCTGACTTTCCGCCGAGGTCGAATGGCTTGCCGTTTGTGTCGTTTCCCGACAAGCGCCATTCGTTACTAAGCAGCGCGGTATCACCAGTTCGAACCGCATAACGCGTTCTCAGAGTGAACTCACCACCGAGTGCGTGAAACTTCTGCAGCGCTTCGCGGGCGCCCGCCTTACCATGAAGCTGTGTCCCATCCTCGGCGGAGACAAAGATGGCGTTATCTTCGTACAAGCGGACGCACCCTTCGATATCGCCGGCTTTGTAGCGTTCGGTGAAAATATCGTGGATGGTCGACGGATCAGGATCTAGTTCAGACATAGTTGCGTCTCCCGTTCATGCGTTCATCACGGATGGTTGAAGGGCGAGCATTGGACTGACGTCCGGACGCACACCGAGGCTGTTGGCAAGTCGGTCGAGTGATGTCTGCATCGCGACGGTGTTCAGGACATCGACGTAAGCCTCATCGCCGAGTCCCGCGTCGCGGAATCCCTGCGCGTCGCGCTCGACGGTTTTGTAGGCGTTACGTGCGGCTTTGAGCGCGAATGACAGAACCAGTCGGTCGGAGTCATCCCAGCTTTCCGAATCCCAAACACCGATGACCTTGTCGTAAAGTGCGTCCCCGTTAGGAAATTTTTGTAACTGCGCGCGCGTCGTCACGGCGCTGTAGGCACATCGGTTGAGACTAGACACGAGGGCGCGCACGAGCGCGTGCTGGCGCGGCGACAGAGTTGCCGATTGCGGTGCTTCGAGGAGCTCGAGCGCGCGCATATTGCAGCGTAGAAAGCGCGGCTCGCCAATCACGGCTTCAAACAAGTTTGGTACGAAACCATAGCGATGCCGGGCCCATTCCGCCGCCTGCTCGTATTCTGCACTGGACTGGCCTGGCACGACCCAGGCATTGTCCACCGCGTGGTCTGACCCAAGAACGCCACCGCCCGAACTTGTCAGCAGGACTCCGCCGGTATCGGTATAGGACGATCGTCCCCGGCCGACCACCGGACCGACCGTCTGACCGTGGTCGAGAGACACACCACCGCCGTCACCCATCATGACGAGATAAGTTTGCATTGCACCGATCTGCGCCCACACCACGATCTCGTGGTCGTCGATGCCGGCGTCGCGCAACATCTGGATATCGGCTGGTGTCATATCCCAGGAGCCACGTACGAATTTACTCATCCAAACGTACATCGCCTTATGCGTTTCCGGAATCGGTGCAGTCGATGGATCCTCGATAATGCTCGCGGCGATCGAGGCGTCTTCGTAGACCTGGGGCAACACGGCCCCAATCGTTTCAGTTCAGTAGAAGCACGCGCTGTAGAATGCGACGGCGAAGTTGACTAGCGTTCGCGGTATCGGGCCACCATCGTTGACATGCTTGCCGTCGCCAGTGAGGATGCGATTCTGCAGCGCGCCGTAACGGAAGTAGGCGGGGATTATGCTGGACGTTGTGTAGACTCGCGGCGTGAATGGATCGCATTGGAAGATCATGCCGTAAGCATTGGCAAGGTAATCGTAATCCTCGGCGACGGTGCCGGTCGCATCTTGCTGTTCGATTACGTGGATATAAGACATCGTGGTTCTCCGATTCGTGGGACTGCTTTGAAACTTCGCGCTACCAGCCCCGCGCGGCTGGGATTGAAATTCGGGCATTCGTGTGCGAGAAACTTCGTCAGAAGCGATCACGAGCGAGCCGTGGCCCATACTCTTCCGTAGAGCCATGAGCCGAAATCGTTGGTGATGTTGCGAAGGTCGGCTCTGCATCCGACATCGGTCGATTCGATCCTACAGCGCGACGTGCACTCGTGCGAGAAAGGCAACAAGTGTCGGACTAATCTATCGAGTCGATGAGCGATAATAATCATGATTCCATTGGATCATCAAATAATCCTGACACCTTTCTGATCCTATTGCTGAAACGCCCTCACCGCAGCGGCCGTATCGGTATATTCGCAGAATTTCGAAATGCGCCCACCATCGAATGTGAATACATGGACCCAGTCGAATTCAAATTCGCCGCCGGTTGCTTTGACCCGCGCGCGGTAGTAACCGAGCCCGATGACTGTGTCGTCCTGGACGAAAAACTCGCGCGGTCCGAACGCCAGAACATCTTCGCTTTTGGAGTGAGCGGCGAAGTAATCTCTGACACCCGCGTGCCCCTTGCGATGGCCTGCGTAAGGTATAACGTCGGACGGGCCAACGATCGTCCAGTCAATATCCGGCGACAAGAATTCGAAAGCGTCGGAAAGAACGCCATCGCCACCGGCGCTCTCGGGTAAAGCGCCGTAGAACGACTTCACCGTTTCAATGTTCTCGTTCATGTCCGTTCTCCTATTCGTCTCGTGGCTACGGCAGATTCGATGCCGAATGTGTTTTATATAGGCTGCCTGTTTAACGTGAGGTCACGACTTCGTTAGGCGATTCGTTCACGCGCACGATCGCGCAGCATCATTGTGAATTCGCAGATTGTCAGTCGTTCTTAACCTCGAACACTTCGTAATCGACCCTTCCGGGGCTCAGCTTGCCCCGCGCGACGCACATAATGTTGTTAACCCATTGGTAACGGGGATCACCTGTCTGCATGCGCGGCGTAGTAACAAAGTAGGATTCCTCGTATTCGGTAGAGCCCTCGCCCGCGAGTGCCGCCTGAACTGCTGGAGTCAATTCAAGGCGGCCATAGTATTCAACGTAGATGAACGCGCCATCATGAGTTTCGAACGTACCGCGCACGTCGAGATGAACGTAGTCTTCTGCCATGGTCGCCCAGTCTGCGCAGCCTGCGCGACGCAAGGTGCCTTTAAGCCGAGGGCCCTCGAATTCGCCACCGTCGACTTCGACGATCATTCGGTTCCCGTACATGCCTGCGCCGACGGAGATCACCTCGGACAAGTGGGCGTAGTAGGTCAATAGCGGTACAAGTTTCATAGTTCGCTCCCGTGTGCGCGGACCCGCATTCGTCGCTCGAAATCTTGGCAGCACTCACACGTTGATTCTCACGCCTTGCCAGCGGCGACGGAAGAGTTGATATTGCCAAGCGTCTGGTCATAAAGTGACAGTTTTCGCCATGGGCAACGTGGACATCAAACAGCGGCGAATGCCGAAGACCTATATGGAACTATTCCTAAAATGGGCGGGCAACCGTGTCGTATCGACCAGCGATGTCGCCCATTATTTTCCACCCGCCGACGAGGCCGACGGCATGATGTCGCTGGATGATGTCTATAAGTCATTACTGTCGCTCAATCCAGAACTCATGGAGCCTCTGTGGCACATCCATTGGGCCGCATGGATACGCGGTCGCTTTCATGGTCCGCTTACGCTTGCGCTGCTCAATGCGCCAGATCTCGAAACGGGTCTCACCACCGCTTGCCGCTATCTTCCGATACGATTGCCTTATCTGGAGTTCAACGTAGTCGCCGACGACGAGCGTTTCAGCATCGGTATCGAGGTACCAGAGGCGCCTGAGCAGATTCGGCTTGAACTGGTTGAAGTGCCCTTGTATTTGATATTTGACTACGTCAGCTCGTTCACGACTGTCGACATGAGTCAGGTTAACGTCTCACTGCGACGGACATCCTCACCGCACGCGCTCGAGTACCGCGAATGGTTTGGTGATTCACTCGAGTTCGGTGCACACACAAATTTGCTCAGCATCCCAAAATCCTGGCTTCCAATAAGAAACCCGGAGTACGACGCCGGCGCATGGAACCTGGCGATCGCTAAATGCGACGGACTCGCCCCGAAAACTGGAGACGCTTCCGAGGCAGCTGAGTACGTCCGACTTGCGCTCAGTGCCGCAGCGGATTCAGGGACCCCGATCGGTGAGTTGCCGGGAATTAACGAGCTCGCCGAGCACCTGTACATGTCCGCGCGTACGATGATCCGACAACTCCACCGGGAAGGGACCTCGTATCGACAGATCATCAATGACATTCAGAAAAGCCGCGCGGTTGAATTCTTGAAAATAACGGAATTGACGATCGGCGATGTCGCGGCTCGGCTCGGCTACGCCGATCCGGCAAATTTCGGGCGCGCCTTTCGTCGCTGGTTCGGCGTTTCCCCGGGCAAGTTTCGTGATTCGATCGCCAGAGGTTGATTCGGTTCAGATACGAATATCGCGGTTGGTTCTTAATCAACTCTGTCCTATTGCCCCAGAGAATTATGCGAATGGATTTCTCCATTGCACACACAGCGACCTCTAACGGCACGGAATTGGGCGGCTGCTTACAGTCCGCGCAGCGCCGTTAGAAGATTCAAAACGGCGGGCAGAAAACGTCCTGAATCGCGGACCTTCGGCAGCGACGGCAGCGTCAAACTGGAATCAATCGAGTCTGACCCTAATGGTACGTGGAAACGTCCCGACGATGCGGCGCGGTACAGTGAACAGAATTTCTCGTTGAGCGCATATATCGGGCACCAACATAAAGCTTGGGACGCGCGCGATCACTTTACGCTGCAATCCGAATTCACGCATCGCAACATCCACGAAGCCTTCGCCCAACCCTTCTACAGTTACCAATCCATGATCGGAATTGGCGAAATTTTCCAACGAAAGGTCGCTACCGAATTTTTGCGCGAGCGCGGCGCCTACTACTGACACGTGGGAGTTTGCATACAACAGGCGTCGCCGATAGCGGCCGCTGTCACTATCGCGCGAGACGATGATGAAATCTGCTTCTCCAGTATCGAGGATAGTAAAATCACCGCGACTGAACTGCATCGCACGCAAACTCAAGCGCGGCGCGAGTATGCTTGTCCGTTGCAGTAGCCACGGAAAATACAATCTCATTTCTAAGTCCAGTGAGGCAATCGTGATTTGCCCTTCGAACTTTTGTGGATTAAACGTTGTTGGCCGGAGCAGCCCGTCGACGTTCGCGAGGAGACTTCTTACTGGCTCAATCAACTGTTCTGCGCGTGTCGTTAACGAGTAGGCATTACCGTCGCGCACCAACAATTCATCCGCAAACTCCTCACGTAACCGGGCCAATGTACGGCTCAACGCGGGTTGGCTAACATGCAAAATAGCCGCCGCACGCGAGACGTGCTTCTCACGCAGCAATACGTCTAGGGCTTTAAGCGAATTCAGGTCGAACGAATTAGTATTCACGAAACGCATACCTACTATAGCGACAATGCATTTCAATTATAGGTGAGTCCCGAGCATTGTATTGTCTCTACTAGGCTAAATCTTCGAGGTTGAGAACATGGCAAATATCGGAATCGTTGGCGCAGGCGTCTCTTCGCTACATTTAGGCATCCGGCTGTGCGACGCCAACATCCCAGCAACAATTTACGCGCCGCAGACCGCGGAAGAATTCGCGCAATCGCGGATGCTCAACAGCGTGGCGCATATGGACGACACGATCCGACGCGAACGCGAGATGGGCATCGAATTCTGGAACGAGACCAACTCGCGCATTTGCCACTACCGAAGTTATAACGTGCTGTTACCGGATGGCCGGCTCGAACAATCTCGGGGGAGTCTCCATGGTGACGAACGCTGCGTCGACTATCGACTCTACCTCCCCCGGCTGATGCAGGAATTTGTGCGGCGAGGCGGACAGTTCAATTATTCGAAGCCAACGGCGACCAACTTCGACGAGCTGTATGAACATCACGATCTTCTCGCGATAGCCTGCGGGAAAAAACACGATGGATTTGGCGATTTTTTTCCTCAGATCGACGAACTTAGCAAATTCCAAGAACCGCAACGTCGGATCTGCGCGGGCCTTTATACGGGTGTACGAGCCCCGGAACCATTGAGCGTGACGTTTAACGTATCCGTCGGACACGGCGAGCTCATTGAGTTGCCGATGGAAACCGCCGACGGTCCGCGGACAGCACTACTAATCGAAGCACGACCGGAAGGTGCGATGGCGGATCTGATGGACCTAGATTATGACGCTGATCCGATCGCGTTCCATGACCGAATCGTAAACACATTAAGGACTCACTTCCCTGCGGTCTTTGAGCGGGTCGACTTTGAACGCTTCGGCTTAATCGGTGCAAAGCACCTTCTGCAAGGCGCAATCCGTCCTGTCACGCGACACAGTTGGGCCGAGATCAGTGACGGATGCTTTGCCGTCGCAATTGGCGATCTGCGTTGCACTTTGGATCCGCTCACCGGACAAGGCGCGAACCTCGCATCATATGGCGCGTGTGCGCTTGCCGACCACATCGCGGAATCCGACCAACAATTCGATCAAAGCTTTTTTGAAAGTTACGACGACCGGGTACGCTACCGCGTCGCCGGGGTCGTGAATTTTACCCGCGCCATGCTCGATCCTAACGAACACACGCGCAAACTGATCCATGCTCTGCCAGAAAATCAGGCAGTCTGCGACGATTTTTCATCGCGGTTCGCACGACCCGAAACACTCTGGTTCGACGTGCTTAAAGACAGCGAGACTTGCGAGCAACACATCGCGAAATTTGGTGCTGCACATAAGGTGGCCTAGCGATAGTCGTATCGTTCAATCGCATGCACATTCGGGGGATACATTAACTAACTGCATTTCGATTTATTTTGCGGCTTAACGGATCGAACTGCCTCGTTACCTGCAGCGTTATACGGAGTCTTGGCGCCTATTTACACCCCACAGATCGTAGCAAGTCGTGACGTGCGCGAGATTCGCGGAGTAAAAACGTGCCAACTTTATTTTTTGGATGACGCCCGAATAAACAAGACACGTTTACGTTTGCAGTATTTCGATTTTAGGCCGTGCACACATCGATCTCACTCTAAAAGTCGGGTCTCGTCGAGGGACGAGGACGAGCATGCGCCAAACGTCCCCAGCCGACGGTTCAATCGTCCTCCAAGTCGAAAGCAAGCAAAACGTTACCTGGATTACCGGAGAACTTCGCGTACCCCGAAATGAAGTACAGCATGCCATCGACGGCGACGGGACCCGCCTGGTCAATTGCACCGCCGCGACCACTCGCGCCATTTACAGTTTCGAATTCGCGAACCGTATCGTAGCGCCATATCTCCGCACCCGTTGCGGCGTCAAAAGCGCGCATCTCGCCGCTCTGCGACGCCGAGAACACTGCGTCACCAATGGCAGAAACGGCCGAAGATTGCGATGGGCTACAGCGGGCGCGCCCGCTGCAATCGACCGGCGGTGCCTCCCACAACAGCTTGCCGGTAGACACGTCCACAGCGACCAAGCCGCCACCTGCGCTCGGATCAAGTGCGGTGTCGGCACTGATTGAGCTGTCCGAGAGCCATCGTGTGTCGGACTTTGAAGCAAACAGCACGTCGCCATGCGTTGCTTGTCCCCATTGAAATCCACCCTGCAGGCCCCCTTTCGCGAATTTCTTGCGCCACACGAGG
>JBLFWZ010000191.1:0-9132 GCA_047611905.1 Gammaproteobacteria bacterium | reverse complement strand
GAATCCCACGGAAGGCACTCTGTTCGATCAATCCCTGCAACCGCCTGCGCAAAGTAATGGGTTTTGCACCTTGATCACATTGAGATATCGCCAACACGGAGGTATTTTCCTTTATAATTATAGTCTCTACGTGCGGCATTGCGCCGCGGTGGCATGCGGGAACCTGATTGGCTCGAATTCCACAATGAACGACGAATCTTGTACGAACACCAATTAGGCAGATTTCAATAAATATTCGTAAGCAACACTTAAAGAAGTGACATGAAAAATCGCATCTCGATTGTTTTTCTAGCTGGGTTCAGTATTCTCGCGAGCGGCTGCGCCTCTACACCCGGCGCGAAGGATGTAATGTGTATTGTCGCGGGTGCCCTCGTGGGTGGTGCGGCAGGCCGTTACGGAACTGATCACGATGGCGGTGCAACCGCAGCGGCAGCAGTAGTCGGTGCTGGGATAGGCGCTGTACTTTGTAAGGAAGATCCACCGGCCCCGGCACCAAGAGTAGCCCCAGCACCTATGCCGGCTCCTGCACCAATGCCGAAACCCGATCCGGATTCAGACAACGATGGTGTACCTGATAGTCGCGATGACTGCCCGGGAACACCAGAAGGAACACCAGTAGATGCGCGCGGGTGTCCAGAAATTCCAGATTTACACGGCGTTAGTTTCGAGCATGACAAGGCCGTGTTGACAGCGGCCGCGATGGCGCAACTGGACGATGCGGTGCAAACGCTTGAGAAGCACCAAACCATCCGCGTCGATATTGTTGGGCACACCGACTCAAGTGGTTCCGATTCGTACAATACCACGCTGTCGGAACGACGCGCCGCGTCTGTAGCAGCCTACTTAGAGTCGAAAGGCGTAAGCGCGAGCCGCTTAAGCGCCAGTGGGCGTGGCGAAAGCGACCCCATTGCACCTAACGACACAGACGAAGGGCGCCAATCTAATCGCCGGGTCCAACTAACCGCCCGACCGATGAACTAAACGCCCGACGGGCTGAAGCCGCGTGCGGAACACTGCGCACGTTGGCTGACTCCTAGTATTGATGCTTCAGCGGGACCGAAACATTTGATCTCGTAATGAGGAAAAAGTGACGGAAGGATCAGGTTTTTGCCGCGGGGTGATGTTTAATCCTTCGGTTACACTTTTCCTTTTGCATAATAAAGACCGGGCCCTGCCCGGTTTTTTTATGGATGGCGTTCTCAGCAGGATTGCTCGGGCGCGATGCGCCTTCTGCCCTACGCCACGAGCTGGCGTTGCCTTGCGTTCGCTTGTCGGATGGAGGTTTGGGGGCACTGCTCAGCGCAGGGAAATTCACCCATTTAGTAAGACTCTTCAAGTGCTGACGAACATTTAGTCGCTCCCGGTCTTCGTTCGTCTTTCCCGCGAAATCGATATCATGATGCGCGCGGCTAACTAACTGAGCAGTGTCCCCTAACCTCCCGAATGAGCCTTTCGAGAGACCAGCTATCAGAAAAATTAGCGAGGGCTAAGCCTGGGTTGGGACGCAAGCGGCGCTTAAGCTATGATCTAAATGGCGAGCGTGGAGGCAGAATCGATGGCTACCAGATTACACCGGCGAAACACTGTCACATTGCCATCGAATTTGGTGCCGACGGCCGCGTCACCTTCGAGGAGGGTAGTTGGGAGATTTAGACCCGCGATCGTCTGAGCCTGCCGCCCCCAACTGACCGGCACATTCCCGAAGCGATGTCCTAACAGCAGCCCGCACAACACAACCGCACTATTGCGAGGAGCCAATTACGTGACCATCAGCAAAGAATCAACTAGCCGCACCATCCAGACTAGCGACTGGAACATCCACTACCACGAAGCAGGAACTGGCCATCCCGTCATCCTGTTACACGGCTCGGGCCCTGGCGCCACCGGTTGGAGCAATTTCTCCGGCAACATGGCCGGACTGTCCGCGCATTTCCGAACTCTGGCCGTCGACATGCCCGGCTGGGGTGCGTCCGATCCCTGCACCATCGATCAAATGGACCACGTCGCCGCAACCTTGCAGTTCATGGATGCGCTCAATATCGAACACGCGGCGATAGTTGGCAATTCAATGGGCGGCGTTAACGCGATCCGGATGGCAGCGGAATATCCCGACCGGGTTTCTCATCTGATCACCATGGGTTCGGTAATGAGTCGTCTGCCGCGGCTCTACGGCGCCGGCGACGGCCCCACCGAGGGTCTCAAAATTCTTGTCGAGGCCTACCGTAATCCGACTGCCGACACGATGCAGCGCCTGGTAGAAATCATGTGCTACGACAAGCGCTTCGCCGATACAGAACTGTGTCGCAAACGCTCGGAAGCGGCCAGCGCTCAACCCAAGCATCTTGAGAACTTCCTTGCCGGGCTACCCAAGGGCAGTCCGGTGCCACAGATGGCTAGCCTCGAGCAGATCATGGGCATCGCAGCGCCCAGCCTCTTGATTCACGGGCGCGACGACCGCGTCGTCCATTACGAACATTCGCTGACGCTCGTGTCGTATATCCCGAACTCGCGCCTGGTGCTACTTAACCGTTGCGGTCACTGGGCCATGATCGAACATGCTGACGAATTCAATCGGCTCGTCGTCGATTTCGTCTTGCATAACTAAAGGCGCGTAAAGGAACGTAAAGGCGTAAAGGTGACGGAGGGATTAGTATTTCGCCAATCGACAATTTCTAATCCCTCCGTCACCTTTTATCGCCATACATAAAAAAACCGGGCAAAGCCCGGTCTTTTTATGTATGGCGTCCCCAAGGGGATAGATTCGCAAACAAAGCATTGTTTGCTCACCCCTGCGGGGCGCACTCCGCGCGTCCAATTTGCTTAATCGCAAATTGTCGAACCGAAGGAGTTCTCTGCTAACCCTTACAAACTCAATACATAAAAAAACCGGGCAAAGCCCGGTCTTTTTATGTATGGCGTCCCCAAGGGGATTCGAACCCCTGTTGCCGCCGTGAAAGGGCAGTGTCCTAGGCCTCTAGACGATGGGGACATGTTGTCCTATTTAAATCAGGGGTTTATCAAAAAATGATACCAACCCAAGATTTGGTGGAGCTACGCGGGATCGAACCGCGGACCTCCGCAATGCCATTGCGGCGCTCTCCCAGCTGAGCTATAGCCCCGTGAATCAGCAATCAGTTTAGATTTCCCTGCCGGCTTGCAAAAGCGAGCATAAACTTTCGCTTTTTCAGACCGTTAGCTGCTGCTTATTCGAGCTGGCGGAGACTACGTTAGGCGGGTTAATGTGTCAAGCTATCGGCAAGTTTACAGGTCGATTTTGCTTGACCGTGCGGCGATCGAACGGCACGGCGTTGTCGCCCGAATAGAAGTTGTCGACGATCGGGGAACTCAAGCTATCGCCTGAGCGTCTCACGGCCTCGCTAACCGGCTGTCCAGCCGCCATCGATCATGAGTGAACTGCCCGTCATCATCGCGGCTGCATCTGAGGCTAGAAACACGAAAGCTCCCATAATGTCTTCGATTTCCCCAATGCGTCCGAGCTTTATTTTTGACTGGATCCACTCAACGAGTTCTGGATTGGCAAAGGTCTTCTCTGTCATCGGCGTACGGATGAAGGTCGGACAAATCGTATTCACCCGAATGTTGTATTTGCCAAGCTCGATGGCGAGCGCGCGCGTGAGACCTTCGATAGCATGTTTCGAGGCGCTGTAGATTGTGCGGTCGATTCCGCCTACATGTCCCATTTGCGAGGATGTGTTAATAATAGACCCGCCCTGCCCTTTGATCTGCATTTTTTTCACTACCGCCTTAGCGACGAAGTAGGCTGCACGCACATTGAGATTCATTACTGCATCGAAATCCTCTGGCGTCATTTCCTGCATGGGCCCCGGGCGATTCGTACCCGCGTTGTTCACTAGAATATCGAACGCGGCCGTATCTTCGATAATTTGCGTAACACGTTCAATGTCCGTCACGTCAACTTCAACGCCCTCGCAAGCACCGCCACGCTCACGAATGGCATCGACTACTTGCTCAAGTTCCGCACTCGATCGTGCAGCCAACACGACGTGTGCGCCAGCTTCTGCAAGCGCCACAGCGGCGCCCATGCCGATGCCGCGGCTCGCGCCTGTGACTAATGCGCGGCGGCCGTCGAGCCGCATACTCGGTGTGGTTGGAAGTTTGATCATTCGGCAGCCGTGCCGTACGGGATGTCGCGCCCACCGTAGCGACGTATGCGGATGTTCGCTTGTTCGGCGTGGCCGACGAAACCTTCTAACATGCACAAACGCGAACAATATTCACCGACCATTACCGACGCGGCGTCGGTCGTCACCTTCTGATAAGTGTGCGTCTTAATGAATTTACCTACCCACAATCCACCGGTATATCGCCCGGCTTTTTTGGTCGGCAAGGTGTGGTTCGTGCCGATCACTTTATCGCCGTAACTTACATTCGTTCTCGGACCCAGAAACAGCGCACCGTAGTTTGTCATTCGATCGAGGAAATAGTCCGGATCTTTTGTCATCACTTGCACGTGCTCGGATGCGATGCGATCTGCCTCAACGACCATTTCCTCGCGCGAATCGCAGACAATGACTTCGCCAAAATCTTCCCATGCCGCGCGCGCGATTGCAGCCGTCGGTAACACTTTTAATAGCCGTTCGATTTCTTTTAGCGTGTCGTGGGCTAGCTGCGCTGAAGTGGTTAGCAAAATCGCGGGCGACGTCGATCCATGCTCAGCTTGGCCCAGCAGATCGGTCGCACATAATTCCCCATCGACACAATCGTCGGCGATGACTAAGGTCTCGGTTGGACCGGCAAACAAATCGATACCGACCCTGCCGTACAGTTGCCGCTTTGCCTCGGCGACGTATGCATTGCCGGGACCCACCAACATATCGACCGGTTTAATCGACTCCGTGCCAAGTGCCATCGCACCGACGGCTTGCGTACCCCCCAGCACTAAAATTTCATCGGCTCCGGCTAAATGCATTGCGGCAACAATCGCGGGATGCGCGCCGCCTTCAAACGGAGGCGCCGAGGCGACAATCCGCTTAACACCGGCGACTTTAGCAGTGACCACGCTCATATGCGCCGATGCGACCATCGGATAAGCGCCACCGGGGACGTAGCATCCGACGGAGTTCACGGGAATGTTTTTGTGCCCGAGGATCACTCCTGGCAAAGTTTCTACTTCAATATCTTTTAAGGCCGCTTTTTGATGTTCGGCGAAACCTCGCACTTGCGTTTGCGCAAATTTGATATCTGCAATGTCGCGATCCGCTACTTTGCTGATCGCATTCTCAATTTCCGATTCAGATAACAAAAAGGAATCTGGGACCCAATTGTCGAACCGCCCAGAAAGCTCGCGCAAGGCTTCATCACCACGCGATTCAATTTCCTTGAGTAAGTTTTCGACTGTCTGGCGGGTTTTAACGTCGTCTTGATCACGTTCACTTTGGGGCTTGCCGCGCTTTAAATAATTTGCCATGGGCGCTGTCCTAGTAGATTTACATTGATGGTGAGGCGTCAGGATCGAAGCGCCGCCAAAGCAGCAATGTCTAGCCTACGCCTAGGCGCGTGGAAACGCGCCCTATGCTCTCTGAGGTGGGGCGGATCGAGCGACCCTAGCCGTTTGTCGGAGGTCGCGCCAATTACTGACCGGCAGTTAGGCTCGAGACGCTAAAGATGCGCTTTATTTTCGCGTTGCTCATGGTCGGATGGGTCGTTTCGGTTCGCGCTTGTACAACGGTCGCCGTGTTCGCAAGTCGATCAATATTTATTTGTCCGCGCCAGCTCAGCACGGAAGTTTCCAACGATTCATTTTCGCCTTCTTTCAATAACGGTGCCCGATAGCTCGTCAGCAGCACCTTCCACAAATCGTTGTCGTGGTTAAACACCAGGGATAATCCGACGCCAAGTGTTTGCGCATCGAGCAGTAATACGCGGCTGCGGTACGGATGCCCGTCCCATGTTGAAATCACTTCGACGACATAACAATTGCGCACTTGCCAGCGATCATTCGGTACGCGGCTGTAGGGTCCGTAGGTCCTTTGTAAATCTCCCTTGGTGTCGGGGATGAACATCACTTGCTTTTGGCCGAGGTAGTTCCATTTGTAATCTAGAACGCGACCCGAGAAGCCCTCGAAATCGTCCAAGGTGCCATTCGATCCCATAAAACTATCGGAGCGTTCTTGGGCCGAGAATCGTCGTACTCTGCGTTCTGTCGGCAGGTAGGTATTGACTTGATCATCAGCGTGCGGATCAAGCATGCGTTCGACAACAAAACGTGTTCCCTTGATGTTGAACGGCGCGAGAAAGGCAATGTAGTCCTTGAAGAACCGTGTATCGCTGTCCGGAACTTCAACTTGGTAATTTTGCTGAGGCAGCATCGCGAGTTTATTTAAATAAACCCGGTGATAGGCTTGGTGCAACACCCGATCCAAGTTGCCGCCGCCGTCGAGACCGTGCTCTGGCTCCAATGGGGCCTTCGAACCATTGGGTCCTACGTAAGACATGGTCAGCTCATCAACTTTGTAGCCGTAATATTGCCAACGATGGATTTGATTCCAGGCCAGCATGTAGCCACCGGTCGCGGGATCGGTGCTTTCAATTTGTTCGATGCTGAATGGTTGGCCGGCAAGATAATTATCCAGCGCGCCATCGGGGCCAATTGAGGCTTGTCCTTTGAATTTCTCGGTCGCGGCCGCATACGATGGATGAACGGGATAATCGCCAGCTGCTTGAATTTCAACTGCGATCTCGTCGAATTCAAACTCTTCGCGATAACCGGGGACGATCCACGGGTGCAAGGTCTCGAGTTGTGCGCGTCCGACAATGGTTCCGGCCGTGGGCGGATCAGCGACCGTTTTCTCGGCGAGCCAACGGTCTATATCGGCCCGGCTAACATCTACTGCGAAAGCACTGAGTGAGAGTAAGTTCACGACCAGCACGAAAGAGCCGATCGCCACGTTGCGTAGTTTCATTAGGCGATATTTCCTTCGCGATGAGTTTAAGACGCAGCCATAGTAACATTCGCACCCGGCAAACGAGGGCGGTCTAATTTATCTGCATGGCACTTAAGCGGCAGAGATAAAGTAGAGCGCGGCGAGCACAACCGCAGCACGCCTCGAGCTGATGCATATTAGATGAGCGCGAAGACGATTCGCTTCGGCATACCATCTAGAGCAAGTTCACACCCTCATGCACCAGTAACCACTGTTTACGCTCCATGCCACCGCCGTAGCCCGTCAAACTACCGTTCGCTCCAATCACACGATGGCACGGTAC
Source organism: Gammaproteobacteria bacterium (assembly GCA_047611905.1). GTDB lineage: Bacteria > Pseudomonadota > Gammaproteobacteria > UBA11873. The sequence continues at coordinate 1,884 of JBLFWZ010000191.1, read as the reverse complement.
AACGATCGCAATAGGATTGCTGCCATTCGCTAAACCCACGGCGCGCGAGGCTTTCGGTTTACCAATGCGACGGGCCAGCTCCCCGTAACTCCAGGTTTTCCCCAGCGGCACGTCGCGCAAATGTCGCCACACCAAGGTCTGGAAAGCCGTGCCATTGGCGGCAACTTTTATCGTGTCTATCGCGGTCAATTCACCGGCGAAATAGCGTTCCATTATTTCGCTCAAGCCATTCGGGTTTTTCGTTGGCACAAGTTCGAAAGAGCCGTAATGCCGTGCGAGCAAGCGTTGCATGCGTTCGTCATAGTCGGCGAAATCCAAGGCGCGTAGATACTCGCCATCGGAGACGATTCTAACTTCACCAATCGGTGACTTAATTCGGTCGATTAATAACTTCATGGGCGATTCCTCGATGCCGTAACTAGCCACCGGATAATGACAGCCACAGATAGATTGCTGCATAGGCCCGCCATGGGCGCCACGCCTCCGTGCGCGCCAAGATATCTGCCGCACGAGTTAAATTGAGCGCCTTCTTAATCCCGAGATCGCCGAGCGGTAAAGCGTCCGGCCAGGCCAGCGCGCGCATCGCGACATAAGACGCGGTCCATTCCCCAATTCCGGGGAATGCGATTAAGGTATCGCGGGCGACGTCGGGATCGGTCCCGGGTGCGAGCACGAGGTCACCCGCACTCATGGCGCGGGCGACGAGTCGGATGGTCTCGGCGCGCTTGCCAGGCATACCGATCTTCGCGATACGTCCAATATCTGCGCGCCCGATGCGTCCCACATCCGGACTCAGGTGAGTAAGCTCCGGCCAGGGCGTGGTAATCGGATCGCCGAACTCAGCGGCCATTCGTCCAGCTAAAGTCGTCGCACCTTTAACACTCACTTGCTGACCAAGAATCGCGCGTAGTAACAATTCAAATCCATCAAACGCACCTGGTAATCGCATACCAGCAAAATCTACTACCACCCGGTTCAAGAGTGGATCGCGACTCAGATGTGAGTCGATGTCGTGAGCATTCGCGCGCGTATCAAACACCGTTTTTACTCGCGTTAGGATTGGTACACACGCTCCCTGCAGGCTCTCCGAGATAGTTAACTTCAGGGCATGAACGGGCCGCGCGCGCTTGGCAGGAACAAACGGTGCGACTGCGATCCAGCCCCGGTGCTCGCCGATGCTAACCGTGCGCAAATACACACCATCGCGAATGGCTTCGACGCCGGGGATGGCACGCGCGCCCAGAAACGCGATAAAGGTGTGCCAGTTGTACGGTGGCCGGTAATCGATGCGAAACGATGTGATACCCGCCGCGTTTTCAGTGTCCGAAGAAGGCAACGAAGATCGGTCTATCGAGTGGCGACGTAGCGCCGTCGGCGCGAGCTTGTAGCGCGATTTGAACAGCCCGTTGAAGCGGCGCAAACTATCAAAGCCCGCGCTAAACGCAACGTCTGTGACAGACATGTCCGTCTCGGTGAGCAGCTGTTTCGCATGCAGGAGACGTTGCGTTTGGGCGAGCTCTATGGGCGTGATCCCGAATTCCTTATGCAATGCACGGCGCATGTGGCGCCCGCACACTTTGAACTCACGGGCAAGTTCATCGACGCTAAGATGGTTAAGCGCACCATCCTCAATACGCCGCAACACAAGTCGCGCGAGTTTCGACACGGCATCCACTTTCGCATCCCCGGGCGCGAGCTCCGGGCGACACACGAGACACGGTCTGAATCCGGCTTTTTCTGCGCCTGCCGCATGGCCGTAAAACGTACAGTTCTCAAATTTCGGCATTCGCACTGAACACACCGGGCGACAATAGACCCCAGTCGATTTAACGCCGACAAAGATCCGACCATCGAAGCGCGGATCGTGACTCGACACGATGTTGT
>JBLFWZ010000190.1:0-9167 GCA_047611905.1 Gammaproteobacteria bacterium | reverse complement strand
GTAATGCCTCAAACACAGGCACTCGCCACAACTATCGTTACCGGTTCCGGATCGGTGTTGCTACTCGATGCTGCAAATTTCTGATCACCCAATGACATCAAAGATGGTCGGTACTCGCCCGCGATACGGTCATCTGTTATCGTCGCGATACTCATAAACTACGGCGATTAGCGATGCCTTGGCCTTGGCTAGAAAAGATTGACCATGCGTTTGCCAACTGGCAATTGAAACGCGCTCGGAACATTAACGATTTACGTGCCGCCGCGCGCATCCGCATGCCAAGCCCGATGTTTCACTACATGGACGGCGGCGCCGAAGACGAAGTCAATCTCAAGCGCAGCTGCAGTAGTTTCGACGACTACGAACTGTTGCCGAGAAACCTGAACGACATTAGCCACATTGATCCGTCAACAACGATCTTAGGCCAGGCCGTCGATATCCCCGTGTTTTGCTCACCGACCGGCATGTCGCGTTTGTTTCATCACGACGGCGAGCTAGCCGTTTCACGTGCGGCGGCTCGGGCCAATACGATTTATACCTTGTCGACTATGGGGACGTACTCCATCGAGGACGTCGCAAAAGTATGCGACGGACCAAAATGGTTTCAGATCTACGTCTTTAAAGATCGCACTTTGGTTAGCGAATTTATCGAGCGATGCAAAGCTGCCGAATACCACGCGATGTGCTTAACAATCGATTTATCGTTAACCGGCAATCGCGAACGTGATTTACGCACCGGGATGACCATACCGCCGAAATTCTCGCTTGCCGGATGGTTCGATTTTGCGTTGCACCCCTTGTGGTCACTGAGTTATCTCTCTACGCCGCCGTTCAGCTTAGCGAACGTAGAGCACAGAGTGTCGACCGGCGATGACGGAGATGTAACGACCCTCGTGGACTATATATCCGGACAATTCGATCGGACGGTTACGTGGGACGATGCGGCTTTTATGGCCGAAGAGTGGGGTGGCCCTTTTGTTGTTAAAGGCGTCCTCACCGTACATGACGCGTTGCGCGCCGTCGATATTGGTGCCAAAGCTATTATGGTTTCTACGCATGGCGGCCGCCAACTCGACCACACCCCAGCGCCAATTGATGTGCTTGCGGAAATCGTTGCCGCGGTCGGCGATCGGGCAGAAGTTATTTGCGACGGCGGTATAAGACGTGGCACGGATGTTTTGAAAGCCTTGGCGCTCGGTGCGCGCGCCGTATCGCTCGGCCGCGGATATTTATTTGGACTCGGTGCTGGTGGCGAGGCAGGTGTCGATCGAGCACTGGCATTATTAAAAGAAGAAATTGTCCGCGATATGGCGCTACTTGGTTGCCGCTCGATAGAGGAGATCACGTCCGAACATGTCCGTCGTCGACTCAGAGTTTGAAACTGATATTCCGACCTTACGTCGGATCTTGAGTGACTACCGAACGGTGGCCGTGGTTGGCTTGTCACGTAATTGGCATAGACCGAGTAATTTCGCCGCGAAATATCTGCAAGACCACGGCTATCGAGTAATACCCGTCAATCCGATGTACGACCAAGTCCTCGGTGAAACTTGCTATCCCGATCTGTCTGCCGTACCGGATGCCATCGATGTGGTCGACTGTTTTCGCGCAACGGAAGAAATTCCGGGGCTCGCGGCCCAAGCGATCGCCATTGGCGCAAAAGTCTTGTGGACACAGTTGGAGATCGTCAATTACGACGCAGCCCGGGTGGCACGTTCGGCCGGTCTAGAAGTTGTGATGGACCGTTGCATGAAAATCGAACATGCACGTTTATTCGGCGGTTTGAACTTCGTTGGTGTCAACACAAAAGTGATTTCTTCGAAGCGACCGAAAAACGTCGCAAACTAACACGATCAAATAAGAGAACGGTTAATGGCAGATCGCGAATTCGGATTCGAGACTTTGGCTTTGCATGCGGGGCAGATCCCTGACGCGGCGACCGGTGCGCGAGTGACGCCGATCTACCAAACCACCTCATTTGTATTCGACGATGCCGATCACGCCGCGAGCCTGTTCAATTTGCAGACCTTCGGCAATATTTATTCGCGTTTAAGTAATCCAACGAATTCTGTATTGGAAGAACGCATCGCGGCGCTAGAGGGGGGCAGGGCGGCAGTCGCTGTGGGCTCCGGCATGTCAGCACAAATGGTGGCTTTGCTAACGCTGTTGCAAGCCGGAGACCATATGGTTTCGGCAAAAACGCTGTACGGCGGAACCTATTCGCAATTCGACGTCACGTTTCGGCGCATGGGAATAGACACTACGTTCGTCGACCCGGATGATATGGATTCTTTCGCCAAAGCGATCACCGAGAAGACGAAAGTAATCTACGCCGAAACACTGGGTAACCCGCTGATCAACGTACTCGACATCGAAGCCATAGCAGACGTCGCCCACGCTGCCGGTTTGCCCTTAGTTATTGACAACACGTTTCCAACACCGTACTTGTGCCGACCGATGGAATTCGGCGCGGATATCGTCGTGCACTCGGCGACCAAATTTATTGGCGGCCACGGTACGACGATGGGAGGACTGTTGGTCGAGTCAGGAAAATTCCCCTGGGATAACGGTAATTTCCCCATGATGATGGAGCCGTCAGAAGGCTATCACGGCGTTAAATTCTACGAGACGTTTGGTGACTTCGGGTTCACGATGAAGGCACGAGTTGAAACATTACGAACCTTGGGGCCGGCACTAAGCCCGTTCAATGCGTTTTTGTTATTACAAGGGCTCGAAACTTTGCCGTTGCGCATGGACCGGCATTGCGAGAATGCGCTGGCGGTCGCTAAATTTTTGGATGAGCATCCGAATGTCGAATGGGTGCGCTACCCGAGTCTACCGAACGATAAATACTACGACCTCGCGCAGAAATATGTTCCGCGCGGCGCGAGCGCCATCATGTCGTTCGGCGTGAAGGGCGGACAAGCGGCGGGTGTGAAATTTATTGAAAGCGTACAGTTTCTGAGCCATCTCGCTAACGTTGGCGATGCAAAAACTTTAGTTATTCACCCTGCCTCGACAACGCACCGGCAAATGTCCGAAGAACAACAAATCAGCGCCGGCATCACGCCAGACATGGTTCGTATATCTGTCGGCCTGGAAACTTTAGACGATATTCTGTGGGACCTTGATCAAGCACTAGCCGCGGCATCAAGCGACTAGCAACGGGCGGTAGAACTAATGAGTAATTTAATTAAGCAATTCGAGGCCGTGCTCGACGCGAACGGCATACTGCGAGGCGACGATGTTAGTGGCCGTGCTGTCCATGTTTGGAACGAGGAATCGATCCAAGCGCAAGTAATATTGCGCCCGACGACGACTGAGCAAGTCGCCGCGATCCTAAAAATCTGCCACGCGGAGAATCAAACGGTCGTTGCTCATGGTGGACGAACCGGTCTCGTGCAATCTTCGATCACGACTGCGGATGACGTCATTTTGTCGCTCGAGCGAATGAATAAAATAGAAGAAGTTGACGAAATCGGTCGAACCATGACCGTCCAGGCCGGTGTCCCGCTGCAACAATTGCAAGCCACAGCAGACGAGAAAAATCTATTTTTCCCGGTTGATCTCGGGGCACGTGGATCCTGCCAAATTGGTGGCAACGTGTCGACCAACGCCGGCGGTAATAGAGTTATCCGCTTCGGCATGATGCGCGATAACATTCTCGGCATTGAAGCAGTATTGGCAGATGGCACGATCATTTCGTCGCTAAATAAAATGATTAAGAACAACGCCGGTTACGATCTAAAGCAGCTGTTCATCGGCACGGAGGGAACGCTCGGCATCGTTACGCGATTGGTGGTGCGTTTGCGCGAGGCTATTTCGGCGGAAGACACAGCGTTTGTTGCGTTCGACAATTTTGATCAAGTGACAACGTTTTTGAAATATGTCGACGGTGCGCTTGGCGGCACGTTAAGTGCGTACGAAGTTTTGTGGCATGATTATTACGACTTAGTGACGACCGCGCCGGCAACAAATAAACCGCCGGTTGAAGCAACCCGACCTTTTTATGCCATCGTTGAGTCGCTCGGTTCAGTTAGCGGCCGTGAACACTTCGAGGCGATCATGATAAAAGCGCTCGAAGACGGACTCATCGCAGACGCCGCAGTGGCGCAATCTGGTGGCGATCGAGCCGCGATGTGGGCGATTAGAGACGACGTGGAACAGTTCTTTCGCTACGGGCCGCCGCAAATTTTCGACGTCAGTATCGCAGTTCGATATGTCGGGGAGTACGTCGATGAAGTGAAGCGGCGTCTAAAGGAACAATGGCCCCATCATTACTGCTATACCTTTGGTCATATTGCCGACGGTAATATACATTTCGCGATCACGGTCCCGGATCGAGACGAAGCTATCCATCTCGGTGTCGAACGTGCTGTCTACGAGCCATTACGGCCATTCGGCGGTTCGATTTCTGCTGAGCATGGTATTGGTTTGGAAAAAAAGGAGTATCTGTCGATATCGCGAAGCGACACCGAAATTAAATTGATGCGCCATTTAAAGCACTCCTTGGATCCGCGCGGTATTTTAAATCCTGGAAAAATATTTGCATTTGAGGGCGCTGTTTGATATTCGACAATCGTTGCAAACGTCACAGCACGCGCGGACCGTTCGCTTATGTCTAGCACAGAAATCCCCGCTCCCTTCGAAAGCACGTTGACGGTTAAATCCGATTGGCTAGATGCCAACGGGCATATGAATGTCGCCTACTATTTGAGGGCATTCGACGATGGCGGCGAGGTGTTTTTCCGTGATTGTGGAATTGGTTGGGACTACACTCATGAAGGCGTCGGCACTATTTTTATAGCGGATTGCGACCTGGCTTTCCGTCGAGAACTATTTTCCGAGGATTTGCTTAAGATAGAGACGACGTTGATTGATTGGGCACCGAAACTCGTTCACACCTATCAAGCTTTGTACCATCGTCAAACTGGGGAGCTCGCAGCGAGCGCGGAAATGTTGTTTATGCATATTGCGTTCGCCGACCGAAAAAGTACCGTGATGCCAGCTAGGACTCAGACCCGACTGGGTGAAATTGCAAAGATCCATCGCGCCTTACCGCGACCGAATAATTTAGGTAGAAAAATTGAAATCAAGCGCTCACATCAAAATTAGATCGCGCAGTCCTAGTTTCGGCAAACGCGGAATGGTCGCGTCTAGTCAAAATTTGGCGACACAAGTGGGGCTCGACGTTTTAAGAAACGGCGGCAGCGCCGTCGACGCCGCGATTGCGACCAACGCAATGCTGAGTCTCGTCGAACCACATATGTGCGGTCCTGGTGGCGATCTGTTTGCGATCGTATGGGATCCGCGCGATAAGGCCTTGGTCGGTTTAAATGCCAGCGGCCGAAGCCCAGCTGAATTGTCTTATTCATCACTCAAGGAGCAGCTTGGTGGGGCGGACACAATGCCGGGACGCGGCCCTCTCGCGTTCACTATGCCCGGCGCAGTCGACGGTTGGTGTGCCCTCCATGAGCGATTTGGTCGCTTGCCGTTTGCCGAACTCTTCCAACCCGTCATTGAGCATGCCCGCCAAGGAGTGGTGATTGGTAAACGTACGGCCGAAGCCTGGGCAGATGCTGTCAAAGGCGTTGTCGATGATCCAGTGCTCGCTAAGCTCACCGGTCCGTTTTCCCAGACGTTCGAAATCAAAGGTGCGTCACCGCGAATGGGTCAGGTGTTTTGCAACCCCGATCTTGCAGCTACCTACGTCGCGATCGGTCAAGGCGGGCGAAGGGCGTTTTATGAAGGCGATGGCGCACGATCCGTCGTCGAGTATTTGCGCTCAATCGGTAGCGTCGTAACCGAACAGGATCTGTTAGGAAGTCATTGCGAGTGGGTCGCGCCGTTGACAACCTCGTACCGTGGTCATGACGTTTTCGAATTGCCGCCGAATGGTCAGGGCCTATCTGTCCTGCAAATATTAAACATCCTAGAAGCCTACCCGTTGAGGGATTTTGGACCAAATAGTGCGGATTATTGGCACGTGTTTATCGAGGCGAAAAAACTATGCTTCGAAGATCGCGCTCGTTACTATGCCGATCCCGAATTCTCCGACATTCCAACGAAGACGCTGATCGATAAATCCTACGCCGAGCGCCGACGCGCGCTGATTAACAATCAGGTGGCGGCCAGCAAATTTTCGCATGGCGACGTTGCGGTACCCGGAAGCGACACGACCTATCTATGCGCGGCGGACAGCGACGGCATGATGGTGTCATTGATCCAAAGCATATTTTCGCCTTTTGGATCTGGGCTAGTGCCGCCCGGTAGCGGCTACGCGCTGCAATGTCGCGGTGCCGGATTTAGCCTGGGCCGAGACCATCCTAATTGCTACGCTCCGAAGAAACGGCCGTTCCACACAATTATTCCCGCCTTTGTCATGAAAGACGGTAAGCCATGGCTGAGTTTTGGTGTAATGGGTGCCGACATGCAACCGCAGGGACAGGTTCAAGTACTCGTTAATATGATAGATTTTGACATGGATCCACAGGCAGCGGGTGACGCTGCGCGCATGCGCCACTTTGGCGGCCGCCAACCGAATGGCCAGTGTCTCGATGGTCTAGGCATCGTGCAATATGAACCAGAATTCGATGGCTCGTTAATTGAAGAACTACAGCGCCGTGGTCATAAGATGCAAGAAATCGAAGATTGGATCAGCGGATTCGTCGGTGGTTATCAAGCCATTTGCTACGATTCGCACGAGCAAGTGTACGTGGCGGGCAGCGAACCTCGTTTAGACGGTTGTGCGCTTGGGTATTAGGTGAATAATATAGTGTTCGTGAATTTCAATATCTCAACCAACCGACCCGTCGGGTCCGTTTAACGTGGCCATCAATGCACCAAAAATTGGCTTCGTCAGTCTGGGTTGTCCAAAGGCACTAGTCGATTCCGAAAGAATTATGACGCAGCTCAGCACTGACGGTTACGAGTTGGTTGCTACCTACGCGGCCGCCGATTTAGTCGTCGTCAATACCTGTGGCTTCATTGATAGTGCGAAAGCAGAGTCTCTTGCCACGATTGGAGAAGCCGTTAGCGAGAATGGCAAAGTTATCGTGACGGGTTGCCTCGGCGTGCAGGCTGAAGAAATTAGATCCTTGCACCCCAGCGTGCTCAGCGTAACCGGACCTCAGCAATATGAGGCGGTTGTCGATGCGGTTCATACTCATTTGCCATTCGAACACGAGCACAATCCGTACATCGATCTCGTACCGCCCCAGGGTATCAAGCTGACACCGCGCCATTACGCCTATCTCAAGATTTCCGAGGGCTGCAATCACAAATGTAGTTTTTGCATTATTCCGTCGATGCGCGGACGCTTAGCTAGCCGACCTATCGGCGACGTTATGGACGAGGCGCAACGACTGGTCGATAGCGGAGTTCGGGAATTATTAATAATTTCACAAGACACAAGTGCCTACGGAAGCGATATCAAATACCGCACTGGATTTTGGCAGGGTCGACCGCTAACGGCCGATATGCTGGGGCTGTGTCGGGCACTCGGTGAGCTCGGCGTGTGGGTTCGCCTTCACTATGTATATCCGTACCCGCACGTTGATAAAGTAATACCATTAATGGCTGACGGATTGGTTTTGCCCTATCTCGATATCCCATTTCAACACGGCAGCCCACGTATCCTAAAGCTGATGCGTCGCCCAGCTCACGCGGAGAACGCGCTCAAAAGAATTAATCGATGGCGCGAAATTTGCCCGGACATCACTTTGCGAAGCACTTTTATCGTCGGCTTTCCGGGCGAAACTGACGAAGATTTCGACTTGTTATTAGATTTTATCGAAGAGGCAGAACTGGATAGGGTCGGATGTTTTCAATATTCTCCTGTCGCAGGCGCAGCCGCGAATGAATTGCCAGGCGCCGTTTCCGAAGACGTTAAGGAAGCTCGGTGGAATGAATTCATGCAATGCCAACAGGCCATCTCCCGTGAGCGACTTGCGCGTCGTGTCGGACAGACGGTTGAAATTTTGGTGGATGCTATCACTGAGGAAGGCCCGGTAGGACGAAGCTGGGCGGATGCCCCAGAAATTGACGGCGTCGTACACCTGTCCGGGCCGGGCGTCCAGCATTTGTCTATTGGTGAACTTTACAAGGCGACCGTATCTGATGCCGACGACTATGATTTGTATGCCGTGGTAGATGCGGAAAATTGAGGCGCATCGCTCGATGTGCGTTTCATACGAGCGCTCGCTTCTAGCTCGCCGCCGCCAATCCACTCCTGGGTTGCCATTGTGTGGAAATATGCGGCTAGAATACCTCACGAACAATCGAACAGATGTTGAAGGAGAACGAGATGGCAATGCCCCAAGATATTTCACCGATCAATCCAGAATTGATGGATACGTTATTTAAAACGACCGAACACGACTGGATCCCCGTACCGGACGATCCGAAACGCAGCTTTCTAAAAGTGCTTTGGACAGGCGCAGAATCGGGTCGATGGGCGGTCCAATTCCGCTGGCTAAAGGGCTATATTGCTCCGCAGCATAAGCACCTTACGGCTTCACATACGTTTATTTTGTCTGGCAAGCTCGGTGTTCGGGACGGCACCTTGGACGCCGGTGACTACATCTATGAACCGAACGGTATGCTTCACGGTGCGACGGAAGCCCTGGAAGATACTGAATATTTGTTCATATGCGATGGTCCGGTCTTGTTTTACGACGATGACGGCTTCACCCGTTATTTGGGATGGGAAGAACTGCGGCGTCTGCAACAAGCCCACGAAGCCGGTAAAATCAAAGCGGCGTAATTCGGCGAAGCCGCCGCCGGTTCGCCCGGCTGGCGGTTATTTGCAATGTAGAATCGACTGATGATGAAGCTCTATTGGGTCGAAGTAGCCCCTAATCCGACAAAAGTTCGCCTGTATATCGCCGAAAAAACTGACGGCGGGGCTGTCTTCGAGATTGAAGAAATCCGTGTAAAGTTGATGAAGGGCGAGCAACACCAGCCAGACCATTTGCAGAGAAACCCATTCGGCACCGTTCCGGTCTTGGAGATTTCCCCCGGTGATTATCTCATCGAATCGCTGTCCATTATCGATTACTTGGAAGAGTGTTTTCCGACGCCGAATCTGCTTGGAGAATCAGTCAACGAGCGAGCAAAAACGCGACAGATGGAACGGTTAGCGGACCTGCAGGTGCTAACGCCGATCG